>NZ_JBAFWY010000001.1:0-420766 GCF_036576165.1 Bartonella rhinolophi
CTGTTTGAGTAATTCCAGCGATAACATCATTATTGATTCCATTAACGATTTCTTCCGTTACATCATCCAATACACCGTCTATGACGCCCTGTTTAATATTTATGAAAGAACTGCTTATACCTGCAAGGGCATCAGCAACACTTTTATAACTTCCCTCTACAAAAGCACCTTCATCATTGACTTGGGTAATCGTGAAATCTGGGAGTTTCCATTCTCCACCTTCATATTTAGCTCCTCCTCCAAAATATGAAGCAAGTGCGTTACTCGCCAAATAGAGCTGTGCACCGTTAACAGCCTCTGTTGAGCCAGCTGTAAGCATTCCTGCTTTTACCCCAGAGATACTACGTGATACACCTTCACTGTTGGCAACTGTAATTGCAGTACCACCTATTTCTCCACCAATGCTGATAGTATTTGTGGATGAATTTTGTTTAACAAGGCTAGTGTTCTTAACAGCAGTCGTGACTGTTTGAGTGATGTCATCAATGACATCTTGAGAAATACCATTTGCAACATCGTTTTTAATATTTTTGAACGAGTTGCTCATACCTGCAAGAGCATCGGCAACATTTGTATAGCTTGCCTCTTCAGCAACACCATCATCATTGAGTGTAACAACTGTGAAGTCTGGGAATGTCCATTTTCCATCTTCATATCTAGCGCCACCTCCAAAATATGTAGCAAGTGCATTACTCGCCAAATAGAGCTGTGCACCGTTAACAGCATCTGTTGAGCCAGCAGCAAGCGTTCCTGCTTTTACCCCAGAAACAATACGTGATGCACCATCATTGTTGGCAACTGTAATTTCATTACCAGCTACATTTCCACCAATAATAATAACATTTGTGGATTCATCTTGTTTAACAAGTCTATTACCGTTAACCGCATCCGTAACTGTTTGAGTAATTCCAGCGATAACATCATTATTGATTCCATTAACGATTTCTTCCGTTACATCATCCAATACACCGTCTATGACGCCCTGTTTAATATTTATGAAAGAACTGCTTATACCTGCAAGGGCATCAGCAACACTTTTATAACTTCCCTCTACAAAAGCACCTTCATCATTGACTTGGGTAATCGTGAAATCTGGGAGTTTCCATTCTCCACCTTCATATTTAGCTCCTCCTCCAAAATATGAAGCAAGTGCGTTACTCGCCAAATAGAGCTGTGCACCGTTAACAGCCTCTGTTGAGCCAGCAGCAAGCGTTCCTGCTTTTACCCCAGAGATACTACGTGATACACCTTCACTGTTGGCAACTGTAATTGCAGTACCGCCTATTTCTCCACCAATAGTGATAGCATTTGTGGATTTATCTTGTTTAACAAGGCTAGTACTCTTAACAGCATTCGTGACTGTTTGAGTGATATCGTCAATGACATCTTGAGAAACACCATTTGCAACATCGTTTTTAATATTTTTGAACGAGTTGCTCATACCTGCAAGAGCATCGGCAACATTTGTATAGCTTGCCTCTTCAGCAACACCATCATCATTGAGTGTAACAACCGTGAAGTCTGGAGCTTTCCATTCTCCATCTTCATATCTAGCGCCACCTCCAAAATATGTAGCAAGCATGTTGCTCACTGAATAAAGCTGACCACCAGTTATAGCCTCTGTTGAGCCTTCTGAAATACTCCCTGCCTTCACGCCAGAGATAATACGCGCAAGACCTTCACTGTTGGAAACTGTAATCTCAGCGCCACCTATTTCTCCACCAATAGTGATAGCATTTGTGGATTCATTTTGTTTAACAAGGCTAGTACTCTTAACAGCAGTCGTGACTATTTGAGTGATATCGTCAATGACATCTTGAGAAACACCATTTGCAACATCGTTTTTAATATTTTTGAACGAGTTGCTCATACCTGCAAGAGCATCGGCAACATTTGTATAACTTGCCTCTTCAGCAACACCATCATCATTGAGTGTAACAACCGTGAAGTCTGGAGCTTTCCATTCTCCACCTTCATATCTAGCGCCACCACCAAAATATGTAGCAAGCATGTTGCTCACTGAATAAAGCTGACCACCAGTTATAGCCTCTGTTGAGCCTTCTGAAATACTCCCTGCCTTCACACCAGAGACAATACGCGATGCACCATCACTGTTTGCAATTATAATCTCAGTGCCACCTGTGTTCCCACCAATTGTGATAGGCTTTGTGGAAGAACCTTGTTTTATAAGGCTAGTACGATTAACCTCAGTAATAACTGTTTGAGTAAGATCACTTAGAACATTACCTGTAATTTGATCAATGACCTCTTGAGTAATCTCTGTCGTGAAATCATTTTTAATATTTTTAAACGAGTTGCTCATACCTGCAAGAGCGTCGGCAACATTTGTATAGCTTGCTTCTTCAGCAACACCATTATCATTAAGCTTAGTAACCTTGAAATTTGGTAATGTCCATCCTCCATTTTCGTACCTAGCACCACCACCAAAATATGTAGCAAGCATGTTACTCATTGAATAAAGCTGATTACCAGTTATAACCTCTGTTGACCCTTCTGCAATACTTCCTGCCATCACACCAGAGATAATACGCGACGCACCATCACTGTTTGCAACTATAATTCTATTTCCACCTGTACCTGCACCGATGTTAATAGGAGCAATCTTTCCATTTTGCTGAACAAGAGTCTGATTTTTTACATCATTAATCTTGTCATCAAGACTTACGAAAGCTTCATTAACCCCAGAAAAAGCACTAGCAACATTATTATAACTCCGCTTTTCGCTGATCAATCCACTAGAATTAAATTGTACGACCTCGAATTTTGGCGCAACCCACACTCCATTTTCAAAATTAGCACCACCACCAAAATATGTAGAAAACGTTTTATTCACAGAATAAAGCTGGCCACCTGTTACAGCTTCCGTTGATCCTAACGAGATGTTTCCATCAAGAAGAAACTTAAGCTTAGCATTGGTTTTCACACCATCTATGACATGATTGGCAACAAACGCATTTTCATAGCTATCCCACACCAGAGTGTTTGGATTAATATTTCCACTAATATCATTTTTTATATCAAGAATAGAGTTATTTATACTCGTAATAGAGTTATTAACTCCCTCAAAAGCAGAACCAACATTATTATACGCAGTACCCTGAATACGATAAATTGGATCTGTCCACATTCCATTCGCATACTTAGCGTTACCCCCAAGGTATGAAACAAGAGCATCACCTACCGAATAAAGTTGACCACCATTCACTGCTTCCGTTGAACCTTCAAAGATCAGTCCATCTGCTACACCAGTAAGTTTACGATATACCCCATCCTTATTTGTGAAATCAATTAAAATACCACCTACTGCTTGACCAATAGTAATAGGCAACATATCCCTTGCTTGTTTAACAAGAAGACCATCTTGTACATCACGAATATTCTTATTCAAATTTGCAAAATTGCTACCAACTGCGTCAAAAGCGCTCGAAACAGTATAATAGCTCTTTTTTCCATTACTTAATCCATCAGAATTGAATTCTATAATATCAAATCTTGGACCCGTCCATCTTCCATTTTCGTACCTAGCATCACCACCAAAATATGAAGCAAGCGTGTTATTTACCGAGTAAAGCTGAGAACCATTTATTGCATCAGATGAATCTACAGAAATCTGCCCACTGTCTACACCAGTAATTTTTCGAGACACACCACCACTATTTGCGACATCAACTACAAGACCAACTACTTCACTACCGATAGTAATGATATTATTGCTTTTATCCTGTTTAATGAGAAGATTATCTTTGAGAGTGTCTCTTACATTATCAATCTTACTATTTAAATTTGTAAAAGCAGTATTAACTCCATCGAAAGCACCAGAAACGTTATTATAACTCTGCTTATCACCGATCACTCCCTTAGAGTCTAACTGCACGATATCAAATTTTGGCGCAGTCCACACTCCATTTTCAAAATTAACACCACCACCAAAATATGAAGCAAGCGTGTTATTTACCGAGTAAAGTTGCGAACCATTTATTGCATCAAATGAATTTGCAGAAACCTGCCCACTCGCTACACCAGTGAGCTTGCGAGCCATACCGCTACTATTTGTGACATTGATTACAGTACCAAGTACTTCATTGCCAATAGTAATGATATTACTGCTTTTATCCTGTTTAATGAGAAGATTATCTTTGAGAGTGTCTCTTACATTATCAATCTTACTATTTAAATTTGTAAAAGCAGTATTAACTCCATCGAAAGCACCAGAAACGTTATTATAACTCTGCTTATCACCGATCACTCCTTTAGAGTCTAACTGCACGATATCAAATTTTGGCGCAGTCCACACTCCATTTCCAAAGTTAGCACCACCACCAAAATATGAAGCAAGCGTGTTATTTACCGAGTAAAGCTGAGAACCATTTATTGCATCAGATGAATCTACAGAAATCTGCCCACTCGCTACACCAGTAAGTTTGCGAGACACACCGCTACGATTTGTAACACTGATTACAGTACCAGCAACTTCATTGCCAATAGCAATGATATTACTGTCACCATCCTGTTTAATAAGGAGATTATTTTTTACATTATCAATCTTACTATTCAAATTTGTAAAAGCAGCATTGACCCCATCAAAAGCACCAGAAACGTTATTATAACTCTGCTTATCACCGATCACTCCTTTAGAGTCTAACTGCACGATATCAAATTTTGGCGCAGTCCACACTCCATTTCCAAAGTTAGCACCACCACCAAAATATGAAGCAAGCGTGTTATTTACCGAGTAAAGCTGAGAACCATTTATTGCATCAGATGAATCTACAGAAATCTGCCCACTCGCTACACCAGTAAGTTTGCGAGACACACCGCTACGATTTGTAACACTGATTACAGTACCAGCAACTTCATTGCCAATAGCAATGATATCACTGTCACCATCCTGTTTAATAAGGAGATTATTTTTTACATTATCAATCTTACTATTCAAATTTGTAAAAGCAGCATTGACCCCATCAAAAGCACCAGAAACGTTATCATAACTCTTCTTCTCATCGGACAATGCGTCGGAATTAAATTGCACAATATCAAATTTTGGCGCTGTCCAATTTTCATCTTCATAACGAGCACCCCCGCCCAAATATTTAGCAAATGTATCACTTAAAGCATAAAGTTGACCACCCGTCACAGCTTCTGCTGAAGCGACAGAAACTTTCCCACCCTTAAGATTAGCGATCACTTTATTTCCAGCATCAATGCCATCGTTCGTAATTTTTGGACCACCAGCTATTACCAAACCAGCTGCATCTAAAACACTATCTCCTACTTTTACACTATCCAGCGTAATATTTTTTGCCAAATCAAAAGCTATTTTACTGTCTGAATCTTTTACAACTTTCAAATTGTCACTTGCAGCTGAAAAGTCTAGCTTACCATTCGGTGAAATATTTTCTTCATTAACAGAAATATTCAACTCTAAACTTTCAGCATATCCTTTTAAAGCTTTTAACTGAGCAACATTTACTGCATCGGTCTCGCTGGTTCCTGCAGCCACTCCTGTAATCTGCCGTGTTACCCCATTTTCAACATCACCAATACTAAAAGCACCTTTAGTGCTTACCCATGCAGTATTTTCACTTTCTAATGTCGTATTGATTCCAGGATTATAACCCGCAATGGAAGATTCAGCGCGAGAAACAGCCCCCGCACCCACAGCAACACCACCTTCAGCAACTACCTGTGCGTTTATACCAATAGAAACCGAACCATCCGTATCAGCCTGAGCGTGCGAACCTATAGCAATCGCATTTGCAGCTCCTGCTATTGCCTGTTTTTCATCAGAATCAGCACTGCCTATTGCAATAGAGCCTTGAGCTTGAGCTTGAGCTCGTGAGCCTATAGCTACCCCATAATCTGCATTTGCAGTCGCTCTAGTCCCTATAGCAACACTTTCTTTACCAGATGATAATGAAAGCCCACCCAAAGCAACAGCAGATTCTCCTGAAGCTTCCGATCCCACACCCATAGCAAAACTTACTCTTCCGCTAGCAAGTGCAGAAACGCCAAATGCCATTGCTCCTCCAGCCGATGCAGTTGCGCCCGAACCAAATGCTGTTGAATAATTCCCTGTTGCAGAAGACCCACAACCAGTGGCAAAAGAAAAAATACCATAAGCCTCAGGCTTAGCATTCACTACACCTCCCGTTAGACTCCCCATATAGCCACTATCGCTCTGATTCGTTTTAGTATCAACTACACCATAAGGATTCTTCCCACCAAACACTTGATTTTCAACAAATCTAATATATTGCTCCTCTGCAGTTATTCCCCCAGCACCATGTGAACCGCCTCCACGACCAATAACAAGATCTGCACCACAGGCATTATAATTATCAGCAGTACCACTACCAGGAACACCAGCTAAAATAATACTACCATGACTACCTTCCACAGCACCGTTTTGTGTATTAGCATTTGAACCCTGATTGTTCCACCCCTGTATTGCAAGACTCGCAGCATAAACAGGAGATACACTCGATAAAAGTACTGCCATTGCAGTGCTTAACGAAACAGTTGTAATTAAATTTGATTTTAGCTTTTTCATAGAATCCCCATAAGAAAAATTTTAAAACATAAAAAAAACATATTTTATAATTAGCTTTGGCCATGTTTTTTGAAATTCACGTAGTTTAGTGTGATGTGACGTGCTTTACTCAGGTAAGTTGGTATAATGAGTGAGAAAAAAGTGCACTGTAATAGACATAAAGAAGTCGCATTTGTGTTTTACCATGTATCGAGGTAGGTGTTTAAGTTTGTAGATAAGTGTAGACATTTTGTAAGGGTTACTTTTTTGAATTAAATGAGTGAAGTAATCTGTAAAGTTGTTTTGTAGCGAGATTATTTTTTATATTTACAGATTATTACACGAAATAGTCGTAAAGTGGTAGTGGTTTTTTTGTCACTGTGTGGACTATTCGGGTGTTAAGATTTTTTTTGATGTTAAAGATTGTGTTTTTGCGGAGGGTGATTTGGCTATAGAAAGAGCTTCATCGTTGTGAATTGCGTTGGGTGTTTTTTTGCGTATATTGATGGAGATCTTTGTGGTATTTTGTATCTTTCGTTTTTTTAGAGAATTTGCAAAAAGCTATTCAACGCTGTGGTGGTGATGGTTTTTTGCGAGGTTGTAGTTTATGATGATTAGTTTTTTAGTAAGAACAATGTTTGGTTAACAATGTGATAGCTTCTTTGTATATGAAGGAGTAACAAGTGTGTATTTTACTACTTTACTGCTAAGTTTAAACGTTGCAGTATAAAAGTCGAAGAAAATTCCTTATCGTTAAAGTGTTCAAATTTTAAATAGGTAAGTGTTGAAATTTTTTGTGGCTGTGGTAATCATACATGGCTGATAGTAACTTTTTAGAATCCGATACAAAATCGTATAAGTGGTTAACTATTCTCGCTGTGGATCAATTTTTCTAAAAGGCCTCCATCTCGATAAAGGGTTCATGTGAGTATCATTTGGAGAGTATCTTCAATTATTTCGAAATATTTTAACAAAACAATTATCTAATAAAAAGTAAATATGAAAACATCAATAATAGATTTTTTTCTATTTTTTGAACATTTCATCAAACGTGAAATTCTTTTTGGTTTTTTAGTGATTTTATTCTTTATGTGATTTTTTTCAAAGACTTTTCAGATTTTTCAAAGTCCCCTCCCCTTGTTGCTACTAAATTCAATTTTTGCATTTTCTTGTGTCAAAATTCTATGAATTCCTCCCTAATCTCACTTTTTTCGCTTAATACAACTTACTGTCAAGCTACACTCAAAATACGCCTCTCTTTAATATGCGTTAATAACCCTAATGTTGAGCTATCACGATTATTGGCTTTGTGTGTTCCGCGAATAACAGGTAACAATTCATTTGCAAGCTCTTTTCCCAGCTCAACGCCCCACTGATCAAATGAATTAATATTCATTAAAACACCTTCAACAAAAACACGATGCTCATAAAGTGCAATTAAACGACCAAGCGTAAAAGGAGTCAGTAAATCTTGGATTAACATAATGCTTGGACGATTTCCTGTACAGCTTTTATGAATTGCAAACCTGTCTGCCTCGTTATTATAAGTTTCACCGCTTACAGTGACACGCCTAGCATCCTCAACCCCGCAGCCTTTCATTAAAGCTTCTGACTGTGCTAGACAATTAGCTACCAGCATATCATGCATATGATGTAAATCAGACTCATGCCCTTTTACAAATAAAATAAACTCCACAGGAACAACATCTGTGCCCTGATGTAAAAGTTGGAAAAAAGCATGTTGTCCATTTGTTCCTGAACCTCCCCAAGTAACTGGACCTGTTGAAAAATTTATTGGCTTGCCATTTAAAGAAATATTTTTGCCATTTGATTCCATATCAAGCTGCTGTAAATAAGCTGGAAGACGTGATAAACGCTGTGCATAAGGAATAATAGCTCGCGATGAATAACCACAAATAACACGATGCCAAAATCCTAAAAGAGCAAACCGCACAGGAATATTTTCATGCAAAGGTGCATTTTTAAAATGTTGATCCATTTGCTGAGCACCTTCAAGAAATTGGCGAAAACCTTGACCTCCTATTGCCAACATGACAATAAGACCAACAGCTGACCAAACTGAATGACGCCCTCCTACCCAATCCCAAAATTCAAAAATTCGCGAAGAATCTATACCAAATTTCGTCACTTTATCGACTGCGCTCGAAACAGCAACAAAATGCTTCCCAACAGCCTCTTCCCGTGTATGTGAACTGATCCATTGACGTGCAACGTGAGCATTTTCTATTGTTTCAGCTGTAGTAAAAGTTTTAGAAACAATAATAAACAGTGTCGTTTCTGGATCTAAATCAGCAAGAATGTCAGAAATATGCGCACTATCGATATTAGAAACGAAGTGACAACGTGGTCCATCATGATAAGGCTTTAAGGCACTGGTAACCATTGCAGGTCCAAGATAAGAACCTCCAATACCAATATTTACAACATCAGTTATCCTTTTCCCACTGCTTCCTTTATAACTGCCATTACGAACTGTTTCAGAAAACTTTTCCATATGAGCAAAAACGGCTTGAATATCTTGAACAATATCGCGCTTATTCAAAATAAAAACTTCATTAGCAGGCAAACGCAAAATAGTATGGAGAACTGAACGCTTTTCAGTAAAATTAATAAGCTCACCAGAAAACATGGCTTCGCGTCTACTTAATACACCTGCAACAACAGCCAAATTATCTAAGAGGCATAATGTATGAGATGCTACACCGCATTTTGAAAAGTCAAAAAGAAAATCATCAAGTTTTAAAGAAAAATTGGTAAAGCGTTTTTTGTCTTTTGCAAAATGTTGACGAATATCACAAACTTTATCTTTTGTAGCATGTTCTTTTAGAGCTTTTAAAGCATCCTCAAAGATTTTTTCATCGCGAATCATAAACTATATCTCCTATGGTCATCACCAATAGAATTTAAATACAGATGATAATAGGATAGAAAAGCTCCTTTACTGCAACTAATTCTCACTGTCCATACACAAATGAAACAGTGAGAAAATAAAGTGATAAGATCCCTAAATGATATCTTTTAAGAAAAAGTTTAAAAAATCTTTCAGCTATTTTGTGCCAAACGGATCATTCAGCTTGGCTTAGTTCTCTCGCTAAACGTGCAGTTTCCTCTGCTTTTGGTTTCACAAAACGCCCAAGAAAAAGATAAACAACAGGTGTTACATAAAGAGTGCAAATAGTTGCCAACCCCAAACCACCAACAATGACCCAACCTAAGGCTATGCGTGCTTCCGCACCAGCTCCTTTTGCTAAAATCAAAGGAATCCCCCCTAAAATAGCACAAATCATTGTCATACAAACTGGACGAAGGCGAATATTGGCTGCTTCCTCTACAGCTTCACGCACGCTTTTACCTTGATCACGTAACTGATCCGCAAACTCAACAATTAGAATACCATTTTTGGCCATCACACCAATCAATAAAACCAAACCAATTTGGCTATAAATATTGAGACTAACACCACTCAAAAGCATAGCAATGGCTGCACAACCAAGTCCCAATGGCACAGTAGCCATTATAATAAACCCTGAAATAAAACTTTCAAATTGCGCAGCTAAAACCAATAAAATGATTAAAAAAGCAACTCCAAAAACAACCGTTAAATTAGAAGACGTTTCACCAAGCGTTGCAGCTCCCCCCCAAAGGAATAATATAATTTTCTCCCGATAACAAAGGAGAAGCAATTTCTTGCACAATCCGATAACCACTGCCTAATGCAACACCTGGAGCAAGATTTGTACTTAAAACAACAGCGCTCATACGTTCCTCTCGTTTTAATTGAGGCGCAGTAGCTTTTTCATGCATGTTTGCAATAACTGACAAAGGAATATATTTATTATCTTTTGTTTTTAAAACAACATTTTCTAAATCGGCAGGGTTATTGATAGGATTTTTACGCGACATAAGTTTTACATCGTAAGAATGGTTATCCACATAAATGGAACCAATTTTTTTCCCATCCAACATTGCCTGCAATGTATTACCTAAATTGGTAATATCAATTCCTAAATTAGAAGCTTTTTCTCGGTCAATTTCAATAAAAAATTGCGACTGTGTTGCATCAACAGTAAGGCGAGGACGAACAAAACGCTTATCAGTTCTTAGAGCATGCAGTAGCTCATCAGCAGTTGACTGTAATTTCGCATAATTATCTCCAAGAATTGCAAATTGTAACCCTTGACCAGTTCCTCGAACTCCTAAAGAATTACCTTGAGCAACAAATACGAACACTGCTGGAAACTGTTTAACTTTTTCATTAATATCTTTAACGATTTCCTGTTGGCTACGCGAGCGATTCTCCCAAGATGAAAGCAATAAAATCAGGAAAGCTTTATTAGGAGAACCACCAAACCCCGCTATAGAATAACTATTAGCAACCTCACCAGCATCACGCAACGGCTGCAAGCTCGCTTCAATTTGCTCTACCTGCTCATTCAAATATTGCGTTGACATCCCCTGCGGCCCATTAATAACCAATAGGACAGCACCCCTATCTTCTTCTGGTGTTAGCTCGTGTTGTAATTTCATATAGCTTCCAATACAAACAACAGAAAAAATAAGTGAAACAAAAATAACAGTCCACGGTCGCTCCAAACATCTGCGCAAATTACGAGCATAGCTCTCACTAAAGAAAGTACCTAATTTATCTAAAAAAACAAAATAGCGCGCACTCTTCCCATCATTTTCAACATGCGCTTTAAGAAAACGGGAAGCAAGCATAGGACAAAGCGTCAAAGCAACAACTGAAGAAAGTAAAACAGAAATTGCTAGCACAAAACCGAACTCTCTAAAAAGCCCCCCAATTTGTCCAGGAAGAAAAGAAATAGGCACAAAAACAGCCACGAGAGTCAATGTTGTTGCCAAAACAGCAAAAAATACTTCTCGTGTTCCTAACACCGCTGCTGACAAAGAACCAAGCCCCATATTGCGTCGTCGAACAATATTCTCAAGAACAACAATTGCATCATCCACGACAAGCCCAGTTGCTAAAACAAACCCTAAAAACGTTAAAATATTCAAAGAAAAACCTGCAAAATAAATCGCAGCAACTGTTCCAATGAGCGCTACTGGAATAGATAAGGCAGGAATAAGCGTTATGCGAATATCTCTAAGGAAAAGAAAAATGACTACAATCACACTAAGTATAGCAATGACCAACGCAGCTTCAACTTCATGAAGAGCACTCTTAATAAAAATAGCATCATCATTAATAATATTTACTTGCACAGAAGGAGGAAGAATAGCTTTAAGATGATCAACAACCTTTCGAATACCTTTAGAAATGTCAAGCACGTTAGATTGCGCCTTACGCACAATACCCAACCCAATTCCCGTTTCTCCATTAACGCGCAGAATAACTGTTTCTATATCAGGTGACAAAGTAACACGCGCAATATCACTAATACGTACATGAGGCTTCAATATAACTTGCTCAAAATCTTCTGGCGTCGTTAATCGAGCAGTAGCACGCACAATTAACGATTCTTTGGAATTTCGCAATGATCCCACAGGAGCATCAGTAGACATATCAGAAAGAACACGTGCAACATCCGCCACAGTCAATCCATAGCTAGCAAGCTTTGCTTGATCCACATCAATCTGAAAAATTTTCGTGCGAGCACTATCCACCTGCACATCACCAACACCATCAACTGCAGAAAGCAAATCAACAATTTGATCGTCTACAACCTCTGTCAAATCATCAATACTCATCGTTGGTGAAGTCACCACTAGATACATAATCGCAGCAGCGTCAGCATCTGCCTTAATAATCTGAGGAGAATCAGCCTCCTTGGGTAAAGAATTAGCAATACGAGAAATAGCATCGCGAATATCCGAAGCCGCAACATTTAGATCAACACCAACATTAAATTTAATCTCGATACGAGAACGACCAAAAGAAGATGTCGAAGAAATTGTTTTAACTCCTGAAACACGAGAAACCCCATCTTCTATAGTTTTCGTAACTTCACGATCAATTGTTTCTGCTGATGCACCAGCAAAACGCGTTACAATCGTCATTACTGGAATATCTACATTAGGCAATTCACGTATCTCAATGCCCATCCATGCAGCAACCCCTGCAATTATGATCATGGCATTCAAAACAAAAGTAAAAATTGGTCTACGAATAAAAATCCCTAGAATACCACCCTGCTCTGGCTTTGCCAAAGGTTGTCTCGTTTCAGATTCTTGAACCATTATGCATCCTGCCCATCAGCTGTCGATAATTTTTGTTGATGGACCGTTGAATCATCAATAATAACGCTGCCACCTGGGTAAAGCATTTGCACTCCCTGAATAACAATTTGATCACCATCTTCTAAAGGAGCTTTCACAAATACTTGATCTTCTTTATGTTGGATAATCGATACAGGAACGTACCCTACCTTACCCTCTTTTACACGCCAAACAAAAGATCCTCTACTGTTCCACTGAATTGCAAGAGGATCAACGACAGGAAAAGAACCATCAAAAAACTGAAACTCTATAGAAAAAGACATACCAGACATGAGCACATCTTTTTCGTTTTGAATTTCAACCTGAACATGAAGTGTACGACTTTCTGCATCAATTTTATTGTCAAGTGCGTAAATATGACCAACAAAGGTTTTATCCGATTGTTCGGTCAAACTTGCAACCACTTCATCTCCTTTATGAATGTGTGGTGCATATCGCTCAGGAACCCACACATCAACTAAAACGCGTTCCCTATTTTCAATACGACCTATTATAGTATTAAGAGCAACGGTATTCCCTATATCAATAGGTAAAATACCAACAACTCCGCTAATCGGCGCACGAATTGTTCGTCGATCAAGTGCTAAATCAGCATCCCGCAAAGCCAAATTTGCGTTATCCAGTTCCAAGCGTGCAGCAATTTCCTGAACCTCTGTTGCAGTATTGGTAGCACGCAACTTAAGAGTCCTTGAAAGCGCTAATGCACTATTGTCACGTTGCACTTTTGCTCTTGCAACCGCAATTTCTTCCTTTTTAGAATCAAGCTTTGCAATTGAATCACCTGCTTTCACTTTTGCTCCCGCAGATACATAAAGCTCATCAATCATACCAGCTGACCACGGCGTTAGCTCTGCTGTCGCAATAGCTCGCCCACTACCAAGTGCATTAAACTGTTTATAAAAATCTTGAATTTTCACAGAACTGACAGCAACATGCGATGAATGCATCCCCTTCGATACTTCTGATGTTGTGTGTGATACATTTTCTTTTTTATCCACTGTAGGAATAGATTGTTCTGAACGGTGTTTTGACCAAAAATAAGCGGTGACCAGAACGATTACTAAAAATACTAATGGAACGATCTTTTTCAATGCCCCCATGATCTATCCTTGCTTCGTAATTAATACGTAATTTTTTTTTGAAATGCTCCTCAACAGCAATACCTGAATGCACAAAAAATCGAATGTGGATGTAGACAACGCGCCCCACTCCCCACCAAAAAAAGCATACTTTATCCAGTACTATGCTGCGTATCCGATTATAATTTCATGAATTAAACTGTCAAGTCAACTATTATTCATATTGAATTACACTGTGAACATAAAAAAAAATCACCATGAAAAAATCCAACTAGAGCCGAAAATATATCGGGATCTTTTAAAAAAATATAACGAATGGATAGATAAAAGTTTTATTTTCAGCAAGTTTTACTTGCAATTCCTCAATGAAACGATTAGGAACCCCTTATTCTTATAAATTATAATATAGAAAACTAAAAATATACGCACCCGTAGCTCAGCTGGATAGAGCACCAGACTACGAATCTGGGGGTCAGGAGTTCGAATCTCTTCGGGTGCGCCATATTTAAGAAATTAAAATAATCAGTTAGTTGGTTATTTTCATTATTCCTCAGGTCATAGAGCAATCTCTCTTTCATCGTACAATTTTAAACGTATGTTCACATCGATTCTAAAGAATTGAATATGTGTGCTGTATGCTATAAGTCATAATGATATAGCTATTATTCTTACAATAAGACTTGATAATTATTAAAGCAGTAAAAACCGTTGTACCCTCATGACATAATGAAAAAAGTACATTCTTTCGATAATTATCAAAAAATACACAAAATTCCCTCTCGGTATTCGATCAAGCTGGGAAAATATGAAATTTTATATCAAACACCGCTTAAAAAATTTAATGTGTAGAATAGATATTTTGAAGTAAACTCTTAATGAACCCCATATTCACCACTCAAGAGATCTTCTCTATATTCTTTTATGAAGAAACAAAAAGCTATTTGGATCTACGCAATATTCGACCCAGTAAAATCCCTACAATGAAAATTACAACAAAAATCGAAGCTAGTACCAGCCAATCTTGTTTTGAATAACAATTCCAAACATTCCCAAGATCCTTTGTGTTACCAGCAACCTGAGTTTGACCAGAGACTATAGCCTTGCCAGAAATGATAGCATTGCCCGAAACATTGGCATAACCAGAAACTTGAGCATCGCCAGAGATCAGCGCTTTACCAGAAACTATAGCCTTGCCAGAAACATTAGCACTACCATCAACTACAGCATTATCAAAAACACTGGCATCACCAAAAACTTTGGAATTACCAAAAATTTGAGCGTCATCAGAAATTTTAGCATTACCAAAAATTTGAGCATTTTCAGTAACGTGAACTTTGCCATAAACTACAGCATTACCATAAATCTGAGCATTATCATAAACGAAAGCATTGCCAAAAATCTCAGCATTATCAGAAATTTTAGCATTACCATCAACTGTAGCATTATCAGAAACTTGAGCATTGCCAAAAACTTGAGCACGATCAGAAACTTTGGCATTACCAAAAACCTTAGCATTATCGGAAATTTGAACATCTCCAAAAACCAAAACATTATCAGAAAGCATGGCATTGCCAAAAATCTTAGCACCATCAAAAATCCCAGCTTTGCCATTAATCATAGCATTATCAGAAACCTGAGCATTGCCAAAAACCTTAGCATCATCAGCAACCCAAGCATTTCCAAAGTGACTCAAATTCTTTTCTGACTCTATCCAGCCACCTAGTGTTCCAGATTTCACATCTCCAAAATCTCTAACTGCCTGAATTTTGTGAAGCACAGTATCATACCAAAGCAACGTCTGACCTGTAAATTTATACTTAGGTTGCATAATAATAACTTTTCTCAAATAACCTTATATTCTGGACTCATTTTACATTTGGAATTATCCAAAATTATAACTTAAAGACAGCAGCACACCCAATCATTCGCACATAAATTATCGAATAGCGTCTCTACAAAAGTAAATCTTTAATTCCCTTCATCACAGTCAGAAAAAGCCACTTTTGTCTCTACACTAGGTTGGAACAATACTGATGGAATAGCTTTATCTTGTGCAATACGGGTCATCAATACTCTCACCACATCACTAACTGACAAACCAGATGCTTGAATAACCTGACTTGCCACACGCTGAATATCTTCTGAAACTCGTGCCTGAACTATACGACTAGCAGCCATAAAAATTACCCCTCACAAATTACATTGTACTACAATGCATTATACATATAACATGTATGTAATACAATGACAAAAAACTTATCAAATGAAACAAGCACTTCTCACTTTGGTATTAAATACACAAATCCTTCACACGCATAATTACCAAACGATTGCCTTATAAATAAATTTTTTGAAATTGTTTTTATTTAATTTAGCAAGCGTAACAGCGTGAACAGCCAAAAGCTGAGCTTATAAAATTACCAGATCAGCTTTTAATTTATTGAATCTCGCTACCCTTCCCATCTGGCAAAGCTTTTTGCGTAACAGAATCGATAAAATCTTTTAAATTATCTATGCAAGCTTCCAACATACTTAGAATTATGAGATCGATCATTATAATACTACCAAATGCAAAAATTCCTACTACTTAAGAATAATAAAAAATTTATCCACGACATCTTCCATTAATGTGCTATGGATAATAGCGTCATCTTCAAGCTAAAAACACAATATTATCGCATCAATTCCATAATAGTGTATCGGTATCAATTACCTAAAAATGCAAATATATGGATAATAAATTAAGCATGAACAAAGTACAGAGTTCTTGTTGAGATTAGATCACAAACTATATTCAATGATGAGCAATTTTTTAATTGCTGTGAGGTAAATTTTACATAGATCACTCAACTTGGTGCAATATCAAGTTATTACTTGTACATAATCATTTGCTACTTTTTTCAAAACTAAATTATTATTGTTCTCTTATACACCTCAATAAAAATCCATAATAATTTATTCCATTTCAGCATTTCCTCTTGCACCGCATATAATCGACTTTTATGGTGTTTTATTATATGTTTATGTGCTATAATTATATTGTCTAACTTACAGCACACAATTTAAACACCAACGAAAAGCAAATTTAAACCTATGCCTAAAACAGATATTGAAATTGCTCGCGCTGCTCAAAAGCAGCACATCACTGAGCTTGCGCAAAAAATTGGTATCGCGCATGAAAATCTCATTCCTTATGGACATGATAAAGCAAAAATTTCTTCTGCGTATATAAAATCACTCAATAAAAACTCAGATGGTAAACTTATCCTTGTCACCGCTATCAACCCTACACCTGCTGGAGAAGGAAAAACAACAACAACGATTGGATTGAGTGATGCACTCAACTTTATTGGGAAAAAAACAATAGCAGTCTTGAGAGAACCATCTTTAGGTCCTTGCTTTGGTGTAAAAGGAGGTGCTGCAGGAGGTGGTTATGCCCAAGTTGTACCAATGGATGACCTTAATTTACATTTTACTGGCGATCTTCATGCTATTACAGCCGCTCATAATCTTCTTGCTGCAATGATAGATAATCACATCTACTGGGGAAATCCCTTAAACATTGATTCACGTCGCATTGTTTGGAAGCGTGTCCTTGACATGAATGACCGCGCATTACGTGATATTGTTATTTCATTAGGTGGAATAACTAATGGCTTTCCACGTCAAACAGGCTTCGATATTACCGTTGCATCAGAAATTATGGCTATTTTTTGTCTCGCTGAAAATCTGGAGGATCTCACACAAAGACTTAAAAAAATCATTGTTGCCTATCGCTATGATAAAACGCCTGTAACAGTTGCTGATCTTAACGCAGAAGGCGCAATGACCGCTCTTCTTAAAGATGCTATACAACCCAACCTTGTACAAACAATTGAAAATAACCCTGTTCTTGTTCATGGAGGACCTTTTGCCAACATTGCTCATGGTTGTAATTCAGTTATCGCAACAAAAACTGCCTTAAAGCTTGCCGATTATGTTATTACAGAAGCAGGATTTGGAGCCGATCTTGGAGCGGAAAAGTTTTTTAATATTAAATGTCGACAAGCAAATATTATACCAAATGCTACAGTGATTGTCGCAACAATGCGCGCATTAAAAATGAATGGTGGTGTAGAAAAAAATAATCTTGCAGTAGAAAATATTCCTGCTTTGCAAAAAGGAGCAGCCAATCTTGTGCGACATATCGAAAACATGAAGCATTATGGTATCCCCTGTGTTGTTGCTATCAATCACTTTGATACTGATAGTGATGCTGAGATACACGCATTACAAAAAATAGTTGCCACAACTGGACATAAAGCTATTCTCTGTAAACATTGGAAACAGGGTGGGAAAGGTGCCATAGACCTTGCACAAGAGCTTGTTACCTTAATTGAAAAAGAAGATGCTCACTTTAAAGTTCTGTATCAAGATGATCTTTCACTCGTTCAGAAAATTAATTGTATCATAAAAAATTTATATGGTGGACGTGGAGCCATAATCGCAGATCATATTCTTAAACAGCTTGAGTGTTGGGAAAAAGAAGGTTACGGAGCATATCCTATTTGTATGGCAAAAACACCTTATTCCTTTTCTGCTGATCCAACACAGTACGGTGCTCCTGTTGATTTTGAAATTCCTGTACGAGAAGTTCGCCTGTTAGCAGGCGCGGGCTTTATTGTTGTTATTTGCGGAAATATCATGACCATGCCAGGTTTACCGCATTATCCTAGCGCTGAAAAAATTTATCTTGATAAAAATAATGAAATTCAGGGGCTTTCATAAGTTTATACCTGTCATGAAAAGCTCTTTATAGCAAAAATAATGAGTTTTTAAAAAGCAATATAGACAAGCACCTTATTTGTGTGATATATGCGCTAATAGTATATATCCTTTTTTAAAGGATGAAGTTTTTACCTATCATTTATGGCATTAACACAAAACAGGATAGATCGTGCAAGTACTCGTTCGTGATAACAATGTTGACCAAGCGCTACGCGCGCTAAAGAAAAAAATGCAACGTGAAGGCATCTTCCGTGAAATGAAAATGCGCGGGTATTATGAAAAGCCATCAGAAAGGCGTGCACGTGAAAAGGCTGAAGCTGTTCGTCGTACCCGTAAGCTTGCCCGTAAACGTGCACAAAGAGAAGGTCTTGTGAGCAATGGATGGACTGCTTCTATAAGGTAGTGCGTTTTTATTGGTGTGTTATGAAGCTGCAACGCTAATAGGGCAGAGATTTTAAAGATCTGTGTGTGTGTGTGTGTAGATTATAGAGCTTTTTCTTTTTTATATAGTTTATGGTGTTCACTTTGAAGACAAAGAAAAGTGAATTTTAAGTAGGTGTCCTTTGAGTGGACTGCTATATTTAGCTGTCTTCAAATTGCTTTAGTAGGATGTAAGAATAATCTGTGATCAAAAATAGCTTAGCGGCTAATTAAAAGAAATTTTAGCGGTTTATTTAGAGATGTTTACAACGCGTTGAGAATTTAAAAGGTATATACATAAGAAAAGTTAGTTATTATATATGCTGCAAGTTCAGATGCAATGGTATTGCAAATCAAAATACTCTTTGGTGAGCGATAAGATGTTCTTTTTCTACAAAAGAAGTGTGGACGAGTGAAAGCGCTGATTTTTATATCGATAAAACTATAAAACAAAAGCTAAAAATTTTAAAAGCTTAATTTATGAAATCTCATCCTATTTTAATGAGCTACCAATTTTATGTATATCATAGCACAGTTTATTTAAACATGGTAACTGGCTCTTTGTTATAGTGAAAATCTCAAACGACTCTTCATCCTTTTAAATCACAAAAATAAAGAGCATTTCGGGGAATTGTTCGTAGCATATACTGCTATACTGAATATATATTATAAGATACTTTGTTGCTATTTCTTAGTAAAATTCTTCTTGTGCATGAATCCTGTGATAGCTTTCTTATCTGGGCTTAAACATCCAGTACCATTTAAATTTCCTGAATATGTCAATTCGCAAAATGCAAATTACCATTATAATATGTAGCCAAATTAAAAAATTGTAACATCGAATACACTTCTCCTCTCTAATTTTTAAAATTAAGCCTATAAAATGCCTTGATTTTTAGCATCTATTATTAACATTAATGATCTGGGTGTTAACACGTGTTCATGTAACTCAATTTGTTTATTTCGTGTATAATAAAATTAATCAATCATCATAATATTATGGAACCCTATGATCAAACTACAAAGCCTGTAAAATATTGATCATTTATAGTTCATAAAGGGAAAACTGTTCATTTTTTGTTATGTAGCATCTAGTGACTTTTATCTGTTTTATAAGGTAAAGGATACACAAATAAAGATTAAGAAATAAGACTTACAATGAGGTAAAATAACCCCTGCCTTTAACGAATTTACTTTTCCAATGAAAGCAAAAAATTATGCGCTTATTAAAAAAAAATAACAAACTTTTTAAAATAATGATGCATTTGCACCTTAACATATCGTATCAATCAAATTAACAGCATTTAAAACTTCATTACCACTTACTCATGCTCCCCTCTCTATTGCTCCTATCAAGAACTTCAGAAAATGATGCGACAACCTCTTTTATATGATTAAACCCTTTAATTTTGTCAGTACCAATTTAAGAACTAATTTGTATGGTACATAAATAAACTACGTACTTCATTCTTACTATCGTTTAGCTTGTAAAGAACTGCTCTCATAAAACATGCAGTATCACAAAACCATCAATTCTTCTTTTGCAAAATTACAAAAAATCTTTTCTACTTCAAAAAGCCTAATAGGCATATTCTAAAAACACTGGCTCTACAGACTTACCCCAAATAGAGTGATAATGAGATAAAAATTTATCAGCATCTGTCTGACCCATTGCAATCACCTCTTCCAAGGGGCTCAGAAAAATTGTCTCATCAACACCATTTACATCATATTGTTTACGGTTTTTTAAGCCTTTGCGTGAAATCGTAATAGCTTGACGTGCTAATTCTAAAACTACAGTCTGACGAAAAGAAGTTCTTAATCCTTCTTTAGGAACACTTTTACGCATCTCTAAAACTTCTTCAAAACACCAATCTTTTGTCAAAGCTTCTGCTTCATTTAGCGCTTCACTATCATAAAGAATCCCCACCCAAAAAGCTGATAACGCACAGATACGCTTCCAAGAACCGCAATCCGCACCTCTCATTTCTAAAAATCGCTTTAAGCGAACTTCGGGAAATAAAGTTGATAAGTGATTTACCCAATCTCCCATACTGGGTCTTGGATTTGCAATCTCTCCTTTTAGCGCTCCAGCCATAAACTGCCGAAAAGTTATATGTGTACAATCATGATAATGACCATCGCGCACAACGAAATACATTGGTACATCAAGTGCCCACTCCACATAATCTGAAAAACCAAAACGTTCGGAAAATATAAAGGGAAGAATCCCACACCTCTGATTATCAGTATCGCACCAAATTTCAGAACGCCAAGACAACAAGCCATTGGGACGCCCTTCAGTAAAAGGTGAACTGGCAAATAGTGCTGTTACAATAGACTGCAACTTCATTGATACTTGCATTTTGCGCCGCATATCCGCTTCAGAAGAAAAATCAAGATTAACCTGAACAGTTGCGGTTCGATACATCATATCAAAACCACTGTGACCAACTTTCGGCATATAATTCGCCATAATCTGATAGCGTGACTTAGGCATTCGTGGCGTTTCAGCTAACGTCCACTTTGGGCTAGCACCAATACCAAGAAAACCAATACCCAAAGGCTCTGAAATTTTCTTAAGAAGAGCTAAGTGCTCCACCACCTCGCAATAAGTATGACCAACTGTTTTCAGCGGTGCACCAGATAACTCAAACTGTCCTCCAGGCTCCAAAGAAATAGCACCTTGACCAACCGGCCCTACGAGCCCAATAATGTTCCCTTCATCTAAAATGGGTTTCCACCCCAAAGCTTCTTTCATTCCCTCTAACAGTGCACGGATTCCTCTTGTGCCTTCATAGGGAACAGGATGAAAGCCATCTATATAAAACGGAAATTTTTCATGTTCTGTACCAATACGCCAATCATTCTTTGCTTTACATCCCCCTTGGAAATAGCTCACGAGGGAATCTAAGTTATCAATTTCACTTTCATCAATTATATCAAGCGCCATAACTTATTTTATCCTATCACTAATTCCAACATTCTAAATGAATCGTTTAGAATGATTTTACAAGCTTCTTAATCAATTGACCAATCCCCCACGGTAGCATTAAGAAGAGCCAAAGCAGCAACAGCCGCAGTGTCAGCACGTAAAATACGCGAACCTAATGATATCGGAACTACAAAAGGATGTTTTTTTAACAAGCTACGTTCTTCTTCACTAAACCCACCTTCTGGCCCAATAAGGACACCTAATGCAGAAACTTTGTGTTTTTTCAAAAGAGATAATGGATTATGCGCTTTATATGCCTCATCACAAAAAAATAAAGGTCGTGCCTTATCCCAATGTGTTAAAAGCTGTGTTAAAGATACAGCTGGCAGACATACAGGTAAAGATAAAATACCACATTGTTCAGAAGCTTCAATAACATTAGCCTCCATACGCGTCATATTAACACGAGTAACCTGCGTATGATGTGTTATAATAGGCTGCAAAACCGATACCCCCATTTCTACAGCTTTTTGCACCATGTAATCCAAACGTGCATTTTTGAGTAAAGCGAAACAGTAAATAAGATCTGAAAGCGCTGTCTGCAACCTTTCTTGATGGATAAGCTGAGCTATAACAAATCTTTTCTTAATAGTGGTGAGTGTAGCAAGCCACTCACCATCCTGTCCATTGAAAATTAAAATTTCAGCTCCTTCCTGCATGCGTAACACATGTATAAGATAGGAAGCTTGTGATCCTTCTATCCGTATTTTTTTATTCAAAGAAAGTGGTTGTTGAATAAATAATCTTTTAAGTTTATAATTTACGCGCATAATAATTGTGCCAAAATTAACTATAATCACAAAAAAATATATAACAAAAAGAAAAAAACACATCTATACAATTATAATATATTAAACGTTATAGAGTTTCTTTAGCTTTATGAAATAATAGTGGAACAAATAGAATATTAAATGATTCTAGTCTCATGTAAGTTCATAACGATGCATTATTCACTATTAGAATTAATGATTTACCACATGATTTGAGGAAAATATGTCTGCTAAAAAAGCTACAGTTATTACTATCGTCACCATCCTATCTTTTATTTTAATTACTGTAGGAATTGGGTCAGTTGGAGCGGATGAAAAGCACACAATAGCCAAAGATGGATATGGCATCTCCTCTCAGATTCAATAGATATATAGAGGCATATCTTTATTATCTCAACGTAATAATATTTTTCAGCAATTTACTAAACCGTTGCCAATAATGAAAAACAAAATTTAATCCGTATAGACATCTTTTTTAACCCAAAAATTTCCACGGTCTTGCCCCGTAGAGCTAAGAGAAAAGATAAAAGGCCGTATAAGACTATCAGCAAGGCATTGAACATCTCTACATAAAGTTTCTGAACTATTATTTTTTTGTAACTTTGCCTGCAAAGTAAATTCACTTTTTTGATTCTGAGCAATAGCTGCTGCAATTTGTCCTTGAATAAATAAACTCCAATTTTCCGTATGCATCAATGATTCTGCTACTGTAATTGTGCCATCTGAAAATTTCGTTTGGATATCCCAGTGATCAAAAGCTGTTGATAGAGTATCGTTACTCACTAAAAGAAATTGCTCATTTTTTAAAAGTCTTGTCTGCAAATCATTTAAATCATACCCTAATAGCTGACCAGAAGACATATTTAGTGCTAGTTCACCTCGAATCTTTGCAAAAATTTCCGACCAACAACACGCAAGCGTTTGTATTGTTACGATAAAGCTAGCTTTGGTTTGAGCAAATGGGATAATTCCCAAAGCTTTTAAGGCAGCCTGCATATCAATAGAAACGCCCGAAGCGCGTCCTTTTACACATACTTTTTGATCAGCTGCTGATGTAATTTGAATGTTACTTTGAATAGATCCACCAAAAACATTTGCGTGTCCAAGGTCAAAAATACCATGTCCATTTTTTATTTGTACCGCAGCAGCTAAATTAGTGAGTGCAATATTCCCTATTTTTGCTTGTGGTGCAGAAAGCCGTACATCTACTCCAACACGATCAAAAATTGTCATATCAAGAAATGTCTTCTTTTCTTCAACGGGAGAAAAAACCGATTTTAAAAGATTAAAATCTAGATTATCAAATGCTAAAGACCCAATTACAATTGGTGCATCATCTTGAAAATCAAACTCTAAAGCTCCACGCGCATTTGCCGTACCTATCATAAATGTAACATTATTCATTTGGATATGCATCGGCTGGGCTAAAAAATGTGATTCCCATACAATGGGTGCTTCTAATTTATGACCTAAAAACTGATTGCCTCCAATCCAAGCCAATGTTTGATTCCAGCTTGGAGAGCGCATTGATATCTTTCCATCTAAAATATAATATTCAGATAATTGTGCCTGTCCCGTAAAAATTATACCACCCCGCACAGAATTGATACTTGCCTTAATCTGACTTTTCCCTCCTGCTAAAAGCAGCAACGCTTGATCTGCATCAATTAATAATTTTGTCAACTCTCCACGCCAACGGGCATCTGCACGAAACCGTATCCCCTGTGTCAATTCTGGCCAATCTAAAGTCGCATTTAAGCCTGTTATTTTTTCTGCTACCCTAGAAGCACTATCATGATAAACGAGCACGCCATTTTCAATAATAATCCGTCCAAAAGGTTGATTCAAAAGATGCTCTATATCTGGCTGATCAGGATTATTCTTAATTATTTCACGCGCATTGCGTATCGCTAATCCTAACGCACCTTGTGACCACAAAAATCTCTCGAAAAAATCTGCGATTGTTTTAACAGATTTTTCCATAACAAATTGTGGACGTACAATACGCGTCTCTGAAAAAGAAACATGTCCCCAAAAAAGATCCATCAAAGAGAGTTCAACTTCTATTGATTCAGCTTCCAAAAAGGGTACAGAACTATTCATTTTTGATGTTAAAGTAACACCAGAAAGAAATGCTTTAGGGTAAGGAAAGAGATTCAATCGTGGCGGATCACGTAATTGTACATCATAGCCCGTCCATGCACTCAAATCATGCGCCAAACGAATACGAATCGCATCTGTTGATACAAGATATGGTAAAATGAGAATACCAACCCCAAACAAAAAAACAGTCGTAACAAAAATCCCGCTTAAAAACTTTATTACTCTGATGCGCACGATCTTCCTCTATACTTTTGCTCCTATAATAGTTTAAAAGCAACTCTAAATTATCATTAAAAAGCTTTTTATAATCCTAGAAATCGTATATCTCATTTAATAACTTAATTATTATTGTTCTTATCCAAAGTTTATTGGAACGGCAATGTTGCTGCTTCTTAATAAAGTAATTATTTTAAAATCTTCTGAAAAAGAAAAAACACACAATATTATCATATCGCTCTTAAATATTAATGTTACTGCAAAATATTAATGTTATCACAAGCCTTTATTGTATTATCAGCAAATGCTTTACAAAAAAGCAAACAGCCCTACCGAAAGGATCCCTCTCATGAACAATATTATCGACGGAAAAAAGCTCGCTGAAGAGATCATTGTGAAAGTTAAGGCTGAAACAACAAAACTCCACAAAAACTATAAGATACAACCTGGTATCGCTGTTATCATTGTTGGAGAGGATCCTGCAAGTCAAGTATATGTCGCATCAAAAAGCAAAAAAGCTGAAGAATGTGGTTTTTTTTCAATCAAGCACACAGTCTCTGAAGATACACAAGAAGAAGAGCTCCTTCAACTCATTGAAACATTAAATTCTGATCCTAAAATTCACGGTATTTTGGTGCAGCTTCCCCTGCCTGCTCATATAAATACAAATCACATAACACAAGCTATCGCTTTTCAAAAAGATGTTGATGGCTTTCATTATATCAATATAGGAAAACTTGCAGCAAATGCACTTGAAGATGCTATCATTCCTTGTACGCCAGCTGGTGCCATGATGATGATTGAACAACAATGCGGACGAGACTTATCTGGTCTTGATGCCGTAGTCGTTGGGCGTTCCAACATTGTCGGCAAGCCTATGGCAGCTCTCTTAACAGCAGCTAACGCTACGGTGACAGTCGCTCATAGTCGTACGCGTGACCTCGATGACGTGTGTCGTAGCGCCGATATTTTAATAGCAGCTGTAGGTCGTCCACAAATGATCAAAAAAGACTGGATTAAAAGTGGTGCCATTGTTATTGATGTTGGTATTAATCGCATTGCAGCACCAGAAAAAGGTGTAGGAAAAACACGCCTTGTCGGTGATGTTGATTTTGAAGGAATAAAAGACAAAACCGCCGCAATTACCCCTGTTCCAGGAGGGGTTGGACCTATGACCATTGCCATGCTCATGGTTAATACACTTAAAGCCGCTGCGCGAGCGCATAATCTGCCTGTACCAAAATTTTAACATATTGTACGCTAAGCCTTGGGCTCAAGAACACTCCTCGTATGAATAAGTAAGACAAGTGCCTGCATCTGAAGATCAAGCGCTTGATTTAAACGATTAGCATCAGGGAAAAAGGAAGCAGTGTGTCCATCAGCCCCCATCCCCAAAACAATAACATCAAATCGCCATTACATGCGCTATCGCTTTTTTATTTTTCACGCTTTACTCATGTTATGATAAAAGATGTCTTTTTGTTTATACAATTTGCTGATTAACGAAAAAGTTCGCGTCTTATACTGTATTCATTATTGGAAGAATTATGAAGTGCAATCGTTCGCGCGTTAAACTTTATCACCTCTTCTTAAATAGCGAATTCACTCCCCTGGTCTTCAAAATAAACGACCTTATGATTTTAAGTGCTTTTTATCTGTTGAATCATAGGCAAAAAACCATAAGTCCAATTGCCTCCTAAACTCCACCTTGAATAATTTCTTACAATTTTTATACAATCTAGGTAAATTTCTCGTGTTTTTACGGGAATCTCATAAATTTCTTGCATGACCATAAAAATTGTCTTTGAAAATGCCATGTTTATTTCTTCCCTGTAAGTACATGTATCTCTCACTGAAGAGAGATTAGGTGCTTACTGCACCTACATTATGTTCTGTTTCATTTATTTCATTTTCTGAAGGTGACCAGTACACCTGCACAAGATGATGGGCATGGCGCAAGACCGCTCGAACAGTCATTTCCATTTCAGATCCTTCCTGACAAACTGCTTCAAAACAATCGCGTTTCTGGAAACCTTCAAAATGGAGGACAATACAGCGAGATTGCATTATAACTGGCAAAGTTAACGTAAGCCTTGGCTCAAGAGCACTCCTCGTATGAATAGGTAAAACAAGTGCCTGCGTCTGAAGATCAAGCGCTTGATTTAAACGATCAGCATCAGGGAAAAAGGAAGCAGTGTGTCCATCAGCCCCCATCCCCAAAACAATAACATCAAATGGTTTAGGCAAAGTATTTATACGATTAGCTGCTGAAAAAGCGGCAAGCTCAGCAGTAATTGCCTTATGATAAAGTCCTACAAAACGCGCTTTAGCTGCAAAGTTTTGTAACAAATAGCGTCGCACAATATGTTCATTTGAACGCTCATGATCTGTAGGAACAAAACATTCATCGACTAAAGTTATAATAATGTTTTTCCAATCAATATCAGCCTTTGACAAGTAATGAAAAAATAGTTCTGATGTTTTTCCACCAGAAACTGCTAAAATTGCTCGCTTGCGTTCAAGAATAGATACACTAAGCTCTGCTGCAACGCGATCAGCCAATCTCACAGCTAAGGCGGTAGGTGTCTCAAAATTTAAACGGTCGATATTCATTTTATGCATTATCATCGCTCTAAACTAAATTGTTTTATTTACACACATCATATTCCATCAAAACGGTCGAGACAAATATACTCTCTCCCCATGAAACAGCATTATATTCATGAATAGAATGCTTTATTGTTTTCCATCCTTTAAGGATCGGATCAATCTAACGCCAAACAACTTCAATTTCATCACGATATATCAATAATATTTGATATATGCGAATAATATTCATCAACAAGCGTTTATAAGTGTCAACAAAACGCGTGCCCAATAAAATATGACGAAACCGCGTACCACTAAAACCGAAATTCTTATAACCACCAACCATTGTTTTCTACCTCCACCAAGCTGAAAACAAACAATTAACTGATCAGAAAAAGCTTTATCCGAATCTGCATTAGAAATATTATGGAGAAAAGATCTGAAAACGATAACAATTTTGGAAAACCTATACAGACATACGTTTATAAATTTGTAAATAAAAAGGTGTACTATTCAACACCAATTATTAATTTTAGCTTTATTAATACTAGGGAACTACAATTGTTTTATTCCTACGAATCTTTTTGCTTAGATAATTCAGATAAAATCTTATAGAATTACCATCTAATATACCAACAAGCTACTGCCCATGTATAAGTGTATTACTCTACATTATGAACATCGAGAAACATTAAAACGTGTAAAACTTTAAGTTTTTGATCACATACAATGTTTGCATTAATGATAAACGGTATCCCCATGGTAACCAAACAAAGCAGTTGCAGCATATAATTCTGTATCATAACGCGTAGCGCAGCCGTACTATCATTATATTCTGTATGTTCCTCCAACCCTAAAAACTCAACAACTGTTAGCTAACTATAACTAATATAGTTGAAATTATATAGAAGCTCATAAAGTGTATTAACACAAAGCGTAATACCATAAAATTTTGAGCAATTTTTTTGCTACAATAGCAGTTAATGCGGTGAAAAATTTGATTTTCACCAAATATTTTTGCCAATATATCATTAAATTCAATTGCTGTTTTTATATCGCTACCAGTTGTTTTTTTAATGATAACCCGTGTTTGCTGTATCACCAGACCGCCTACCCCACGCCCATTGCAATATCACTAAAAAGCAGTAAACCAACCGCTAAATAAAAACTCTGATTATCATCAAAATTTTTCAATAACAATAGAGCTAATTTTCCTCACTCTCTGTTTGATATGGTATAAGTAGAAATAACAGTTAAATATGCAATTCCGATAAAATACGTCGGTTGAGTAAATTATTCAACACACTAATAATAATATAGGGCAGATATAAATTTGCATAATGCCAAATCGCCATTGCTACTACAAACAATATAATCAAAAGAAGAGACTGAAATAACATTATTAAGGCA
This sequence comes from Bartonella rhinolophi, assembly GCF_036576165.1. Lineage (NCBI taxonomy): Bacteria > Pseudomonadati > Pseudomonadota > Alphaproteobacteria > Hyphomicrobiales > Bartonellaceae > Bartonella > Bartonella rhinolophi. Next base: position 29,161 of record NZ_JBAFWY010000001.1, read on the forward strand.
TGAACTTGTTTATCTTCTCACTCAATTATAAAAGCTTAAAAAAAATTTATAGAAAACTCATTTACCATTAAAGCAAACAGATATTAAACAAGCTATTAATTTTCTTCATTTTTCATGATATCCAATTAAAAATGATCCATCAAAGAAAACCAATGCATTGCTAAAAATACAAGCGGATAACGCAGAATCTTTCCCCCTGGAAAGGAGGAGATTTTTAAGTCCTGAAAATACTCAAAACGCTCACGCTTTCCAGTCAGCCATTCAGCGTATAGCTTTCCCATGAAAGGAGCGAGAATAACTCCATGTCCTGAATAACCACCACAATAAGTTATACCTGGTACAAGTTGGCGAACATAAGGCATACGCTCAACTGTGATAGCAACCGTTGCACCCCAATGATGAGTCAGATTTATAAATTTGAGATGAGGATAAATTTCAGAAATTTGCTGTCGTATACGTTCATCTAATTTTGCAGGATGCTTATTATCATAACTTTCCACTCCACCAAATAATAAGCGATTATCAATGCTTTTCCGAAAATAGCGAACCATAAAACGAGAATCATCCACCGATTCTCCCCCAAAAAGAATCGGACTATGCTTTGGTAATGGTTCAGTTGCTCCAATATACGAACGGATAGCAACAATATTTTTTTCAACAAAACGTTGAAGCCCAAGCTTATACGCATTGGTTGCTAATAAAACATGCTCTGCTGTTATGTTACCTCGTTCTGTTACTATTATACAACGGCCACCATCGCGCTTTACTGCAGTTACTTGCGTCTTCTCATAAAGCTCCACACCCGCATTTTTTGCTTTTTTTGCCAACCAAACAACTAACTTTAAGGGATTTATATGACCAGTATCTGAATCAAAAATACCACCATAATAAAAAGACGAGCCAAGCCGTTTCGCTGTTTCATCCCTATCCATAAAAGTGAGTCCCTGATAACCATAACGCCACATCATCTCAACATGCCGCTGATAAGATACTAGCTCACGTTTTTTATGGGTCACAGAAAGCTGGCCTGCCATAAAATCGCTATCACAATCAGGTAGAGAACACCAAGATAAAACATCTCCTTTAGCTTCTTCAGCGAAATCAAACAGTGCCTTACTTCGCTCAAAACCATATTTCTTTTCTAGTGTTTCCACCCATTGTCGTTGTCCAGTACCCAATTGACCACCATTACGCCCTGAAGCACCATCCCCAAAACGCGAAGCTTCACACAAAACAACGCTAACCCCAGCATTAGCTAAATGATACGCAGCAGAAAGCCCCGTAAACCCACCTCCAATAATAACTACATCACATTGTATCTGCCCGCAAAAAAACGGATAAGAAGGACGTTCTTTTAAGGTATCCTCATACCAAGAAAATCCTGGAGAAATCGGGTTATGATTGATCATCGTGATAAAACTTTAAACATTAAGCAAGAGATATTCACGCTCCCATGGGCTAATCACTTCCATAAAAGTTTCAAACTCTTGTCGCTTGATTGCAGCATAAGTACTTACAAACACATCTCCTAAAATAGCACGTATTGCTGTATCTTGTTCAAATAAATTAACAGCCTCAATAAGTCCACGCGGTAATTCAATTGTATCAGCATTCACATTATTTGTTGTTGGCTCATCTGGTTCAAGTTTTTGCTGTAAACCAATGAAACCACAAGCCAAAGAAGCTGCAAATGCTAAATAAGGGTTAGCATCTGATGAAGGAATCCTATTTTCAACACGTCGCCCCTGTGGAGCAGAACGTGGTACGCGAAAAGCTGTTGTACGATTATCATATCCCCATCGCAAATTAACAGGCGCTGAAATATTAGGCATAAGACGTCGATATGAATTCACATAAGGAGCAAGCATCACAAGCACACCAGCCATATGTCTTTGTAGTCCACCAATAAAATGGCGAAAATAAACACTTTCTCCACCATCTTTCTCCGTAAAAATATTAATGCCCGTTTTCTTATCAATAACCGACTGGTGAATATGCATAGCAGATCCTGGCTGCCCTTGAATAGGCTTAGCCATAAAAGTTGCATACATATTATGTTTTAGTGCTGCTTCACGAATTGTTCGCTTAAACATAAAAACTTGATCAGCTAATTCAATTGGATCACCGTGACGTAAATTAATTTCAAACTGGCCAGCCCCTTCTTCATGAATGAGCGTATCAATTTCTAACCCCTGCGCTTCCGAAAAATGATAAATATCATCAATCAAATCATCAAATTCATTCACAGCAGCAATCGAATACCCCTGCCCTCCCTCAATTGAGCGCCCCGAACGGCCAACTGGAGGGACTAAAGGATAATCAGGATCAGGATTTTTCTGTACCAAATAAAACTCAATTTCTGGGGCAACAACTGGCTTTAGCCCTATTTGAGTGTAAAAATCAATCACTGTCCGTAAAACATTTCGTGGCGTGTAATCCACAACTTGTCCATTTTGATACACAAGATCACAAATTACCTGTGCCGTAGGAGCATCTTCCCATGGTACAATGCTTAACGTAGAAAGATCAGGCTCAAGACGTAAATCACCATCTGTTTTGGGATATTGAAAACCATGACCATCTTCAGGATAATTTCCTGAAATTGTTGCCATAAAAACTGCTGAAGGCAATGCCAATGATGTCTCTGATATAAATTTTTTAGAAAGCATCATCTTACCACGTGCCACGCCTGCTTGATCAGGCGTAATACATTCAATATCTTCGACGCCTCGAGAAGCAAGCCATTGCGAAACTTGTTTCCAATTGTTTACACCCCGTAAATTTTCGAGAAAACTAGAAACAAGCTGAGAATCTTCGTTTTTCATTTATTTACCATTCTACACAGCCATAACACACTAACTCAAAAAACAACAAAGCTTCACTATGATAGTAGCTATGGGAAATCTCCTCTCCTATATGAACACCACATAAAAACTTTATCGAGTTTAATTTTTTAAAATACCATAACTTTCATCAAGGCAAAAAATACCTTGCAATCATTATAAGCTGCTTATCATATCAAACATAGTGAAAAATTGGTACGGTTGGTGGGATTCGAACCTACGACCTCTGGTGCCACAAACCAGCGCTCTAACCAACTGAGCTACAACCGCATAAAAATGACTCTATAACTGGTCACAATTTAGTAAACATTTATCCTCTGCTTTTGTGACATAAGGAAGATCAGAAGAGTTTGCAAGCCCCTTAAAAAAAATCCCACATTTTTTATCAAATTTTATAAAAAAAAACAACTTCATTACAAAGGAAGCTCACATTTTGCCCAATGTTCAACACGGTGATCGCGATAAGTTTTTATGGTATCAACACCATCTTGCTGCATAAATTGCAAAATTTCTTTTAAAATGGTTACAGCAAGGTCTGGACCTTCATAAACCATCCCACTATATAACTGGATTAAATCTGCACCCGCTTTAACTTTTTCCAAAGCTGTTCGCGCATCATTTATGCCGCCAACGCCGATGATTGCGATCTCTTTCCCTAACTTTTGACGCATCTTTGCAAGCACAATAGTAGAACGCTCAAATAATGGGCGCCCAGAAAGCCCTCCCTTCTCACTACTTAATGTATTATTCATAAGACCTTGACGTGAAAGAGTGGTATTGGAAACAATCAAACCATCAAAATCAGAAAGTTGCATTTCTTCAGCCACACCATCCAATTCCTTTTCTGATAAATCAGGTGCAATTTTTAAAAAAACTGGAACAGAAAATCCATATTTTTTCTTTTGTTCACCACGAGCTTGCGAAATCGCCTTAATCAAAAGGTGCAAACTGTCACGAGCTTGTAAATCTCGTAAGCCTGGCGTATTAGGTGAAGAAATATTAACCGTAAAATAATCGGCGACATCATAAAAACGAGCAAGACCAATAGTATAATCATTAATTTTATCAATCGTATCTTTATTGGCTCCAATATTGACCCCTACAATACCAAGTCTTTTACATATACGAAGTCTGTTATAAACAATTTGATGCCCATCATTATTAAAACCCATTCTATTAATAATAGCCTCATCTTCTCTCAAGCGAAAAAGACGTGGCTTAGGATTTCCAACCTGAGATTTTGGAGTTATTGTGCCAATTTCAGTAAAACCAAACCCCAAACGAAAAACAGCATCTACAACCTCTGCATTCTTATCAAAGCCCGCAGCAAGACCGACAAAATTTTCAAACTCAAGACCTGCAACAGTCACACTCAAACGCTTATCAACGACCTTCTGACAACTACTCAATCCACTTTTCAGCCCAACAATCGCTAAACGGTGTGCATGCTCTGGATCCAACATAAATAAAGCAGAATGACCAATACAACGAAAAAAACTCATCAATCCTTCTCCACAAACATAAAAACGACCCTCTGCAATCTTACACAAACCATTTAACACGCAATATGGAAGATTTACTCAGATAAAAACGTTATTCCTCTACCACAAAAAAATCCATAATATAATCGCCATTTATATTTACGGATATTGAGTAAAGCTCATAGTTGAGTTCTTCTACATATTATAGAATATTTTTTGGAAAAAATTTTGATATTTGTAATTATAGCACTGCAAGAAAATAAAAACTGCCCTTTCCTTTTATATTAAAAGCGATAATTAAAATTACCGTATATCGCATAAATAAACAGGGGCGTAACAATGCTTAAAGAATTCAAAGAATTTGCTATAAAAGGCAATATGGTTGATCTTGCTATCGGTGTGATTATAGGAGGTGCTTTTGGTAGTTTAGTCAATTCAATTGTCAATGATATCTTTATGCCGATCATTGGTTTTATCACAGGTGGAATTGACTTTTCTAACATGTTTATCCAGCTTGCTGGTGAAAAACAAACGACGCTGAGTGCAGCAAAAGAAGCTGGAGCGACCATTAGTTACGGTAACTTTATAACTTTGCTTATCAATTTTCTTATTATTGCTTGGGTTCTTTTCCTATTTGTTAAAGGCATGAATAAAGTACGTCGAAAACAAGAAAAAGAAGAAAACCCTAAAAAAATGTCTCTGGAGGAACAGCTTTTATCAGAAATCAGGGATCTGTTAGCCCAGAAAAAATAAATTTATGAATAAGCTTACTCATGGAATACAGGGAAAAACATTTCCACTGTTGTTCCGTGATTAGGTTTTGAAAATAATAAAAATTGGCCGCCACACTCTTCTACCATTGTCTTACACATTGGTAGGCCTAGACCTGTTCCGGTAAAAACACTGTCACCCGATCTGCTATCTTTGCGTTTTACCTGACCATAAGGTTTCATAGCTTGTACAATTTCTTCATTGTTCATCCCTATGCCATTATCACTCACCGCAATCTTTACGCACTCTTTTTTCCTATAAGAAACATGAATAATAATCTGTCCACCTGATGGTGTAAAACGGATGGCATTAGAAAGAAGATTCCATATAATTTGTCGAAATATCTGTTGTGATACACAAATAAATGGTACGTACTCTGGTGCAACAATGCGCATGATAATGCCATTATGGTTCGCTTGTGTTTCAAGAAACGCCATACTAGAATGCAAACAAGATATCACATCAAATGCTTCAGCAATAAAAGGCGTATTAGCCTGATTATTTGAGTCAGAATATTTTGCTTTTGAGGAATCTAGTAATTGATTTACCAATGACAATATATGCTTTCCCGATGAGATAATATCGCGTAAATATCCATGATAACGCTCATTGTCTATCGAACCAAAACGTCCATCTCTCATAATTTCCGCAAACCCAATGAGAGCATTCAAAGGTGTTCGCATTTCATGAACAACTTCAATTGCTTTATTTTCTTCAGTTTTTTGATCTAAAGGGAGCAGCGTTTCTGTCATATCATGCAGCATAACAGCATAATTATCTTGTCGTGCCAAAGGTATAATTATCATAGAAACCGTTATAGTTTTATGACTTTTCGTCACTAAATCAACTGTCTTATCATAATTAAACACTTGACTTTTCCCCTTTACACGGGTCAACTCAAAATATTTTTCAACCAAAGGTTGATTTTGCAAAGTAAATAATGACGATAATGGCTGCGTGAGTAATTCATTTATTTCATAACCAGTCAATGCCAAAACAGCGCTACTAACCGATTGAATGAGACCCTGCCCATCTAACCACAAAACACCGTCACTCGCTGTCTCCAACAATGATAAAACTACTGCTGGTTCTTTTATGAGAATTTGTTTTATAACGTTTACATGCAATGTCTGCACATATGGCAACTGAATTGCCATCTCTTCAATTAAATGCTCCGATCTGATAGATGAGTGCAATTCTCCACGCAATCGTTCTGCAATTTCACGAAAAGCCGAGCGCTCTGTCTCTGAAAGACTCGATACTTTTATATCTTGCTTTTCATCTCTTTTTTTTTGTATTTCTTCTTGCATCTTCAAAACACTAAAGCCACAAAATTCCTTAAGCTTACATCTGGCATTAAAAACTGGCAAACTTACGTGCTTACACTTACTATGAAGAAAATAGCTTTGGCTGACATGTCATTATGAAGCGTTTACAGAAAAATTTTGACTGTTTTACCACAACAACAAAAACGAGAAACCCCCAACATAATTGCATGCTCACCACTTATTGCAACGAACATTATTGAATCATGCAAACCAGCGATAAGAGAAATGTTTCTCCTCAGCAAAGCTGCAAGCAAAAATACCTTACTTACACTAATATACCAACAAAACTACAGAAAACTTAGCGTAGCGCTTTAAACCGCCAAACGCAACATAAATCATATATTGAGCGCTTTTTAGTATCTTATGGTGTGACACTTTATTTAAAAAAGATCGCTCTTTAACACTAACCGCTACAGAAGAAACAAAAAATACGCCGCAGAATTCTCTCATAAAAGAATATTTCACAACCAATACAAGAGAGCAAGCATCCTTTCCTCAAAATTTATTTAATTTTCTTACATTCCAGATAATCTAAAAATGCCAAAGATGTCTTTACTTCTTCTTTGTATCATACTCTGTGCTATTCACCCGTAGCTTTAACACAAACTATCGTTTCTACTTTGCCATTTTCTGTTCAAAATTTTAATTTTTCATAGTAAAAAATAAATACAGGATAGCACCCACTTTCATAAAATCAAACATTAACCTTTTAAAATAATATCGTCACGTATCTATAATATCGTTTTGATTATTATTATACTCATTAAGCAAAATTTCACGTCTACCAACATGATTGGCAGCTCCAACAATGCCTTTTTCTTCCATCCGTTCAACGAGAGAAGCTGCCTTATTATAGCCAATTGAAAGCCGGCGCTGGATATAAGACGTCGAACATTTTTTATCACGCATAACTATCTTAACAGCTTGCGCATAAAGTTCTTCACCATTCTCACTAAGATATTCCGTCACCGCAGTTTTAGCAACTGAATCAGTGGATTCCATTCCTTGGCTCTCCTCTGCACTATCCGTTACTGTTGCTAAGTAATCAGGCTTTCCTTGCATTTTAAGATGCGCAACCACAGACTCAACCTCTTCGTCAGAAACAAAAGGCCCATGAACACGTACAATGCGCCCACCGCCTGCCATATGAAGCATATCTCCTTGACCCAAAAGCGTTTCCGCACCTTGCTCTCCCAAGATTGTGCGACTATCAATTTTTGATGTTACTTGAAAAGAAATGCGAGTTGGAAAATTCGCCTTAATTGTCCCTGTAATAACATCTACGGAAGGACGCTGCGTTGCCATAATAAGGTGAATACCTGCAGCACGTGCCATTTGCGCTAAACGCTGAATAGCGCTCTCAATTTCTTTCCCAGCGACCATCATAAGATCGGCCATTTCATCAACAATAATAACAATATAAGGGAGTTGCGTCAAATCCATCGCTTCTTCATGGTAAAGCATTTCCCCACTTTCCTTATCAAAACCCGATTGTACAGTGCACATAATCGTTTCGCCTTTTTCTGCTGCAAGTGCAACTCGCGCATTAAAACCGTCAATATTACGAACACCTAACTTAGCCATTTTACGGTAACGCTCTTCCATTTCACGAACTGCCCATTTTAAAGCTGTTACAGCTTTCTTTGGATCCGTCACAACAGGCGTTAAAAGATGTGGAATACCATCATAAACAGAAAGCTCTAACATTTTAGGATCAACCATGATCAAACGGCACTGTTTTGGTGTCATTTTATAAAGAATCGATAAGATCATTGTATTAATGGCAACTGATTTACCCGACCCTGTCGTTCCTGCAACCAATAAATGGGGCATTTTAGCTAATTCTGCAATGACAGGCTTACCATTAATCCCTTTCCCTAAAGCAAGAGCTAATTTGAACTGGCTTTCACGAAAAGAGTTTGATTGAATTAATTCACGCAAATAAACCATTTCACGAACTGCATTTGGCAATTCAATCCCAATAACATTGCGCCCAGGAATCACAGCAACACGCGTAGAAATCGCGGACATAGAGCGAGCAATATCATCAGAAAGACCAATAACCCGTGATGATTTTACTCCAGCAGCAGGTTCAAATTCGTACATTGTCACCACTGGTCCTGGATGAACATGAATAATTTCCCCCTTAATTCCAAAATCCTCCAAAACGCTTTCCAAAAGTCCAGCACCACGCTCTAATATTTCTTGCGTAATAATTGTACCTTCGTGAAAAACAGGCTCCTGCAGTAAATCAATTGGAGGAAATTCATAATTACTATAACTAAGAGATTGAAAATTTGGCATAAAAGCAGAATTACAACTGCCTAACGAGACATTGGCAGTAGGCAGCTTTTTGCTTTTCACTCTCAACGCGGAACAATCTTCTGAACTTTTTGCCACATTTTTTTCTATACAATCGGCAATATTTCTGGAGTTGTTGACTATTTTAGGAGTGCCTACATCACTTAATGCTTGACCCGAACCCCCAACAACAAGCTTAGAACCGCACTCTTGAGCCTTTTTAGTAGCATCACTCTTTGTATGTATTAAATCAAAATTTTTCCTGCCTCCTTGCATATTCTCTGCTGAAGCTTCTGATATAACTGAATCGTAAAACTGTGGAAAACGATATTCAAGAACACGATAAAGAGCAGTAATTGATTTATCAAAGGTAGAGACCTTATCCAAAAAAACCTCACCGCTTACAACATCAACAGACGTTGCGTTTTTGGCTGAAATTTTAGTATCGATCTTCTCAAATATAAACGGTCCGCATTCAAAAAATACATCATCAGAAAGGTGAAAAGAAGGCTTCATTTCTTGTACAGTATTTTTTACTTGTTGTAAGCCATGCTTCTCTGCATTCCCCTCAACTGAAGTACTCATATTCTGTTGTGATAATTGCCCCAAAACTGGCGAATGGCACAATGACGCTTCATTCTCAACCAATCGAGAATTAATCGCTTCTTCAGACGAATGAGAATTTGTTATTTCTCTATTCCTATCACAAGGCATAACACTTGTAAGCTTTTGCGATTCTTGCTCTGTAAAAACTTTAAATTGTTTTGCAAAAATTGGATCTGTTTCTATGCGACGACGCAAAATTTCAACTTCTGGTGTTCGCGTAAAACGCACATTCTGCCCAAGGGTAAACGCCTTTTTCCATACTTCTGGATAAGGAAATATTTCCGTAACCTTAGCAGATAATTTTTTTTCTGATGCAACTTTTGCACCTTCATTAGAAAAAGAAAACGTAGAAAGAGATTTTGTTTTCGAATTATGCATGACACCCAACAAAATTATAGCAATGAGAATAACTGCTCTTTCGATAAAGAACGCGTGAAAACTATAGTATGAAGGTTAATAACCTTTTGCCAGCATCCACTTTTTAACAAAAAAGTGATGCCTATCGATAAATACTTCCTCTGCACTCTTCCTGCATAAATTACAAAATCTACAGCGTCATCCAATGGCACTTCATTAATATTAGGAAAAACTTTATCACAGAAATTACAAATTATTTTATTCTCTTTCCTCCCCGCATCATATCAGTAATACTATTTAACTCTCCATTCCTCATTGTCACAAAACAGTTTAATTTCTTTACTTTTAATAAAATTATCTTTGTTGTCCTTGTTACAAAAGACTCAAATAGTATACAATTTAACAATAATGAAATAGGGAGCAAATTATGTTTAATAAGCGAAAATTTTATATCAATGGCCTATGGAATGATCCAAATACTCCTCATGATTTACATGTGATTGACCCATCAACAGAAGAAACCTGCGCTATCATTAGCATTGGCAGTATAAAAGATGTAGATAAAGCGATTAGCGCTGCTCAAAAAGCTTTTCAAAATTGGAAAATAACCCCACCGAGTGAGCGTCTCAGCTTCGTTGAAAAAATTTTAGATATCTATGAAAAACGCTCAGAAGACATGGCAAAAACCATTTCAATGGAAATGGGAGCACCCATTGATATGGCACGCAATGCACAAACTGCAACTGGTAGTCATCATATTCGCAACTTTATCAAAGCATTCAAAGAATTTTCGTTTCAAAATGTTTTAATAGAAGGAAATGAACAAGCAATTCTTCACTATGATCCAATCGGCGTTGTAGGGTTGATTACTCCATGGAATTGGCCCATGAATCAAATAACCCTCAAAGTTATCCCTGCTCTACTAGCTGGCTGTACTATGATTTTAAAACCCTCTGAAATTGCTCCTCTTTCTGCTATGCTCTTTGCTGAAATTTTAGATGAAGCTGCCCTCCCTGCTGGCGTTTTTAATCTCATCAACGGAGATGGTGCTAATGTAGGCTCTTATTTATCTTCTCACCCAAATCTGGAAATGATTAGCTTTACTGGATCAACTAGAGCGGGAAAAGCTATTTCTAAAAATGCTAGCAACACTTTAAAACGAGTCTGTCTGGAACTTGGAGGAAAAGGAGCAAATATTATTTTCAATGATGCCGACACAGATGCTATTCAACGTGGTGTACACCACTGCTTTTACAATAGTGGGCAAAGCTGTAATGCACCAACACGTATGCTTGTGGAACAAAACAGCTACGAAAAAGCCATAAAAATAGCTAAAAATATTGCCGAAAAAACAAAGGTAGGCTCTGGTCATCAAACAGGAAATCACATTGGTCCCGTAGTCTCAAAGCAGCAATACGATAAAATTCAAGAGCTCATACAATCTGGAATTGATGAAGGTGCAACTCTCGTCGCAGGGGGGACTGGTTTGCCAACGGGAATGGAACGCGGTTATTATGTTCGCCCAACAGTTTTTGCTGATGTGAAACCCAATATGCGCATTTTTAAAGAAGAGATATTTGGTCCAGTCCTTTCAATTATTTCCTTTAACACAGAGGATGAAGCCGTGACCTTAGCCAACGACACAGAATACGGTCTTACAAACTATATACAATCACAAGATCGAAACAAATGTCGTCGTATCGCTGTGCAAATACGGTCTGGTATGGTAGAAATTAACGGACACAGTTTACCCAATGGCAGTTACTTTGGAGGTGTAAAGTTTTCTGGACGTGCCCGTGAAGGTGGAAAATGGGGAATTAAAGAGTTTCTGGATACCAAAGCAATTTCATATTGGTAAAAAAATTTATTAAAAACTTGATAGGAATTCTATAGTGATACAGCAGATAACGGATGAAGGTGCTCTTGGGCAACGACTCGATCAGTGGCTCGCTAAAAAATATCATCATGAACTGTCACGTTCACGCTTGCAAACCCTCATCCGTGAAGGCTACCTTAAAATTGATGGACAACTCATAAAAGAGCCGAAAACAAAATTAAAATCCAATCAAATGATCGAATTGGTAATGCCTACCCTTAATGATGCAAAACCAAACGGCGAAGCTATTGCATTGGATATTTTATTTGAAGATAATCACATCATTGTCGTAAATAAACCTGCTGGTCTCGTTGTTCATCCTGGCAATGGCAATTGGACGGGTACGTTAGTTAATGCCCTTATCTACCACTGTGGCGATAGTTTGTCTGGTATTGGAGGCGTTAAACGTCCTGGTATTGTCCATCGTCTCGATAAAAATACAAGCGGAGTCATGGTTGTCGCCAAAAATGATCTTGCTCATAAAAATCTCTGTGCCCAATTTTCTGATCACGGACGTACTAACGCATTAGACCGACGTTATTATGCTTTAATTTGGGGATCTCCCAATCATAATATTTTGACAATTGACGCCCCTCTTGGTCGCTCTCCCCATAACCGAATAAAGCAAGCTGTTATTCATAGCAAAAATCCTCATGCTCGCCGTGCTGTTACGCATTTTTCCTTACTTGAAAAGTACGGTTTTTGTGCAGATACAACATCTTTTGCTAGTCTTCTGGAATGTCGTCTAGAAACTGGACGCACACACCAAATTCGTGTTCATATGGCTCATATTGGACACCCGCTGGTAGGTGATACTGTTTATGGAAATGCTTTTAAAACAAAATCAAACGCGCTTAATCCTGTAATAAAAAATGCCATTGATCAATTCAATCGACAAGCGCTGCACGCGGCCAGTCTTACCTTTGAGCATCCCTCTACAGGCGAAATTATGTCTTTTTCTTCACCACTCCCTCAGGATATAACTGAGCTTATCAAGCATTTTAAAAAAATTAATTGAAACTTTTGGCTTTCTTATGATTTCACAGTAAAATATCTCTTTTTGAACAAAATTAAAAATTATAAAAGTGATAGTATTGTAAGATATAGTTTATATGATGTCTGAAAATAGAATTTGCCTTATTAGGGAATTCGTACAAAAGGAGGGTGCTATATGGCCCATATGAATCTAGTATCAATAATAGCAGGTGATGGGGGATTGAATCACTACTTAGAAGAGATACACCGTTTCCCGATGCTTGAACCAAAAGAAGAGTATATGTTAGCTAAGCGTTATCATGAGCATAACGATTTGAAAGCTGCGCATAGATTAGTTACGAGTCATCTGCGTCTCGTTGCTAAAATTGCTATGGGGTATCGAGGTTATGGATTACCGATTGGAGAAGTTATTTCAGAAGGTAATGTTGGGCTTATGCAAGCTGTTAAGCGTTTTGAGCCAGAGCGTGGATTTCGTCTTGCAACCTATGCAATATGGTGGATTAAAGCGTCAATTCAAGAATATGTATTACGATCTTGGAGCTTGGTTAAAATGGGAACGACTGCGAATCAAAAGCGCCTGTTTTTTAACCTTCGTAAATTAAAAAGTAGTCTTCAAGCACTTGATAATAGTGATCTTAACGCAGAACAAGTCAAGGAAATTGCAACCCGATTGAATGTCACGGAAGATGAAGTCGTATCAATGAACCGTCGGCTTGGTGGTGATACTTCACTCAATGCGCCTCTTCGTACCAATGAAGGTGAAGATAGCGAATGGCAGGATTGGTTAGTTGATGATTCTGACAATCAAGAACAAATTTTGATTGAGCAAGATGAATTAGAAAATCGTCGTTCTATGTTAACATATGCTATGGATAATCTTAATGAACGTGAAAAGCGTATATTCCAAGCTCGCCGTTTAAGTGACGAACCATTAACGCTAGAAGAACTTTCAAGCGAATTTAACATCAGTCGGGAACGTGTAAGACAAATTGAAATGCGTGCATTTGAAAAAGTGCAGCACTCCATAAAAACTTCTACTTTTTCCCGAAAGCAGATGCAAAGCAAATAGTGTTGATATGTTTTTAAAGTGCACTAAAGTCAATATATTGGGTATATTGACTTTATATTTTTGAGTTAAGCTTTTTTCCTGTTTACAGAAGCGAAGATATTCGTTCATTCGTAATTTTGTGTCTCTATTCGCTTTTAAAGTTGTTATTATCTGATTGTGCAATCCACTGCCCAATGACTTTGTTAAAAATAGCCTTACCTATTGATCCTTTTGTAAAAGTTAATTCATTTATGCGTCCATTTTTGTCAACTAATATCAAACGTATCCAATCCAATTCCTGTATTATCTGCAAATTGCGACCAAGAAATGGGTGATTAGCACTTAATGCCACAAGAAAAAAATCATCTTTAATCTTCGCCGCAACAGTCCCCGTTAAAGTTTGTCCGATTGATTGTTCACTTGCCTTAAAAGTCAATGCTTGAATATTGCTTATAGCTTGACCTGAAAATTTATCAGAAAGAGTAAAAATAAAATCCATAATATACGCAGCAGGAAAAGATAAATCAGTATTACGACGTAAAATTAACCGTAACGATAATCCTTCATCTGGAATTGTTATATCGCCTTGTATAGCTGATTCTCCTAGCTCTCCCTTAATACGATCTTCTTTTATAAGCGACCACCGTACACGACCTGTTGCCACCTTTTCTACATCATAGTTCGTACGCGTTTGATAAAGGACAGCTTCACCCAATTGATCTATTGGCTGTAAATTAGAAGAAACAACTGTTGAGGTTCCTCCTCCTTTATTCAAAGAATCTGCCATTTTATCTAAACTAGTATCAATTTCGCTCCCATCCTCTAGTAAACGTTGCGTTAACTTTCTATTCACTGATAATGCATGCGGTATTGTATGCGAAGCTCGAAAATTTTCTTCTGACAACTGATAATCACTTGATACAAATACACGTCCAAAAACAAAACAAACACCAATAGTTAAAATGACAAAACTGATACAAGAAGCAATCCCTACCATAACACGCTTTTGCATCGACGAGCGATTAGCACGACGTAAAGCTTGAGAAAAAATATGCGAAACAACATGTAAATTATCGACTTGCGCAGCAGAGGCTATAATAGAATCCTTTAACGTATTTTTATCAATATGCTGAGAGGCTAAATAAGTATCCATATTAACAGGCTCTGCATCTGGTATGCCTGATGTAGAAAGCGTATCAGACGCCTTATTATTCTTTAAATTTGTTGCAAAAAATTCTTGTCTTTCTTCTGCTACTACAGCTGAAGCATCATTACCTTGTGGCAAAACAAAATCTATGTTTTTGTCACCTTCAGCCGTACCTATAGATTTCCATTTACCCCCTGAAGAAAGCAATTCCTTTTCAACCGCTAAATATTCTTCTTCAACAGTCGTAATAGCACTTTGCAAAACCTGTCTTTGCTCATCAGCTATTGCTTGTGGTATTGTCGCTTCTGTAAATTGATGCTCTAATGTTTCGATAGCTCGTTTATAAATCCGCTCGCGCACTTGTGATGTAACATTACTTTGCGCATTAATTGCCTTTTTTAAGATTTTAACAAAATCTATCATATCCTATCTAATCTTTCTCAAACTGAGGAAAAACCTCAGCTGCGAGGTAAAAGCCTTTTTAGCCATCTAAGTTGATTGCTCTGTATAATTGAAATAACTATTGTTGCAGTCTAAAATGAATACATAAATTAAACAATGCTATTTGATACTTTTTATCATTTGCTCTTAAGTCTTTATACGTACAAAAGTATAAAGATAACATGAAAACCATGATGATCATAATGATTAATCTGCAAACGGATCAGTAATAAGAATAGTATCTTTGCGCTCAGGACTCGTAGATAATAAAGCCACCTGTGTATTGGTTAATTTTTCAATATAGCGTATATATTTGGCAGCTTGCACAGGTAAATCTTCCCAGCTTAACGCATGTGCTGTTGCCTCTTTCCAGCCTTCCAATGTCTCATACACTGGTTTTACACGAGCTTGGACTCCCATAGAAGAAGGTAAATAATCAATCTTTCTACCATCAAGTTCATAACCAACACAAATTTTAATTTCATCCAATCCATCCAATACATCAAGCTTTGTTAGTGCTATACCTTGAACCCCGCAAATCGCTACCATCTGACGTACTAAGACAGCATCAAACCAACCACATCGGCGCTTTCGACGCGTTACAACGCCAAATTCATTACCACGCATCCCAAGAAATTCGCCAATATCATTTTTCAGCTCTGTCGGAAATGGTCCTTCTCCAACGCGTGTTGTATAAGCCTTTGCAATACCTAAAACATAATGAATTGAATTAGGTCCCATACCCGAACCTGTGGAAGCCTGTCCAGAGACCGTGTTTGATGACGTCACATAAGGATAAGTCCCAAAATCATTATCTAATAAAGCACCTTGCGCACCTTCAAAAAGAATGCGTTTTCCCATCTGATAATTTTCATCTAAAAGACGCCACGTGCAGTCCATAAAAGGTAAAATTTCATCCGCTACTTGCATTAATTCATCATAAAGCGCTTGAGGATCAACCTCTGCAATACCCATCCCACGACGCAAAGTATTATGATGTCGCAAAAGCCGTTCAATCTTAACCATAAGCGTATCAACTTCTGCCAAATCCATCACGCGAATAGAACGACGACCCACTTTATCTTCGTAAGCTGGACCAATACCACGCTTTGTTGTACCAATTTTTAAACCCGAAAAACCACTCTCTCGACTTGTATCAAGATCACGATGCACAGAAAGAATTAAAGGAGCATTTTCAGCAATACGTAAAATTTCCGGCGTAATCTTCACGCCTTGATCACGTAATTTTTTTAACTCTGCAACAAAATGATGAGGATCAATAACAACGCCATTGCCAATAATTGATAACTTCCCACGAACTAAGCCAGACGGTAAAAGCGATAATTTATAACTAACTCCGTCAATAACCAATGTGTGACCTGCATTGTGTCCACCCTGATATCTCACCACGATATCTGCTCGCTCAGATAACCAATCTACAATTTTACCTTTACCTTCATCGCCCCATTGTGTACCGACAACTACTACATTGGCCATAACTTTCTCCGTCGTGTTTGGTAAAATAAAACCAGCATAAAAAAACAAACGCTCTCTTATAACGAAACCTTAGAGCAAGTGCGACTCTTCATTTTAGCTTTTTCCCAATCTTCATGTTATTAAACCCTCAATTTCATGATAATAAAGGCAAACAACATGAAGATATAAAATGTACCTTTATTCTAAACCCATTATTTTTTCTAAAAAAGTAGAAGAATTTAGAGCTTTTGGTTATTATCTTTGCAAAGATCTAGTAAAAAATAACATCTCCCCCATAACTTTTTATAATCTATGTCACGCTTGAAGAGAGTTTTTCTGATAAAAAGTACGTGTTATAAAAATCGTAAGAAATTATTTTAAAGTCGAGCTTTTTCAACCTGAAATGCCCATTCAAGCCATTTTGTTAAAAGTTCAAGATCAGAAACCTCAATTGTTATACCTGTCCAAATCCGAAGACCTGGAGGAGCATTTCTATATGAACCAATATCATATGCCACACCCTCTTCATCAAGACGATCCACTATTGCTTGTACAAAAGATGCCTGCCTTTCAACATCCAAAGCAGTAATGACTGGATCCACAATTTCTAAACAAACAGATGTATTAGAACGTATTTGAGGCACCTTTGCTAAATACTCTAACCAAGGTGTTTTACAAACAAACGCATCCATTACTGCAAAATTTTTATCAACTCGTGCCATTAATGCTGGCAAGCCACCCAACGACTTAGCCCATTTTAATGCACCAAGATAATCTTCAACACACAATAGAGAAGGCGTATTAATTGTCTCTCCTTTAAAAATATTTTCGTTCAGTTTTCCATCTTTTGTCATACGGAAAATCTGGGGCATAGGCCAAACTGGAGTATAATTTTCAAGCCGCTCAACAGCACGAGGACTTAAAATCAATATACCATGTGCTGCCTCACCTCCTAAAACTTTTTGCCATGAAAAAGTAACAACATCTAATTTTAAAAACTCAAGCTTTTGCGCAAAAGCTGCTGATGTTGCATCACAAATTGTTAATCCTGCCCGCTTATCTGGAATAAAACATGCATTAGGAATACGCACACCAGAAGTCGTCCCATTCCATGTAAAAACAACATCACGATTAAAATCAATTTGTGTTAAGTCTGGCAATTCACCATAAGGAGCTCTAAAACAACGCACATCAGGAAGCTTTAACTGCTCGACAACATCAGCAGCCCACCCCGAACCAAAGCTCTCCCACGCCACCATATCAACACCACGTGCACCTAATAAAGACCACAAAGACATCTCAACAGCACCAGTATCTGAAGCAGGAACAATACCTATACGATAATCAGAAGGCACTTCAAGAACTTCACGAGTTAAATCAATAACTTCAGCAAGTCTTAATCGTGCTATTTTAGATCGATGAGAACGCCCTAATAATGCCTTTTTTAAGACCTCAACAGTCCAGCCAGGATACTTACTACAAGGACCTGAAGAAAAATGAGGATTCGCTGGACGGCGGTCTGGTTTTTTCAACATTATTACTATTCTCCCCTTTTAAATGGCTTGTTTTAAGAGCGACAAATTATTATAAAGGCTGCTGTGCTAAAAGCCTTTTACACAGATACCAAAGATATTTTCTATTTATTTCGTAAGTTTTAAATACGCAGAATCTTTATAAAAAGTACTCTCACCAACCATTCTCCCCTCTAGATTGGTTTGTAAAAGGAATTGCCTGCGTCATTACTACGATAAAATAGCATCTGATGAATTTACACTAACGTATCGCAATATACCTATCAAGTTGATTTTACGAAAAGGATAATTATAATGTCTAGAGAATACAAAAATAACTTATAAAAAATCGATTATTTTTCTTTTGATACTGGACAGAAGAGATTTTAATGTTATAACCGCACACGTTTTACATGTTCAGTAAGATGTGCCCAGATAGCTCAGTTGGTAGAGCAGCGGACTGAAAATCCGCGTGTCCGTGGTTCGAATCCGCGTCTGGGCACCATACCGCTTTTTATTGCGTATAACTTATTGATTTTATTTATGTTTTTTAAAGGTGAGGGATACGTAAATAAAGGTGAGGGAATAGGATCTTTGAACGTGCCCTTAATCAAAGGCATCTTTTTTGCTAATTTTTTCATCAATTCTTTAATTTTTGAGTCTTGTTGTGAAAGACCTGCTATTTCTGACTAAACATACTATAAATTTGACGATCAGGTGAGGGCTCTTCTTAAAGTTTTTACGGCAAGAATCAGCTTCTTTTCTAAACATCGTTTATCGCTTTTTCAGCGTATCTTAAGTGCATATGTACACCATAAACTTATTACAGATTTTGTTTTAAGAATATAAAAAACACAACAAGCTTTTTTTACAAAAATAATAAAAAAACAAATATAATCAAAATCTTACATATTTCGCAATTGCATAAGACATTAATTTACCAAAATGTAAGCCAATAATATCCAGCATTAATTACTAACTGGAGGTTAATATTATGAAACCTCGTGATTCTCGAGCTGTCGCCTCTTCTTCTTCACAAATGCAAGAAAGCGATGCTGCAAACGAGCCACTGGCAGGTGCCCGTGCAGATTTAGAAAAAAACATTTCTTCAGAAGAAGATACAGAATTCAGTCCTGAAGAATTAAAAAGTGTTATTGCAAATTTAGAGAAAGATATTGCCGATGGTCGTTGGGTAGATACTAATTATGCACGTATAGATCTCAGAATGATGCCTGCCTTGGTAGAGCAAGCAAACGAGAAATATCCAGACGTGAATCTTCGGTTAGCAAATAATCCTCATCACCTTGCTTTCCTCATGGAAAAAGCAATCGATTATAAAGTTCAATCTTCTAGATTTATAGTTAGCTCGAGGGATCGAGGAATTCATTTTGCGGTCATTGATTATAGAGCTCTTGACGAACAAAACTCCTTTATACTTTTTGAACCTACAACCTTTCATGGCGTACAACAAGACATGCTAAGAATGAGAACATTAATGGCTGTTAAATCTCGCGGATTGCCTAATTGCCATTTTTCCATGGTGGAGATGGATATTCAGCGAAGCTCCTCTGAGTGTGGAATATTTAGTTTAGCTCTTGCTAAAAAACTTTATACTGAGTCTGAACGATTAAGAAAAATGCACGAGGATAACGTTAGAGATATATTATGTGAACCAGACACGCCTTTGCCTTCTCATAAATTAGATCAGTATCTTCCCGTTACTTTTTACAAACATACGCAGGGAAAGGGACGTCTCGAAAAATATATAGAATCAAACCCAAGCGCTGTAGGTGAAAAAGTTAACAAAAAAGATGAAACTGTCTTTGAAAGATACGATAAGAACTTAGTTGCAACTAAAGAAGAGAAAGCTGTCTCTGTTTCATCGCATAAAAAGAGAATTCGTGAATATAAATCTGTTCTCACTTTGTAATTAAATAAATACTTTGTTATTATTATACTTAATTTTAGTAATATGAAATACAAAATTATCGCGTAATGTAAAAAGCTTTTTTAAACGTTCATTTTCAATTTTTCGTTATCCATTGCTTCGGATGCGTGAAAATATTGTCTACTGCGTCTACGAGGCGTGCAAATTCAAGAATAAATAAAAAGATGATGAGCGCTATCCACTTCATGAAGCGAAACATCATTTTCACACTTTGGTAGGTAACAATTATTTCTTGAAGCATTTCCTTTTCTGCATCCGTAAGCTCTCTGTGTGCTTCTCAATTTTTCTTTTAACCATATCTCCACCCACACAAACGTTCGCCCTGTTTGTTACGCTTTAAAATATCTCTTGCTAAATTCGGGCTGATGACAGTAACATCTTGTCAATCCAAACAAATCGGTATCCAACCAACACAAGAAGTTCTTTTATTTGTTACGCACCCAGCCAGAAAGCTCAACGCGCACATCTGCAAAATATGCAAAAATATTTAGAATTAGTGAAGGATGATTATTAACTGGAGAGGGAGATGGATCCTCTTTTTCAATCCCCGCCACAAAACAAACTATTGATGAGCAAATTATTGATCCGCTAGAAAAAAACTCAACCCGATAAAGGAACAATTCTTCATCTTTTAAATCGTCTGCATGCAGAAGGAAAAAATAAAAGCTTTTTTCTTTTATAACTAAATGCAGAAATTAGCTGTATTATTCTTATTATCTAATTTCATGTCATCCTTTGTTATCTTCATAACTACTTCCTTTCCCCTTTCTTAAAAAATTGTCAATTAATAAAAATTTTATAAGAAAGTTTTTATACTTTTAAAAAATACACGTAATACATGCTTTATTGTTAATATGTATGCATTATAAAAAAGCTAATTTTTGTGAATTCTGATGAAATTTTGAACGTTTATAATAACAATGAACACGCTGCTAAACCAAGACCATTCTATGATAAATTTGAAATTTTGAAAGTTCTTGAAAGCACAGAAGATGTAATAAAAACCCTTTGTATAGATAATTTAACTAAATATTGTGAAAATGTCAGCGAAGAAATTGCAAAAGCACACATGAAGGAAAATGATATTCTTCAATCCAACAGCATCGGTACTTAACTTACCTCATTTTCTCTAAAAGCTTCATTACATAGTAACCGATCTTTTTTTAGAAAATTTACAGTATATTTATAACTCTTTCATCCCTACTCAGAAGAGCGTTACAAAAACCATATCGCTCTTTTAACTAAAGGAAAATTATAAATATAAATTTCTGCAAAATCAAAAGCAAACAGTCTCTACATATGTGCATAATCCAAAAAGTTTTACTTTAATATAAATATCAACTTCTTTTTTTTAAAATATTGAAACACTTCTTAAAATATTATGTTTTTACTGGGAAAAATTAGGTTAAAGGATACTATATCCCTACTACTTAAATATGTAGAATATAGAAGCGTATAAATATCGCCACAAATCGACAAACACACGTTTTATTTTTTTAAACGTCGATTGTACAGCTTTCTCAAATACATAATTATTACTTTGAGTAGTGTATAATATAACTCTATTCAATAAAGAATCAACCTGTTCACTACACAATAAACTTATTTTAGAAACAGTAGGAGCATTAATCACAGATACTGTTTCTTGAGGAAATGGATGATTAGACGCTTTTGCAACAGAGGAAAAACTTAAAACAATAGCGCATATAGCAAAAAAATATCTTATATTCATAGCTTTATCTGTATAGTTTATTTTCAATTGTATTCACAAATTTTAACAATTTGTGTTCATTGTATTTAACAAACATTCATAATGGAGTCAACAAAATTTTACTGATATTTATATAGTATAAAAAATATTTATTAAAATAGTATTTTGAATCTAAAATATATTACATGCTATGCAGTTATCAATAAATCATCGATTACTAAAATTTAAATTAAAATATGATCAAAATGCTATAATTTTTCTTTTTTTACAAAAAACTTGCGAATTTGCAGATAGAAAAAATAACATTTTGCACAGTTTACATTCAATAAATCATCTAAATTTTCTACAAAATACCATTTTCAACAATAAAGCATAAAAATTAAATTATGCAGTTTATCAATAATATTTTTGTATTTTATCCTCGTAATAACAATATACATGAATTATATAATACTTATTTTTGAGATAAACATTTAGATAACATACAATAAGCTTTTTTTATGTGTCTGTTCTCTCTCATTAAATAAAAATAAATAAGACAGGGAGTTTTATTATTTTATCATTCCCTGTCTTTTATCCAAAATTATATTGCTGTATAAAAGCTTCATTTAAAGTCAAGATTATCCTTTCTGTGACGAAATGAGAGGAAAGGACTTCTTAACTGTAAGTGCTATAGAGGATGTAATAAACACTTTCAAAAAACCACTAATCATAAGACCTGATGAAATCGTTAAAGCTTCAAGTAAAGAAATTTCAGTAATATAAGCCATCCATGGTATTCCAAAAAGATACACAATCCCGATACCACCCACAGCATTTATCACAAATAATATAATAAAATTTAACCGATCCCAGAACAGCTCAACCATAAAACCAATAAAAAATGCAGCAACTGCAAAACCAATCAGATAGCCACCTGTAGCTCCTAAAAAAACACTAAAACCTCCACGCCCTCCAGCCAACAAAGGAAATCCAGCCGCAACCATGACAAGAAAAAGAACCGATGCTAAAGCCCCTCTTTTTGCTCCAAGTATAGATCCCGCTAACATCGGCCCCATAGACTGAGCCGTAATAGGAACTCCCATAAGAAAAGGCAAGTGAATGGGGGGGAAAAGACCTAAAACTGCATAAATAGCAGCAAATAAAGCAATATAAGTCAAATCTTTTGTATTCATGAATTATTCTCCCTCATAATCATAAATGTTTTTATCAATCATTAAACTTCATCATCAGCATCACTATCATAAGAGCGTGCATCTAAAGCTTCAGCAACCTCTGAAACCATCTTGATAGTTCGTAAAATTAGGGGCATTGCAAGAGCGAAAATATTGGTATCCAACCCGCGTGCCTTCTGTGCTTTACGAATCTGATTAAAATTTTCTACGAACAATTAGAATAAATTTTAAGAGGAAATTTATCATGTAATCACTCCTCACTTTTATCCAAAAATGTATGGCTATACAAAACCATCATTTAAAGTAAAAATTACCTTTCTCTTACGAAATGATAGGAGAGGACTTCTTAACTGCAAGCGCGACAGAAGAGGCAATCAGCACCTTTAAAAAATCACCAATTATAAAACCTGATGCAATTATTAAAGCTTTAGGTAAAGAGACTTGAAGAATATAAGCCATCCATGGTATTCCAAAAAGATACACAACCCCAATACCACCTACAGTATTTATTACAACTAACGTAATAAAATTTAATCGATGCCAAAACAACTCAACCATAAAACCAATAAAAAATGCAGCAACTGCAAAACCAATCAGATAGCCACCTCCGGCTCTTAAAAAAGCACCAAAACCTCCACTCCCTCCAGCCAACAAAGGAAATCCAGCCGCAACCATGACAAGAAAAAGAACTGATGCTAAAGCCCCTCTTTTTGCTCCAAGTATAGATCCCGCTAACATCGGCCCCATAGACTGAGCCGTAATAGGAACTCCCATAAGAAAAGGCAAGTGAATGGGGGGGAAAAGACCTAAAACTGCATAAATAGCAGCAAATAAAGCAATATAAGTCAAATCTTTTGTATTCATGAATTATTCTCCCTCATAATCATAAATGTTTTTATCAATCATTAAACTTCATCATCAGCATCACTATCATAAGAGCGTGCATCTAAAGCTTCAGCAACCTCTGAAGCCATCTTGATAGTTCGTAAAATTAGGGGCATTGCAAGAGCGAAAATATTGGTATCAAACCCACGTGCTTTCTGTGCTTCACGCACTTCATTAAATTTCTCACTAACAACTGGAATAAATCTGATTGTCATAGATAAAACCATACTAAATTTTGATGGATTTATACCAAAACACCGAAATGGTCGAAGCCCTGCCTCAATTGAAGTTACCATATCTGAAACTTTGGTTGTTAGAGAAACGAGTGAAGCTAGAAAAATAAGGGTAATCAAACGTAATATGACCTCAAATCCCGTAAGCCAATTATTAAAAATCGCTTGAAAAACAAATATAAGTACTAAAAATAAACCCGTAGATTTAAGCTGTTTTAAAATATTTTCAAAAGGAATCTTTGCAATTCTGTACAATAAAGCCACAAACAACAAAAATAATGAGAGCAAGGGTATCGATGAAACCATAATTATAATGGTTGCACAAACAGTAAGGAACACCAACTTAATTTCTGGTCTAAGCCGATGGATAAATGTGTCTTGAGGGAAATATAAACCAATCACGACATTCTGCTTATATATTCTTTAATTGCAACAGAAGGTACATCATCAACCGCTATTTCCCCCTTATCAAAAACAAGCACTCTATCAAAATCTCTGAGAAATTCCAAATCATGTGATACAACGATTGCTGTTTGTGACAACTCTTCTATAACTTGTGTAACACGGCGCTTATTTCGCAAATCAAGTAATGTCGTTGGCTCATCAAAAATAATATAATCCGGTTTCATTGCCACCACACTCGAAATGGCAACTAATTGCTTCTGTCCACCACTTAATAAATGAACCGCGTGATTTCTGAAAATTTGGAGATCATAACGCTGTAAAATCTCATCTACACGCTCCTTAATTTGATCTTTACTAAATTTTAAATTTTTGAGACCAAAAGATAAATCTTCTTCTACTAATGGCAGGACAATTTGATTATCAGGATTTTGAAAAACAAATCCTATTTTACGCTTCACTGCCTTTGCATCACGCTTTGTATCAAGCCCATCAACGCTCACAAAACCATGAGATGGTAATTGTAACCCATTTATAAGACGAACAAATGTGCTTTTTCCAGAACCATTTGCACCAATAACTGCAATTCGTCTTTCAGTAAGCTGTACATTAATATTCCTTAGGACACACAAGTCACCAAAGACTTGTGTTACATTATCGAATTTTATGATTCCCAAGACTGCCCCCAATCAATCCTTTTATCTTATCTCTTCTTATCGTTTAAGTCTATAGCACAAAAGCAAAAGTAAACACCATAGAGGAATAATAATAATTGCCAAACTCATATCAGGCATCTGCGCGGGAATATATGATTCAATGGAGGATATTCTTATTCCCACAATATTGAAAAGTTGAGCCATCAATCCATTTTTTCCAAAACCACTTACGAACATAATGCACAACAACAAAACAAGAAAACAAAGACACAGATAATTAGCGTACGGATATAAACCAAACGCATAAATAAATGGCTCCTTTCTGCCTTTATGTGCTTTTCGAAATTTTAAATGAACAATAACGATAATGAACCAAGTAATAATTGCTGCTGCAGTTGCAAGAGCCATAACACGCATAAAACTATTATCGGGGACAAGAGCATTAATAACGACAATTATCGCCGTACAAATCGATGAAAAAAGGAGAGCAACATAAGGAACACAAGCGGCACTCAGTTTACTAAAAATATGTGGTGCATTTTTTTGTATAGCTAAACTATAAAGCATACGACTATTAGAATAAATGCCACTATTGTAAACTGAAATGGCAGCCATAATAACCACAAAATTCAAAATATGACCAGCTGCAGGAATTCCTACAGTCTCAAAAATTGTAACAAAAGGGCTGCCATTCTTCCCAATCATATTCCATGGGCTTATCATCATAATAATACTCATAGAACCAATATAAAAGATCACAACTCTCCACATAACTTTACGAATAGCAGTTGGAATTGTTTTTTGTGGGTCTGATACCTCTCCAGCGGCAATGCCAATAAGCTCTGTTCCCCCAAAAGAAAACATCACCACACAAGTAGCCAAAACAACCCCCATCACACCATACGGAAAAAAACCTCCATAATCCCAAAGATGATGAATGCTTGCATGATTCCCGCTTATTCCAGTGACAATCAGAAAAACTCCAAAAATAATTACACCAACAACAGCAGCTACCTTAATTAAAGCTAAAGCAAACTCAAACTCTCCGTAAAAACGAACATTTAATAAATTAATCAATGTAACCAATACCAAAAGGATAAAGGATGACTTCCAATGATCAATCAAAACCCAATGATCAAGATAAAGCCCAATAACTGTAAGTTCTGTCATATTAACGAGAATATAAAGGAACCAATAATTCCAACCCGTTATGAAACCAGCAAACCCTCCCCAATATTTATAAGCAAAAAAACTAAACGCACCCGAAGTTGGCTCTTCTACTGACATCTCACCAAGCATACGCATGATCAAATAGATAATAAGCCCTCCGAAAAGATAAGCCAGAATAGTTGAAGGACCAGCTAATTGTATAGATTCTGTTGATCCATAAAAAAGGCCTGTTCCAATTACACCTCCTAAAGCAATCATTTGAACGTGACGATTTTGAAGGCTGCGCTTTAATTCATTGTGCTTATTCTCAATCATCATTCCTCATTACTTTTATTGGATGCAATCTAAATTTTATCAAAAAAACAAACCATGATTTTTATGTATATTTTGTAAAAAAATCACAAAAATAAATCTAAATTCATTTTTTTGTCATAACGCAACTACTTGTTTTTCCGTGTATTACTTAAATGTTCCATTAAAATGACAAGAAGAAATATGCTCCATCCTTTATTTAAATTAATAGTTTTTATTTTTGTTACACTGACGATTATAGTATCTGTCGTTGATGGAACACATAACTGTAAACGCATTACATTAGACAGTAACATCCTTCAATAAAATATTAGCAAACTTCCTACAAACAAATATCTATGATTTTAACCAGTTTATACGTAATATCATATCACCTTTCCTATCTTTAATTTGCCCCACCCTAACTTGTTTACCAGCACGGTTTCTCTTAAGCGCTTTAGCAATATGTTTTGTATCTTGAATTACGAAAAATAAGAATCTTTTCACAAAACTTCATTTATAAAGGGAAAATATATTTGATATTATAAAAATTCCTCTAAAATTCATTATGCTACATACAACCGATACACTTAGAGAACTTCACCCTATAAAAATAGGCTTGAAAGTCATTTCGTTAATAAACATAGATTAAGAACATCTAACTATGAACATACACATCACTTATAAATATTGTAGGTTACTATGTTATAAACTTTCATTTTGATAAATTTTAAATTTAAGGTATTTAATTACTAGAATTTATTCTAGAATCTTCACCTACGAAAAAGTCTGCACGAAAAAACTCAAGTAGTAAACGCAAGCAATTGCGATAAAAATTTCACATCATTGCAGTCCACTGCTTATAATATCCTGTAATATCTTGAAAAAATCCGAAAAATTCTCTTTAGAAAAAACTTGAAATCTTCAACAAAAGTACTAGATGTCTTCCCCGATAAGAGGGAATTAGAACAATAGTTTTAAAGCAAATGTAATCTTCTAAATTTAAAAATCGTTTCGTTACAGCATTACTTTTTAGATATTTCATTTAAACTTTTTCATTGGTCAGCTATCACACAAAAAAAACCTCCACAAGTTTTTCGTAATGCGCTAATTT
The DNA here is from genome assembly GCF_036576165.1 of Bartonella rhinolophi. Classification (NCBI taxonomy): domain Bacteria; kingdom Pseudomonadati; phylum Pseudomonadota; class Alphaproteobacteria; order Hyphomicrobiales; family Bartonellaceae; genus Bartonella; species Bartonella rhinolophi. Next base: position 56,928 of record NZ_JBAFWY010000001.1, read on the forward strand.
CATTTCTAGTTCTGCCAGCCAACTTTCATCTGATATGATTTCTTACTCCGCCTTAAATGACAAAATATGTTTAATTTGGCCAAATCACTTCTCTTACTTTTACCCTATAAAAATGAGAAGGTGACTTTTATCAAACAATTGTTACACTGACCTTATCTCCATAGTATAAGTAACCGATAGCATTTCTCATTCCCCCAATAGCTTACCAAATAAACTTCCCTCTTTCTCACAAAAATCGTAGGCACCTTACTTATTTATACAAAGAGATCTTAACATCATTTATCATCCTAAAGATGCACTTTTGGTATCACCTCTAGAGTCACAGCTCTCATAAATTAAGAAAGCACTATAACATAAAAGACCAAAAATACCGTTGTCTTAACTTCTGCAAGCTCCTTCTCCTACCTCAAACGACCTTCCATATCTTATAAATCGTTAAACAAAATGTACACTTGCTTTTATGTATTGTTTTGGCTATTACCCTCGAATTGACCTTTGTCTAATCAGTGCGTAGATTTGTGCCGCATTAGCTCAGTTGGTAGAGCACATCATTCGTAATGATGGGGTCGCTGGTTCAAATCCGGCATGCGGCACCATACCTTTCAATTGCATGTATTTATTGATTTTATTTATTTTTTTATGGTGGATATGTAAATAAAGGTAAAGGAATAGGATTTTTAAATGTACACTCTATAAAGTGCATCCTTTTTTCTAAGTTTCTTCATTGATTCTTTAAGTTTTTCTGAAAGTTTGCTTATTACGACGCTAGATATTTATCCCCATTTATTTTTTTAAAAAGCTTTCGAAGGCAATTTTCTGAGCTTTCAAAAGCTTTTCATCCCCTCTCTCCTTTTTTGTATCCAATTTTGATTTTTACAATTTTTTGGCGTCAGAATCTAATTAATAAATAGTGCATTGAATAATAAAAATCATGCGTAAAACAATGAATTATTATTAATTCTTATCTAACCCTTACCTTTTTACACTTAGCGTAAAATCTCATATTAAATCACCTCCAATAAATCGGTAATAGGCTCTGCGATTTACACCGAGCAAATGACACAACATGGTGATGAATCATTTTGATTTAAGCTACGCAATTAACGAGAGCATTTTCTAAGATTCTTACTCATTAACACGGCAGTTTGCCTCACATCTCTTTTTTTGTTTCAAAATGCTTAATTTGGTGTTCTTATCTTTTAAATTTTGCATCGTCTAGCAGCAAAATAGCATCATCGAAAAACTCCAGTCTCTGAAATTCTCGTTTATATAACCCACTTCACTTATGAAAATGATCAAACTTAAGCCCTTGAGATACTTCATGCACATTGCATTAATATTTAATAATTTTCTCCATCACTTCCAATCAAACTTTAGGAAAAAAGCCTGTTTAATTTTACCAGTTTTAATTATGGTCCATCTGATTAAGATATTAACTTTAACAAAATTGGAATATCCAGAATTACTGAGCTACTATAGTCACAACCCTTATGTCTTTATTTCATAAACCACTACACGCGAGCTAACTGCATCATTACCTGAATAAAAGCTTGACGAAGTTGTTCTTCATCATGATGTTTACCATCCTTAATAACCCAATGCCCGCCAGTAATAACATGGCAAATAGGATTATGAGAGCAAGCAAAAATCCAGCGGTTAAGAATCATATCTTCAGAAGCTGTCGCAATAAAAGGATCCTCATCATTTAGAACCAATAAATCAGCGCGGTAACTAGGCTGAATCCGACCAATATTTTGCCCAAGAGCTTGTGCTCCACCACGCAATGCACTCTGATATAACACGTTTCCAATATTCGTTTCTCTAGGAAGAACTAGCCGGTTACGGCGCTGATCCTTAAGCCGTTGACCGTATTCAAACCAACGTAAATCTTCCGTTACGCTAACAGTGATATGGCTGTCTGAACCAATTCCCCAAATACCTCCTCTAGAAAGGAAACGCTGAGCTGGGAAAAGACCATCACCAAGATTAGCTTCCGTTGTCAGACAAAGACCGACAACAGCTCCAGAATCTGCAATACGATCCGTTTCCTGATCTGTAAGATGCGTTGCGTGAATCAAACACCAATTATGATCAACTGCCACATGATCGTACAACCATTCTACAGGGCGCTGACCACTCCAGACAAGACAGTCATCCACCTCTTTTTTTTGTTCTGCAATATGGATATGTATTGGCTGTGGTTCAGTATTATAATCCATTACCTGTTGAATTTGTTGTGGAGTAACCGCACGTAGTGAATGAAAACATAGACCCGTACGTTGCATGGGTTCATGAACTAATTTGCTGGTTATTTGCTCGTGGAGAACTAAGTAAGATTCTGTATCATTAATGAAACGCCTCTGACCTTGTGCAGGCTGTTGTCCTCCAAACCCAGCATGACTATAGAGCACTGGCAAAAGTGTCAATCCGATACCAGATTGACGAGCTGCTCTAGAAATCCGCAGTGCTAGTTCATCACAGTGGGGATAGGGATTACCGCTAGCATCGTGGTGCAAGTAATGAAATTCGGCTACGCAGGTGTACCCAGCTTTGAGCATTTCGACATATAAATATCGGGCGATAATTTCTAGCTGATCTGGAGTTATCTTACCAACCATGCGGTACATCAAATCCCGCCAACTCCAGAAACTATCACTTGGATCTGTAGCTACTTCCGTTAATCCAGCCATTGCACGTTGAAAAGCATGAGAATGCAAATTTGGCATACCAGGGACAACAATACCATTCAGGTGTTCTCCATCAGGTTTTGCATTAGGAACTACATCGATAATTTCCCCGTTATCAGATACATTAATTCTGACATTATCAGCCCAACCCTCAGGTAACAGTGCTTTTTTTGCAAACCAGACAGCCATATCATCACCTTATTACAATTATATATATATGTATATATACATATAATTAAACATAGAGTAAACTGAGACTATTATCCGAATGAGGATTGATTATGGTACAGAATGGCCAAGAAAAACTTATTGTTACAGATGATTCACTGAACAATCCGACTCCATTTTATGAACGAGTGAAGGCGATGATCAAAACTAAAATTCATAGCAATGTTTGGCCTGTAAATTTTCGACTTCCTTCAGAAAGTGAGCTAGTAAAGCTTTTTGGCTATAGCCGGATGACAGTAAACCGAGCCTTGCGTGAGCTGACTGCAGAAGGGTTACTTGTTCGGATGCAAGGAGTTGGTACCTTTGTAGCAGAAATACGCGGTCAGTCAGCATTACTAGAAATAAATAATATTGCTGATGAAATCGCCAGTCGTGGTCACCGACACCATGCTCGGGTATTCAGGCTTACAGAAATTAACGCAGATATTCAGCAAGCCTTCATTTTTGGAATACAGAAAGGGAGTAGCCTTTACAATTCTCTGATTTGCCATTATGGAAATGGTATCCCAGTGATGCTGGAAGATAGGCTAGTAAATACTCAGGTAGTACCTGACTATTTACAACAAGATTTTACCCGTATTACCCCTAATGCCTATCTCTCTTCTATTATTCCGATTGTTGAAGGGGAGCACATCATTGAAGCAGTAAATGTAAGCCGAGCTGAGAGTATTTATCTGGAAATCGATGAATTGACTCCCTGTTTGCTGGTCAATCGTCGAACTTGGATTGGTCATAAAGAAAAGAAAATTGTTACCAGTGTACGTCTTATCTACCCTGGTTCCCGTTATCGGCTAGAAGGAAGTATTCGTAAATGATTCGATTGATGCGTTATCAGGATTACCCTGCCATGTCATGGAAAAATGGTCAGGGAGTGACTCGAGAAGTTTATCGTTTCCCTGAAGGAATGAAAGAATATGAATGGCGTATCTCGATAGCTACTATTGCTAATTCTGGACCATTTTCCCGTTTTGATGGCTATCTTCGTAACATTAGTGTGCTGGAAGGTGGAGGGATGTACCTTATTATTAATGGTGAAAAGAGCCAACTAATCAACAGTTTTCAAGCCACAAATTTTAACGGTGAAGCCGTGGTTGATTGTCAAGTAGTAAACGGTCCACTTCTGGATTTTAATGTGATTTATCGAGCTGATCGCGTACAAGCATCTGTAGTCTGGGAAGGTGGAGGATGCTGGGACTATGAACGTGGTATACGGTTATTATTTAATGCAGGAGATAATCTGAGAGTCCAGATTGAAGGGAAAATGTTTGTATTGCAACGTTACGATTGCCTCGTAGTGGATAGTCAAGAATCACTGATGATTAGCGAATACTCTGACAAAAATGTTGCCAGAGTAACACTATTTAGCCATCCCACTTAATGAATATTCCTACGTAAAATAAGTATTAATGGCAACTCAGCGTTATTTAGAAGATTGCTCAGCGCTCCACTATGGATCAAATCGCGCACAGTATACAGACCTAGGTATAAAATTAAGTTTTGCTCTCTGAATGATGCTACTTTACATACGATCCTTAAAATGGACTCTGAAAATAATGAAACTCTAACGTTTAATAATCATAAAGCAATTCCACCTACGATATCTTAGACATTTTTCACTGCTTTCATGGCTTTACGAGCTGCAGATACACCCATACTGATATGGTTTCCTGTCCTGCATAAGTGGACACAGTATATACTGGTAGAACCTGCGAGATTACAGTCATAAGATATGATCACCATACCTAATCTGGCACTACAAAGCACAACAAAGCAGTTTGTAAAGCCATTAAATAATCATTGGTGAATCTATTAGGTCGTTCCTGTGGCGGCATTGAACTGACAATGACTATGCCAAAGCATCCAAAAACAAAAAAACTGAAGTACTATGACCATTGCCTCTTGGTAAAATAACTAGTTAATCGTTCTCCACTAAGAATAATGGATGACCTGCACACTATTAAGTTCTCTGGTAATAGTTTTTCACTGCAGTTATCAAATTAGCTAATCACGCACTACTCCATGAATTTTTAGTATACATCTACCGTAAGCTAAGAGTATACATACCAGACTTCGACAATATTTTTAGGTATCAAGAATTTCATTATCGCAAAATAGAGCACGCATTATACGAGCTGTTTCCCGTTTGCCAAAATGAGAAACATTGATGACAACGAATATCATAGCCACGAGTAATGAGCAGAGCGACATTAACCGAAGTAAATATTTCGGTATTAAATAAAGAAAAAAACAATACGAAAAGAGCAAATAATGAAATAACGTAGATCAAAATCAAACAGATTGATAATGATAGGATTCACCTTGGGTAGATTGCAGACCACTTGTCCCATCAAAAACGCCAGTAACAGCTCTATGGCTATTGATAAAGCGGCAAAGAACTATTCAAAGTAGCACTCAGTAAATAACACGAAGCGGTACCATCTTAGTAATAATGCTAATAATAATGAAACTTGCATCTCAATTTATATTGCGGTTCATTAATGCTTATCACCTGTTGAAGAATATTCAAAAACCAGTCTAAATTTTCCTACATGAATCATCAACAACCTAGCCAATCAATGGCTATTTGTTGCACCTAAAAGAAACCACAGCCTAGCCTCTGCATTCAGTTTTGTCGTAAAGAGTTATTTAACATCAATCTCTCGAAAACTAAGTTTACAATACCCTCAACCTTCATCAATAAAATCTGCCAATAAAAAGCATTTACGGTATATTCAGCAGTTCCTCAATGGCAATATGTGAGCCCAAACGTCCCTATGTTGCAATACAGTAGTGATCTAATTTCATCCAGTTTTATTGCCTCATTGATCGTAAGATACCATAAGATGACTTTGCTCATTGCCCACTAGATACGTGAAACTCATTTTAGAGCTATGAAAAACATCTGGCTATTGATTACATCAAGACAAGTTATCTCCAATAATGCTCCAGAACATTGGCAAGTCCTCGACTTAGGAACACCATTAAATATAACTGTCATAATAGCAATATTATAAAAGACGTTGCTATGGGAAATAATTTGATGCTCTAAGTTATATAACCAATGCAGCTGCGTAATTGCACGATATCTATTTGATGGATTGCTTCTTCAAGCAAACTCTATCCTGCTACAAATTTTACTAGACCATTGATTATCCCCAGTGGGATCTTTTTTTTCACAGCCATTATAGACAGACTAACAGTATATTTTCCCCCTTTGTGTTTTTAAATTCAAGCCATTTACTCCTTACCCCCACTGCAACCACAATGCTGGTTACATTTTAGAAAGTAATCATTTTCATGTACTATACGTTTGATGGATATTCCTCACTGAACAACAAGATAGCGTATAAAATATATATATGTAATATTATCAAATGCGCAACGTGCACTATCTGTACCGTTTATCACTCATTTCTGTTTTGTTTTTGACTTAAATTATTATTTAGATGATTTTTGTTTTCTATCTAAATGGAGGCAATCATGCTTTTTTAGCATTTTAAATTGTAGAAAAACAAAAGCAGTGAATATTTTTTAAAAAATTTTTTGCAACAAAATAATATTATATGTATATACAAGTACAGCTTATAGCATAAAATAAGTATTAACGTAACAAGTAACAATCCATATTTAAGGAGGTAAGGTGGTCATGAACAAGCAAACAAACCGTTTTCGTGATGTTGAGATCCGCTCCCCACACGGTTCTACACTGAATGCCAAAAGTTGGCTGACAGAAGCTCCACTACGTATGTTGATGAATAACCTCGACCCAGATGTAGCCGAAAACCCGAAAGAACTGGTAGTATACGGTGGCATAGGTAAAGCTGCTAGAAATTGGGACTGTTACGACAAAATTGTAGAGACTCTCAAACAACTTGAAGATGATGAAACGCTACTGATTCAGTCAGGTAAACCAGTGGGAGTATTCAAAACACATCGTGATGCACCGCGGGTATTAATTGCTAACTCCAATCTGGTGCCTCACTGGGCAAATTGGAAACATTTTAACGAGCTGGATGCTAAAGGGCTGGCAATGTATGGCCAAATGACTGCTGGTTCATGGATCTATATCGGAAGTCAAGGAATTGTGCAAGGAACCTATGAAACCTTTGTGGAGGCTGGTCGTCAGCACTATAACGGTAGCCTGCGTGGACGCTGGGTACTAACAGCAGGTCTAGGTGGTATGGGCGGAGCACAGCCTTTGGCTGCAACCTTAGCTGGTGCCAGCTCACTAAATATTGAATGTCAGCAATCGCGCATCGATTTTCGCCTGCGCACAAGATATGTTGATGAACAGGCTAAAGATCTAAACGATGCACTAGAACGATTAAAACGCTATACTGCTAAGGGAGAAGCAAGATCTATTGCCTTGCACGGTAATGCATCTGAAATATTACCTGAGCTAGTTCGTCGTGGTATACGACCTGATTTGGTAACTGATCAGACCAGTGCCCATGATCCACTAAATGGTTATTTGCCAGCAGGCTGGGATTGGGAAACTTACCGCGCCAAGGCTAAATTAGAACCAAATGAGGTAATCCAAGCTGCTAAGGAATCAATGGCTCTACATGTGAAAGCTATGCTTGATTTCCATGCTCAGGGAATTCCAGTATTTGATTACGGTAATAATATTCGCCAAATGGCCAAAGAGATGGGAATCGAAAATGCCTTTGATTTTCCAGGTTTTGTGCCTGCTTATATTCGTCCGCTGTTCTGTCGTGGCATAGGCCCATTCCGTTGGGCCGCTCTTTCTGGAGATCCGGAAGATATTTACCGTACCGATGCTAAAGTTAAAGAACTGATTCCTGACGATAAGCATTTGCATCATTGGCTGGATATGGCTCGAGAACGTATCAGCTTCCAAGGGTTACCAGCGCGCATTTGTTGGGTAGGACTTGGTCAGCGTGCTCGTCTAGGTCTAGCGTTTAACGAAATGGTACGTACTGGAGAACTTTCAGCACCTATTGTTATTGGCCGTGACCATTTAGATTCTGGCTCTGTTGCCAGTCCGAACCGTGAAACTGAATCTATGCGAGACGGCTCTGATGCAGTCTCTGACTGGCCACTGTTGAATGCGTTGCTGAACACTGCTAGTGGGGCTACATGGGTCTCTTTGCACCACGGTGGTGGAGTTGGTATGGGCTTCTCCCAACACTCAGGGGTGGTTATTGTCTGCGATGGTACTGATGAAGCTGCTGAACGTATTGCTCGGGTGCTGAGTAACGATCCTGCTACTGGAGTAATGCGCCATGCAGATGCTGGTTACGACATCGCTATCAAATGCGCCCAAGAAAAAGGTCTAAATCTGCCAATGATTACTGGCTAATGTAGATTATTGAATTTTTCCGTCAATCAACGTGTGGTTAAAACCACACGTTTAACGGTAGCGGAGTACCATTATGAGTAATAACAGCTATATAGAAACCCATTCTATTGAGCCGATTCCAGACAGCAAGCGCTATGGTAACATCTTCAGTCAGTTCACTTTGTGGATGGGGGTTAACTTGCAAATTACCGCCGTTATTACAGGTGCTTTAGCGATTGTCTTTGGTGGTGATGTTTTCTGGTCTCTGATAGGACTAGCTATCGGTCAGGTAACTGGTGGGGTAGTTATGGCACTTCATGCAGTGCAAGGGCCAAAATTAGGTATTCCACAAATGATAAGCAGTCAAGCACAGTTTGGTGTCTACGGTGCCTGTCTACCTGTTTTGCTGGTATGCTTGATGTATCTGGGCTTTATTGCAACTGGAGTCATACTCTCTGGACAAGCAATCTCTACACTATTTGGTATTTCGGAAAACAGCGGTATTCTGCTCTTCACTGTTGCAACATTAATTGTTGCTTATGTAGGCTACCGTCTTATTCATGTATTGGGAAAGCTTGCTAGCCTGATCGGTATTATCGCCTTTGTCTATCTGTTTTGGAAAATTAGTACTCTCCACCCTCTTACTGAATTGATAACCGTACAACCTTTTCGCTGGAGTACATTTTTAACAGCTGTTGGGTTATCTGCTTCATGGCAAATTACTTTTGGTCCTTATGTCGCTGATTATTCAAGATATTTGCCTCGTAATACATCACCATACAAAGTCTTTTATGCAGTGGGTGGTGGTTCGGTGATTGGCGCTCAGACTGCAATGACTATGGGAGTGTTGGCAGCAACAATTTTCCAAAACAAATTTATGGGACACGAAGTGGACTATATTGTAAGTCTAGGTGGAACTGGAGCGGTGGCTATCGTGCTCTACTTAAGTATCGTTTTCGGAAAACTGACCGTCAACACGCTGAATGCATACAGCGGCCTGATGTGCCTAACAATAGTGTACAGTTATATTAGCAGAAAGGGAAAAGTCAGCCAGTGGGAGCGGTTTATGATGCTAGTAGCGATTATTGTCGTAGCCACTGGAGCAGCGCTCCTTGGACAACATACCTTTTTAATCGCATTCAAATCTTTCCTGTTCTTTCTGCTTACATTTTTAACTCCTTGGAGCGCCATAAACCTAGTGGATTACTATTTTTTTAACCACCGAGCTATCGATATTGCTGCTCTTAATGATCCCAAAGGAAAATACCGAGCTTGGAATTTTACTGGTTTCGGAGTTTATATTCTAGGAGTAATCGTACAGATCCCGTTTATCAATAATGTTTTTTACAGTGGCCCAATGGTGGAAATCCTTGGTAATGTAGATATTTCGTGGATTATCGGACTGGTAATCCCTGCAGTTATCTATTACAACTTACGCAAACACCAATCCACTAACTATTAAAGAGGTTTTTCATGTATACAATTTGGCAACATTGCCAGATAGCTACTATGGTTGGTGGTCATTACAACCTGATTCAAAATGGCGCAATGCTAACTCAGGATTCTACTATTATGTGGGTGGGGGAGGCAAATGCCGTACCAGATTTCCCCGTTTCACGACAGATAGATCTCCATGGGAATCTGGTTACTCCAGGGCTAGTGGATTGCCATACCCATGCAGTATTTGGTGGCAACCGTGGAAAAGAATTTGAGCAGCGCTTACAAGGGGTAAGTTATGCAGATATTGCCGCTGCAGGTGGCGGAATTGCTAGTACAGTACGTGCTACTCGTGCTGCCAATGAACAACAATTACAGAATAGTGCTAGTCGGCGAATCAATGCCCTGCGTCAAGATGGTATTACAGCACTGGAAATTAAATCTGGATATGGTCTTGATCTTGAGAGTGAGCGCAAAATGCTGCGCGTGATTCGTCAGATTGGTGATACAATGCCATTAACTGTGCGTAGTACCTGTCTTGCTGCCCATGCTGTGCCACCAGAATATCAACAACGAACAGACGATTGGATTGACTATATTTGTCAAAAATTATTACCGGAGTTACATAAAGAAGGACTGATAGATGCAGTGGATGCCTTCTGTGAACATCTAGCATTTACAACAGCTCAGGTTGAAAGGGTATTTCAGGCTGCACAATCACTGGGATTACCAGTAAAACTTCATGCAGAGCAACTCTCATTACAGCACGGCGCCGCTCTTGCAGCACAATATCACGCTTTATCTGCTGATCATCTTGAATATCTTTGTGAGCAAGATATTGCTCTGATGGCAAAACATGGCACTGTAGCCGTATTGCTGCCAGGAGCATATTACTTTTTGCAAGAAACTCAAAAGCCACCACTGGATTTATTAAGACAATACCATATCCCCATAGCGATCTCCACGGATATGAACCCTGGAACCTCTCCCGTGCTTTCGTTGCGTCTGATAATGAATATGGCATGTACCTTATTCAGGATGACACCAGAAGAAGCTCTAGCTGGAGTAACTCTATTTGCAGCTCAGGCTCTGGGTTTAGAAGCAGTGTGTGGCTCACTGGAAAAAGGCAAAGAAGCTAACTTTGTTGTCTGGGATGCAGAACATCCAGCAGAATTAAGTTACTGGCTCGGAGGTACATTATCAAAACAGGTTATTTATCGAGGGAAGGAAGTTTATCATGACTGAACCATATAAATTATCCCAAGGAACAATTCCACTTTTGGTGAGTATGCCTCATCCTGGTACAGAGTTAACCTCGCATGTTGCGGCAGGACTAACCCCACGGGGTCAGCGTTTAGAGGATACTGATTGGCATATTCCTCAGCTTTATCAGGTTGTTGCAGATATGGGAGCCAGCATGCTGAGTGCTAATTATTCTCGCTACGTAGTGGATCTTAATCGTCCTTCAGATGATAAGCCGCTTTATAGCACTGCTACTACAGGATTATTTACTGATATTTTTTTTGATGGAGAACCACTATTTACCCCACAAGGTAAGCCAGATCAGCTTGCAAAAGAAAAGATTCTAAAAACAATTTGGCAGCCTTATCATGATGCACTAGCCAATGAATTAGCGCGATTACGGGATAAATTTGGCTATGTACTGTTGTGGGATGCACATTCAATAAAATCAGTGGTGCCGCGGTTATTTGAGGGGCGACTGCCAGATCTTAATTTTGGTACTGCGGATGGAACCAGTTGTGACCCTACTCTGAGTCAAATATTGCTGAATCTTTGTAAAAATCTCCCTCTAGGTATCCCACAATACAGTTATGTATTGAATGGGCGCTTCAAAGGAGGATATATCACACGCCATTATGGTAATCCTGAACGGCATATTCATGCAGTTCAATTAGAAATGGCTCAGTGTATTTACATGGATGAAACAACCTTTTCTTGGCTTCCTACACCAGCAGCTCAGGTACAAAAATTACTTAAGGTTCTCATTACAGCAGCACTCGACTGGGGGAAACAACGTTATCATGACTCTATTGAATAAATTTCATTTTTTGAAATTTAGACATTAATGCCTATTAGATAGATGTGTTTTACTTAAAGAAAAGAACCGTTACACAAAGAACCATATCTAAGAGATTGAAATTAGCTTAGACGTGAAGTGAAGAAGCTGAAAGAATACTATAAAAGTCCCAATTTTTATGCTGAAAAAATTTAAATTATTACCCTAACTTTCACAGCTAGATACATAAAAAACTTGTAGTTGATAAAAGAAAGTTTACGACTAATTTTTTTCATTGTGTAAAATTATAAGCAACATCTTCTAAAATTTCTAGCTATGCGAAAAAATAATTAGCTGGCTCCTCGTACAAATAATAAAGTTTATTGTCTATAAAATTGATAAAAGCTGAAAAAATAATAATGACTAATCCAGTTTATAACTATTTTGTACTATTTTATAGAGATACGATACAAAGTGACAATGTTGCATCAATTTATAATTACTCTGCCTGCCTACACAAATTGTGAGATAAAAAAAGCTATTAATTTTACAAAATCGCTGCTTGCTCAATAAATCCAATTATACTTGGTATATTGGATTTTTTATGACTAAATCTGAGCTACCACTATATCAAAAAAGTAGTGGTGGATTCGCTGTATTTTAAAAGACCAAATATGATGTAAATATCCTCCCTAAAAAAGGTACTTCATCAATCTTTATCTATATTTAGAGCAGTATACTAGATTTAACTACCTGAACACAGAGTGATACACTTATTCCAAGGGAATACAGATGATCTGATAAAAAGAAAAGGTTTCAGCGCAAAGCTCAAATGTGAATCAGCCCAGCTGACAAATTATACTGTTATTGAGTTACCAGAATCATGACTACTAGGCTTTTTATGATAATACGCTAGATAAACTAGCAACATGATGAATATTAGAACAAAACACCAGCAGCATTCCATTATATACAAACAGACTAAAATATGTGAACTGAGAAAAAACTTTAACATCATATTGAAATAGAAAATGAAATATTGGTATTTTTGATGTCAGAGTTTCTGAACAATTCTCCTTAATCACAAAAACTTAGGATACTAGCCTTCTCTCATGCTGATGAATGAGCTGAAGCTCATCAATTGTTAGCAACCTGTGTACCATTATAAACAAAAAATCAGGGACATGTCACTATCGTTGAAATTATCTTGATCTGTCAGTGCAATCACAAGACAAAATTTGGCGTAGTGTGAGGATATGAATTTTATTTTAAAAAGTCAGCACTAAACTTATCTTATAATAGTGCCTGATCTATTTTCTAGAAAGTTGGTTAGCAATCAAGCAATATGCTATCACTGACAAATAAGATAACAAAAACAACACTGACAATAGCTTAATAAATCTTGCTGAGATAATATTCTAGAGCTGCTAGTTGTAAATATTTTAGTAAGAAATACCATTCACTTTTAGAGATTTTCCGATACAATGAACGTATTTATTTATGGAAATTAGCATATATAGAATCTGATTCATTAAACATTCAATCATCTCCGTCCTGAAATCTATAAAGCTGGTTGCACAATTAAGGATATTTGCCGTTAAGCTTGGATCTTTTAAGCTTCATACCACAAATAAAAAGTCAAATGAGATAAATTTTCCTAAAGAAAATCTTACCCATTCCTATAAAATTTACCGTAAGCATCATAAAGAATATTTTCAATTATTTAGCTAATATTTAGCCAGCCTTCTTTTATTGCCAATATAAACAGCAAAAAATGTAACAGGATCAATCGATTTTAATGTTTCAGAATGAATTGTGTCTATTATTCGTTAACAATCTTTTACATAAAGTCACTTTCTTTTTGCTCTTAACCTTTGTTCCCTTTTCCAGATTGTTTATGTGGATCTCTTTACATACCAGAAATAGTTTTAATTCTTCAGCACTGGACACTTTTTATCACTACAACCTTTATTCTCTCCGATCTGATCCCTCTTCCTCACCAATCTTTGGTAAAAAATCAGATCAAAAATAAATTGAGCTGAAAACTAAACCATTCTAGCTATTCCACCATTGTATTTTACTATCTTTACCCTTATTAATAGCTTCTGCTACAGAGATATAAATACATTCTTTATCAACACCACTTTTTTATAATCCATTGCATTTTGCATCAATTATACAACCTCTTTGGTAATTTTTTTCCATAGAAATTCCCCTTATGCTACCCTTGTACATCTTAATCGAAGAGATGAATTTAAACGAAAATAAATAGCATAAGACATACCTTCTTATGATAAAACCCCTGTTGAACCAGCAATAACGCTACACCACCATCTTGAGTAAAACCTCGTACTTTAAATTTCACAAATAGACAACACTCAATACACAGGACGCCTCCCCTCCAATAAAACCGTACATAATTCTTCATGGGTAAGATTTTGCTTTAAATATCTCCTATGAAAAAAGAACACAAAGCTTTACACTCTTTTTAGCTTGCCATAGCCATTGCTTGTGAGCGATGAACTTTAAGCTTTTGGACGTGCTGGTGTGCTTCTTTGGTTTTCTGAATGATGCCCGTAACTTCCTCTGCTTGAACTAATGATATGCCAATGCTATCAGCTATTTTAGCATAATCATTTTCATTGATTGCTTTATAATCACTTGGTGAGAGACGATCTTTAACTTTACTCATAAAATCAGTGAGCTCTTTTTGAAGTACGATAGAAGATATTAAAGCTTCTTGTTGTGCTTCTTTTGACATGGTAAGAACACTTAGCAGCTGTTCACTTGGCATTTTTACCGTTTGTTCGCAACGCATTCTTTCTGTTTCATGTTTTTGAAGCGTTGCCATCTTAACAAAACTTACAGCATCTGCATAATCTTCAATTGCTTCGCTGAGTTGCGAAACATGTCCTTTAGCCTGTCTGCGCGCAGAATTTTTTACGCCTAACCGTTTAATCCCCGCAAGCTTAGAAATAGATTGAGGAGAACTTGCAATCTGGTCAGCAACCTCCTTGTGTGAACTTGGATCTACGTTAATCTTATCCACATATTGGCTCAGTATTCCTGGATTGCCATAGACCACTTTCGACAAACGCTGAATTTCTTTTTTATTTGATTGAACAAGGAGATCTGTTGTAACGACTTCAAAAATTTCCTCTCTGGTCAAAGGAGGGACTTCCTTTCTTGGTATGAGAATATTTTCAAGGTTTTTATCCATTAATGCTTCAGATTTGTGGCGTTTCATAATGAGAATCTTTCTTCTTGAATAAGCGTATTTTGCACTCATTCCATGGTTTCAATGCAAATAAAATACAAAATGATAATTATCGTGCTCATTTTTGGATATTTTATGACAAAATACTCTTCATTATACACATTATGAATGATAATGTACTGTCATCTTCTACTAAAATAGTGATTAAAAACTCGCAGGCGCTCTTCAGTATTATATTTAATGATAATGCCATTGGGAATAACATTAACCCAAAGATTGTAAGTAGATATTGTATTCAGGATTTTCCGAAACTATGCAACGCAGTTTACCGATATAGTTAAATGTTGGTTCTAAAAAGATATGGCTACGCAATAAAGAATACATCTTTCTTTACTCAACTTTACAATTTTCAAAAGCAACCAGACCAATCATCCAGTAAGTGGAGATTGCAAGTAGTTTTACGTTTTAACTTTTCTCGTTCTTTGATAAAATCACACCCTGTACGAACAACAATACTACTCCACTGCTCAGCTAATTTGTGTATTTTTTTCAAGAATATATACCTGCTACCATCTAACACCATTTCTCGATACCATCTATGGATGATATCGCATAACACCCACGCGATATCCCCTTACGCTTGTACAACCTGTAAGCCAGCACTCCTATTATATTTTCCGACAGCTAATGTTGTAACTACTCTTGCACTTAAACGGTTTATAGCTCCCCCCACAGCCAATCCACCTAAAAACCGCATCTTGTCAACTTATCCATGAACTCACCTTTCAGCTCGCTGATAAAAAACACTCTGTTGCCAAAAAACAGCACCATTTAGTCATTAAAAATAAAATATAATAATATAGGTCGGTTATCTTAATTTTAGCATCTATTAACCCACCGTTTATTTCATGCTAAATCTCACTATACGCCACACAAAGTATCTGCAAACATTCTTCATTGATCAATAATGCCTGCACTTGCTAAACTCTCGCGTGTGATTTCTTTAATTGCACGCACACCAGTCAATGTCATAGCAACCCGCATTTCACTAGCAAAGAGATCGAGAAGATGCGCAACACCTTTCTCACCTGCCGCAGCAAGCGCATAAACAAAAGCTCGACCAATCATGACAGCATCTGCACCTTGTGCTATCATGCGCACAACATCGAGACCAGAACGCACACCAGAATCAACTAAAATAGCCAAATCACCTTTTATAGCTTCCGCAATTGCCGGCAACGCTCGCGCAGTTGACAATACACCATCAAGCTGACGCCCACCATGATTAGAAACAACAATACCATCAGCACCAAACTGTACTGCTTCTCGCGCATCTTGCGGATCAAGAATCCCTTTCAGAATCATTTTTCCCTTCCAAAAATCTCGAATCCATTGCAGATCAGACCAACCAATTGATGGATCAAAATTTGCACCAAGCCAACCAATATAATCTTCCAATACAACTCTCTTCTGAAGATAAGTAGAAACGTTTCCAAGATCATGTGGTCGCCCCATAACACCAACATTCCAAGCCCAATGCGGATGAAGAATAGCCTGCAAAGTACGGCGTAAACCAGCATAAGGCCCAGACATCCCCGAATGTGCATCACGATAACGCGCACCTGGAACAGGCATGTCAACTGTAAAAACCAATGTGCGTACACCAGCTAACCAAGATCGTTCTAAAACATCTCGCATAAACCCACGATCCTTGAGAACATAAAGCTGAAACCAAAACGCATCTCCAACCTCTGCCTGCACTTCTGCAATGGAGCAAACAGAAACTGAGGACAGTGTAAAAGGGATGCCTTTCGCAACTGCAGCACGTGCAGCTTTTACCTCACCACGACGCGCATACATACCTGTTAACCCAACAGGTGCAAGCACAATCGGCAGATCAAGTGTTTGCTCAAAAAGTTTAATTGAAAGGTCAACTTCACCAACCTGCCGCAAAACCCTTTGACGCAGTGCAAGTGTTTGAAGGTCTGTACAATTACGTCGCATCGTTTCCTCAGCATAGGCTCCACCATCAATATAGTGAAAAAGAAAGGGAGGAAGCCGACGTCTTGCTGCTTTACGGTAATCAAATGTTGAGGAAATAATCATAATGGCACCATTGCTCCTGAATGAAATACGAAAACGCCCTAAAATTAATAAACCCCAACCCACACGCCTTCTATAAAATGTTCTAATAAAACATTCCATTCAGTAGTTGCAGGGAATAAAGATTGCAACCTAAAAAACTCATTGATGAAAATAATGTCTTTATTATTTTTTTCCAGATTAAAAGTTTAATCTGAAAAATTTTTGTTTTTTAAAAATTTATTACTGCACTATAATTGAAAATTAAATTATTTGTCCTCGAATATTATTGATACAAGATCATATATATCGTCATTTAAATTCTAAACATAACATAAATGTATCATATATGTAAAAAACTAAAGCTTTTCCTTTCATGAATACACGTTATCATAATCCATATTTTTAAACTTGTTTAAAGTGCTTAGATAATTTTAACCCCTGCGCTTGATAATGTGACCCAGCATGATGCCCATAAAGTACTGATGGACGATTAAGCATGCGCTCATATACTAAACGACCAATAATCTGACCATGCTCCAAAATAAATGGAACTTCATGGCTGCGCACTTCTAAAACTGCCCTCGCTCCTTTTTCACCAACCTCCATATGCCCAAACCCTGGATCAAAAAAACCTGCATAATGCACTCTAAACTCACCAACTAATGGATCAAAAGGCGTCATTTCAGCGGCATAAAGTGGAGGAACATGAACAGTTTCTCGCGAAACTAAAATGTAAAATTCATCAGGATCAAGGATCAGTTCCCTTTGACCACGATCGAAAAGAGGTTCCCAAAAGTCTAAAACGTGAGCAACAGCCCGTTTATCAATATCAATAACACTTGTATGGCGCTTCCCACGATAACCTACAAGCCCATTTTCATTCCCTTTCAAATTAATGGACAGCCCAACACCACCATCGCTAATATTAGGAAAATCATCCGATACCAGCATTTCATCCTTATGCAAAGCATGCAGCTCAATTTCATTTAAATAACTTTGCCCCTTGCGGAACCGAAGCTGAGCTAAATACGAACCAGTCCGCACCAAAATTGGAAATGTACGTGGACTAATTTCAAGATAAAGTGGCCCATGATAACCTGCGCAAATTTTATCAAATTCCTGAGCATTATCCGTAATAACACGTGTAAAAATATCTAACCGTCCCGTAGAACTTTTAGGATTAGCAACTGCAGATAAATTCTCTGGTAAAGCTAAACTTTCCAAAAGAGGAACAATATAAACACAACCTGTTTCCAGAACTGCCCCATCCTGCAAATTAAATTCGTGCAACTTTAACCGCTCGAGCTTATCCAAAACTTTTGTATCAGATCCTGGCATAAAGGAAGCACGTATACGATAAGCTTTCTCTCCTAACCGGAGATCAAGACTTGCAGGCTGTATTTGAGTTGTATTAAATGGCCACAAAGCTTTAACAATGTCATTATCAATTAAAGCCTGTATATCACTATCTGCCAAAATACCATTTACTCGCACCATGTATCCTGCCTTCTATCTTTATCTTGCTTCTTTTTTGCCCCAAATACTTGTGGGCAAAACTGTCTTAAAGCGATTTATTCTTTACTAACTTTCTAAGCCAATTCTATAATATAATAAAAACGATTTTTTGCCATAATCAAAAATAGAGCACCACACACGATGAAATAACACTTAAAAAGTCGCTCTTTTAAAGGATATCTTTTACGCTCTCTTATTCTTGGAATGTTGAGCAAATAATGTTATCATGGCTCAAATTCTTATAAAATCCGTTAGAATCCTTTTAGTCATATGCTTATACGCCATCTTAGCGAAAATATTATTAATCAAATCGCCGCTGGCGAAGTTATTGAACGACCAGCAAGTGTCGTCAAAGAGCTTATTGAAAATGCCATTGATGCTGGAGCAACCCGAATTGAAATTGTCACAGCAAATGGTGGAAAGAACTTTATAAAAGTAAGCGATAATGGCTGCGGAATTCCTGCAGATCAGTTAACTTTAGCGGTTTCTCGCCATTGCACATCAAAAATTACCGATGACGTGCACAATATCTGCTTCCTTGGTTTTCGAGGGGAAGCTTTACCTTCTATTGGTTCTATCGCGAAACTTAAATTGACCTCACGAACACAACATGCTGACAATGCTACTGAAATTACTGTAACAGCAGGACAAAGCGTAGGACCAAAACCAGCAGCCGCTAACCTTGGAACTATCGTTGAAGTTCGTGATCTCTTCTTTGTCACTCCGGCACGATTAAAGTTTATGAAAACTGATCGTGCCGAAACAAATGCTATCACTGATATAGTTAAACGAATTGCTATAGCATTTCCACATATCCGCTTTTCTCTTTCTGGTCCAGACAGAACTTCCCTAGAATTACCTGCTACGGAAAATAGTCCTCAAGGACAATTACAACGTATTACACAGATTATGGGAAAGGAATTCGCCTCTAATAGCATTATACTTAATGCTGAGCGTGAAACAGTTCGCTTGACAGGCTTTGCCTGTTTGCCATCCTTCAGTCGTAGTAATAGCCTTCATCAATTTGCTTATGTTAATGGACGTCCAGTGCGTGATAAACTTCTCTGCGGAGCAATCCGAGGAGCCTATGCTGATGTCATGGCTCGAGATCGCCACCCTGTATCCATTCTTTTCATTAATTTACCACCTGCTGATGTAGATGTTAACGTACATCCAGCTAAAGCTGATGTACGATTCCGTGATCCAGGGTTAATTCGTGGTCTAATTGTTGGAGCAATTCACGAAGCATTGCATCAGACTGGTGTTCGCCCCATTTCAACAAACTCAGAAGCAGCTCTGGCTGCATTTCAAACTTCACAGTCATTGGGAACTTTTAAAAACACGCACCAGACTTTTTCTTACAACCCACAAAAGCAGCATCTTGCATCAGTGTCTGCATCAACGATTCACAAACCATTAGAAGTTACAAATTCTTGCAACTTCAGAGAAGATCCCACTCCTATTATGGGATCCTTAGACATACCAAGCGGCGATGTATGTGCTGCAAGCACTATACCTTCATCGGAAGAGTTACATTATCCATTAGGAGCTGCCAGAGCACAAATTCATAAAAACTATATTATCGCTCAAACTCAAGACAGTTTGATAATTGTTGATCAGCACGCTGCTCATGAAAGATTGGTTTATGAAGCACTCAAAAATGCACTTTACTCTAAACCACTTTCTTCACAATTTCTGCTTATCCCTGAAATTGTAGAACTCTCTGAAGAAGATGCAGCGTGTCTTTTAACACACAAAGACGCTTTACAGAAATTTGGTTTAGGAATAGAACCCTTTGGACTTGGCGCAATCGTTGTGCGCGAAACACCTGCCATGTTAGGAGAAATTAACATACAAGCTCTTATCAAGGATCTTGCAGACGAAGCAGCTGAGTATGATACTACAGACAATTTAAAAGCGATGCTTGATTATGTTGCAGCAACTATGGCCTGTCATGGATCAATAAGATCAGGGCGCCTTTTACGTCCTGAAGAAATGAATGCACTTTTACGACAAATAGAAGCAACGCCCAATACAGGTACATGTAATCACGGACGTCCTACTTATATTGAACTCAAATTAGCTGATATAGAGCGGCTTTTTGGCAGAAAATAAATTACACTTTTCTAATAAAAGCTGTTTTAATAAAAAAGGGATATTTTTTAAATTCATTCTCGACTTTATAAAGCATCTTATGGCATTTTGTTTAAATCATCTCTCATATAGATAAAAAGGGGCTATAAAAAATGTTTTCCAACAGTGAACGTGAAGCAAAAATTCATTATTCCAACAGTGGATATAAAATCGTCAAATATGGAACTTATACTCTGTGCGCTGTTAGCGGACAAAAAATCCCTATAGACGATTTGAAATATTGGAATCATCACCGTCAAGAAGCATATGCCAGTTGTGAAATTTCTTATCATCGTGAAATTGAATGCAATCCATATCTCAGTCAATTGTTAAAAACACAAAAAAAATAATTGATCAAACACCATAAAAAAGTTCTATTATTGCCTTCAAAATTGCAAATTATTTCTTTTTGCAAAGCGTGTCATAACTTCTTCAAGGATTATACTGCAAAAATTTTTTTGAGCAAAATCGACTTTAACATCAAATATAATGAGATTTTTTAACTCTTTTTGCACACGATTTGTCTGTATACGTGCGTAGTCTTTAGCAGTTGTAGCCAGCCATAAATTTTGAGTTTTAGCCCTTTGTGCTAAATTCCTTAAATCTGTGTCGGTAAAAAAATAATGATCTGGGTAAGAGTACGTTTGCACAACATGACCAGATAGTTCTTTAATTGATCTGAAAAATTTATCTGGATTACCAATACCTGCAAATGCCAAAAATAATTTTCCTGCAACCTCATCAGAAGCTGATGATTTAAAGTATGCATGGTACAAAGGCTTGCCAGTCCTAGTGACAAGTAAAGTGACCTTATCATGAACATCTGAACAACCAATCAACAAAACACTGTCCATCAAAGAAAATTGTGTTTTTAACGATACACGCAAAGGTCCTGCTGGAAAAACAGCTCCATTACCAAAACCACGCATTGCATCTACAACAAGCAACGCATAATCCATGTAAAGGCGACGGCTTTGAAACCCGTCATCCATCAAAATAAGATTACACCCTTCCTTCTTAAGCCTTTGTGCCGCAGCATAACGATCAGAGGATATAGCTACAAAAGCATGCCGTGCCAGTAAAAGCGGCTCATCTCCAACATCACGCGCATTATCACATATCTTATTTACCAGATGCACCCCCTTAGCCGTTCCACCATAACCACGCGATATAACACCAGGGACTAAACCAAGCTCTTTTGCTACTTGGCAAAAAGCAATGACAACAGGTGTTTTACCTGCACCACCTAATGTAAAATTGCCAATACATAAAACTGGAAGATCAATAACAGGAGGTTTTCTTGCCATACGACAATGCGAGAAATAACCATATACCCAAGAAACTGGTGCTAATAAAAAACGTAAAAAGCTTTTATCTTTCCACCAAAAATGAGGTGCGCTAATACGCATACCTACCTCGACGCTGACTTAAACTTGTTTGTATTACAAGAGGTTGCAAAAATGGATCAAGAATTTTTAATGTGCGCTCGAGTGCACCAGCCATATCTGCAGCTACTTCATAAGCTTTATCAACCATTTCTTGCCGTAATGCTTCATTTGTTAAAAGCTTATACACCTGAATAGCAAGCTGTTTCGTATCTTGAACCATATATGCTGCATCGCGGGTTAAAAATTGTTCAAACATCTCTTGAAAATTTGAGACATGAGGCCCTGTCAAAATAGCTGAACCAAGAAAAGCCAACTCTAATGGATTGTGCCCACCGTCCCCACATAACGACTTACCAAGAAAAGTAACTTTTGATAAACGAAGAAAAAGTCCCATTTCTCCAATTGTATCTCCCCACAAAATGTCCGTATTCGCATCTGGAATAGTATTTTTGCTTCTACGAACGAAACGCAAACTCTCACTGGTACATTTCTTGATAAGATCTTCTGAACGCTCAGGATGACGGGGCACAATGATGGTCAACAAATCAGGCAAATAATTTTTAAGAATCTTATGAACTTCAAAAGCAATCTGCTCTTCCCCTTCATGGGTTGAAACCGCTGCCCAAACTGGACGACCGCCAATAGCATTACGATAATGCGCGAGCAATTCTTGATTTTCAATAAGCAAAACGTCAGCCTTGAGATTGCCAGAAAGTGCAACAGACTTGACTCCAAGCGTATGGTAATAAGTTACATCTCTTTCATTTTGACCAATAGCCATATCAATATGCCTAAAAATATATCTGGAAAGAACACGCCGTTTTTGCCAAGCTTTAAAAGAGCGTTCAGACATATGGGCATTAACCAAAATCTGTGGAATGCGCATTTCGGCAAGCTCTTTAATACGTAGAGGCCAAATTTCTGATTCACAAATCAGTGCTAAATCAGGCTTCCAGTGACTTATAAAACGCCGCACTGCCAAATTTAAATCCAATGGAGCATATTGATGAATGACTCGATTACCAAAATGCTTTTTCACTAAAGAAGAAGATGCTACAGTACCAGTTGTCAATAATATATTGATTTTTAATGATAAAACATAATTAATGAGTGGAACAAGAGCAAGCGTTTCTCCAACACTGGCCGCATGCAACCAAATTAACGAACCTTGAGGACGTGCCTGGTGGCTTTTACCTAAACGCTCTTTTTGACGACCCCACTCTTCTTTTCCACGTATAGCACGAAGCACCAAATAAAAAGGAATAACAGGACGTAAGCAAAAGCCAATCATCCGATAGATTAAAAGAGCTGCACGTGCCTTTAGTTCTATCATTTAAATCACCTCACCCACTTGTTTTGAGACACCTGTAAACTTTTTCTATTAAATGATTCACCATACCCGTTCATTATACCCACTTTTATTTTAGCAAAACACAACTTGAATTTTTAGAAACAAAAAACGTTTCCCTCACGCAAATGATTAATTATCCAAAGGGAAAGCATAATTGCAATTTTACGCTGTGCTCTTTCAAGAATCTTCTCCCATGAAAATACATGTATACAAAGCATGATAAGGTAAATAATTTAGTCAACAGAATAATCCATTTCCTAAATTTACACACTTTTCTATATGAAATATCCACAATTTAGCCATTTTGCTAAACTTAAGAACGTTTTGACTATGCTAATAGCGTCTGCTTTCACTTTTTTTAATATAACGCATTCACCTAGCTTCCCTGAACTACGCACACATTGAAGTTATAACTTTTTTGTAAATTATGCATTTATTTCTGGATTAAAAATAAAAAAACGAAACGATAAGATTTCATCATACCCCGCTCATGCAAAAAAATGATAATAAGCAGATTATAAGCGCTCTACGTTTTCCTTCATAACATCATTTGCACTTCTCAACAGCTGATTTATCCAATAAATAATGCAAATAACTTTTTAACACCTACTGATAAAATTTGCTAAAATCACATTTTCATCAATAAATGCCCTGTTTTTTGTGAACTATTTCACACACTCTAATATCAAATCTAAAAAATTCAATATTACTCCACACGCATAACGAAGAAAATAATAATCCAATATCAAGCTCTATTATGCATTACCTGTTTCAGAATCAAGAAATTGATGCAAGTCTACAATGTAATAACGCTGCAATGCATTATCTACACTGCTCTGCGCTTTCGCCTGCCATGCTTCTTGAGCTGACTGATAATCTGGAAAAATACCAACTACATCTAAATCATCCAGATTCTTAAACTGATTACTATTCAGATCTTTCAACTCTCCCCCAAATACAAGATGCAAATATTGTTTTTTTTCTCTGGATTCCGTCATGTGTGCCTCCATAGCATTAAGAAATTTGAGCATATTTTTATGTGATTAAACTAACTTCGCTTGATGAACAACATCTATCATATTTTGACAGCAATTACTTTTACCAGCAATCAAAAATCCATATTGATAAGGTTCAATCCCATAAGATATAAAAGGGGCATCAAGTGATAGAAAACGTCCCCCGCATTCCTGCAAAATAAGATCAGCAGCCGCAATATCCCACTCATGACAATTCGGACGAACCAACACGATGTCGATCTCATCCTGAGCAACAAGAACAATACGATAAGCAAGAGAAGGAATGTGAGGAGAAAAACTGACCTGATTACGAAAATCATCTGGCAATTTTTGAGCTATCGATTTATCAAGCGAAACTATATATTTGCGATTAATCTGAGATGCCAAAAGAGGAATTTTTATGCCATTTAATGTCGCCCCTCCGCCAGTAACAGCTGCATAAACATTCCCTTGAGCTGGACACTGCAAAACACCCACAATAGGACGACCATTCTCAATGATGGCAATCGAAATGCACCAATAAGGACTACCAGAAAGAAAGCCACGAGTCCCATCAATAGGATCAACCACAAAATAACGTTCATAAACCCGTTGCCTTCGCTTATCTTTTGTTTCTTCTGAAATCCAGCCATAATTCGGACGTGCTTCAAGAAGTCTTTTTTTTAAAAAATGATCAACTGCAAAATCTGCTTCACTAACTGGTGAATTTTCATCTTTAATCCAAACGTCTAACGCACATCCAAAATACTTCATTGCTAAATCCCCTGCCTCTCGACAAACATCAAGCAAAAGGTTTAGATCAGAAGAATGATGCATGTTATTTTCCTGCAAGTGTCATCCCTTCAATTAATAATGTCGGAGCAGCTACACCATAACGCCGATCAATATCATTCGCAGGCGTTAAATGCGCTAACATATGTAGCAAATCAGAACCCAGTGTTACTTCGCTCACTGGATAAGCAATTTCACCGTTTTCAATCCAAAAACCAGAAGCGCCACGACTATACTGACCCGTAACAAAATCAATGCCATGTCCAAATAATTCTGTAACATAAAAACCATTCTGCAAACTTTTTATCATATCGTGAGGTGATACTGAACTTGGTTCAATAGCAAAATTGGTACTTGCAGGCTGAACTAATGATGCCGAACGCACACCGTGACCATTGGTTTTCAAACCCAATTCACGCGCTGAAGATGATGAAAGAAGCCAATTTTTTAAAATCCCATTTTCAATAATATTCAATGCTTGCCCCTCAACCCCTTCTCCATCAAAAGGACGAGAAGAATTTCCACGCAAGAGTAACGGTTGATCTGTCACATTAACATCAGGCTTCATCACTGCTTTGCCCAAAAAATTTTGTAAAAGACTCGTTTTGCGAGCAACCAATGCTCCATTGACCATACATGCGATATGTCCAGCAATTCCACGAGCCATACGCGGGTCAAAAATAACATCAATAATCCCAGTAGCTGCACGAACTGCACCTAAGCGCCGAACCGCACCTAACCCAGCATTTTTTCCCACAGCTTCTGCTGCTTCTAAATCAGAAAAATGTAAAGCTGTTGTGTAGTCATAATCCCGCTCCATCGCAGTACCTTCACCAGCAAGCGCACTACAAGAACGTGAAAAGTAACTAGAACGATAGGCTCCACAAAAACCATCGCTGGTCACAAGAACAAATCCACTACGACCATAAGCTGTCGCAGCTCCACCAGAATTGCTTACCCCTTTAACATCAAGAGCTGCTGCTTCCATTTTCAAAGCATCCTCTGTTAAAGAATGACTGTGCGGAACAAAATTATCAAAAAGATCAAGATCTTTAGGGCAAGTAGCTAAACACTCTTTATCTGCCAGACCTTCAAATAAACTGTCAGGAGAAACTTTAGCCATTGCAACAGCACGTTCTGCTAATTCTTGTGGGTAATTCGCTAAATTAGCAGAAACACTTGCAACTTTCTTCCCAACAAAAACCCTTAGTGTAAAATCATCGCTCTCTGAAGATTCTGTCGCTTCAACTTTCCCGAAACGAACCGATACACGCAGAGAATGTGTGCGCACAATAACAGCATCAGCAGCATTTGCTCCAAAACGCTTTGCCGATTCAACCAACGAAGCGGCTTTATCAATCTGATCCTTCTCAGTCATCATGGACTCCATCACATATTGATCATTACGTTGATAAACAACCTGACAAATTTATACAAAAATGTAATTCTTGTATGCTTATCAATAAAAATTATGCGCCATTAATACATTCTTTTTTCTGCAACGAGTCGAGAAACTCCTTTTAGATTCTTTCTGAAAAAGCGCAGTATGTTATAAATTTCCTTGGTTTCAACCTTTACCTAAAATCTGCTTTTGTCATTCCAAAAACCAATCCTCCACTTATAATTAATCCAATAGAAGGTTATGGTACAATGACGTTTGATTTTAATCCAAAATTCTCAAACACTTGAGCAATCAAAAGATCACTTAAATTACATATCTTTCAGTAACTAAGAGCTAAATCTATCCTCATCATTATCTTTCCTATAGCATTCTTTCATCTCTACGTAAGTGTAAAAAACACTTCACTGTAGTGCTCCTTTTATATTTCATTAATCCTCGCGTAAACTGACAGAAAAGTATATCAATTCTTTATTCAAGATTTTTTTTACAATTGATATAACTTGATTCCAAATAACAGCGTTGATTTTATCTCCACATATTTTTGTATAATTAATCAGGGCTTATCAGAATCTTTCATTGGATTAAAGAAAAGTTTTGCACTCACGAAGCACTCTATCTATACGAGAAGTACAATAAAAAGACGTATAGAATCCATTTTTTCATCCTATTGGATAAAAATCAATTCTCTCTTAAGATCGAATCCATGATCGCAGTTTATAGAGACGTATTGCTGTATCACCATAAAAACGCTCATCATCTAAACAAAATATATCAGGTAACTGAATAATCGCATCTTTCTTTTCTTCAAGCATAAAGAGTGTATCAGCTTTTGCCCACCCCCCGTTTAGAGCTTCTACAAAAGCACGCTCTCCCAGACAATAACCATAGGGAGGATCCGCACAGATAACATCAAATGGAAGCATTGTCCCAATACTACCAAGTTTAGTTGCATCACGACGCAAGATCCGCCCAACTGATTGCAATTCAAAAGATTCAATATTTTTTTGAATCAGCCCACGCCCCTCAACGGAATTTTCAACAAAAACAGCAGCCTTTGCACCACGCGAAAGTGCCTCAATACCTAAAGCACCAGTACCAGCAAAAAGATCAAGAATACGTTTGTTGATCCAAAATTGTTCTTCTCGGCTAGAAAGAACATTAAAAAGACTTTCACGCGTACGATCACTCGTTGGGCGAATTGACTGGCCAACAGGTGCAAACAAAACACGTCCCGCAAATTTACCGCCGATGACCCGCACGAGATCCTCCAAATGCCTTTGATGTTTTTGTACCACCGCTATACGGTTTAGATTTTCTTATGGTACTATTAAATGATTTCGTTCTTCGTTTACTCTCAACAGAACGCCCATCATGACCACTTTTAATAACCTTTCCTTCTTTCTTTAAAAAACGATCCTTTTTGCCAGAAACACGCACCTCACCATAAGATGTTTTTCCACGCTTTTGATCAAGATTAACGCCCTTATCTTTCCGTAACTGGATTTCTTGTGGTTTTTCTTTGCCTCTATGAAAGACTCTCTTACTGGAAAAATCGTTCTTATGGTCATGAGAGCTATCCTCACTAAGGAAAGACTTTTTACGCACATTCTGCGGACGCGCACCAAGAGCCATCCAAACATTAGAACGGCGAGAACGAGGCAAAAAACGTTCTGCTTTTTTATCTTCACTCTTCTCTTTACTCACAAATTTACCATCAGGCTTTGTGCTTAGCCGTGCCCGACCGTGCTCAGCAAAACTGCCTCTGTGTCTGCGTTGCACATCTCTACCACTTGAAAAAACCCAATCATCCTTTTCAACAGAAAGATCTTTACTACCTCGCTTTTCCATAATAGTTGCAGAGTTTGAAAATGGCTTAAGAATAGGAGAATCAAAATCTGCATTCGCTTGCATAATTAAACGCTCACCCAATTGATCACGCAACATCCGACCTTTTAACTCACGAACTGCTCCTTCTTCTAAGTCAGATAACTGAAATGGACCATAAGATATACGAATTAAACGATTAACTGATAGTCCTAACGCACCTAAAACATTTTTTATTTCACGATTTTTTCCTTCACGCAAAGCCACAGAAAGCCATATATTAGACCCTTGTTCACGTTCAATTGATGCTTCAATCGAACCATAAAAAATACCATTAACCGCAATACCATTTTTCAGGCTATCAAGTGCACTTTGTTTTACTTTTCCATGAGCACGAACCCGATATTTGCGCACCCATCCCGTCATAGGAAGCTCTAATACACGCGCTAAACCACCGTCATTGGTTAACAGTAAAAGCCCTTCTGTATTAATGTCAAGCCTGCCTACAGAAAGGACACGAGGCATTCCTTTCGGCAAATTGCTAAATACTGTTGGTCTACCTTCAGGATCACGGTTAGTGGTAACAAATCCTGCTGGCTTATGATAAAGCCATAACCGCGTTCGTTCTATAGGAGACAAAAGTTTTCCATCAACTTTAATAATATCAGAGCGGGTAACATTAAAAGCAGGCGTTGTCACAACTATACCATTAACAACAACGCGACCAGCAATAATCATCATTTCTGCGTCACGACGTGATGCAACACCTGCACGTGCTAACCTTTTAGCAATCCGCTCATTTTCACGGTTTTCATTCATTTGCTTTTCACACCAACCTCTTCCATATATTCAGCTAATTGTTCACATGCACCATACTACTTACCTTGAGATAGGGGGAGTAGCACAATCATTTATTATTTTCTATCCTTTAGCAGTAATAATGTATCTGTTTACTTACAAATTGGTTTTAAATATTTTTAAAAGCAAGGGTGTCTCTTTCATTATAAAATGATAATAGCTTTACCCATTCTACAGCATCCCTCTATAGAAAAAAGCCTTTTGGCTTTCTATATTTTATAGAAAGAATATTATGACTTTAACTCCCATGGAAATAGCCCTTTTAGAAGCACAATGGGCAGAAAAAAAAAATGAAGTTCCCGTAGGCGCCGTCATTACACGTGGAAAAACAATTATTGCGCGCGCTGGCAATTACATAAAATCCGCATATGACCCTACAGGACACGCAGAAATACGCGTTATCCGTATGGCGTGTGAAACATTACAGAGCGAAAGACTTCCTGACTGTGACCTTTATGTAACACTTGAACCTTGTGCAATGTGTGCTGCAGCGATTTCATTCGCACGTATACGACGCCTCTATTATGCAGCAAACGATCCTAAAGGTGGCGCTATCGAACATGGTCCATACCTTTACCAACAGCCCACCTGTCATCACAAACCCGAGATCTATTCTGGTTTCAAAGAAAAAGAAGCCGCTCAGTTGCTTAAAGGCTTTTTTGCACAAAAGCGGTAAAATAATTCCTACCCTCTTATTCACAACACGCACTTTTTTAAGAACATAATTCCTTTTTTAAAAGGCTATTGAATATTTTGAATGGAATCCATTTTTGAGATATTTATTTTCTTACATTATTTTAGTGTTGCGTCTTTACCTATTAACCAACATATGCACTTTTT
This sequence comes from Bartonella rhinolophi, assembly GCF_036576165.1. Classification (NCBI taxonomy): domain Bacteria; kingdom Pseudomonadati; phylum Pseudomonadota; class Alphaproteobacteria; order Hyphomicrobiales; family Bartonellaceae; genus Bartonella; species Bartonella rhinolophi. Next base: position 86,999 of record NZ_JBAFWY010000001.1, read on the forward strand.
ACTGATTGGTGATAACTTATATAGGAATCGAGACGCTTCACACCACATCCTCCCTCACTCTATTCTCACGACGTAAGCATTCCTATAGTTACTTTGCATTAAGCTGTAAAAACCTCTCGAACCGAAAATATCAAAGTACCTTTTAACTTATGATTCTATTTTGTAAAAAATAAAATCTCAGCCACCAGAGTACCACTGCAATGTTGCTGTTCTATCGAAAAATTACTTTGTGCTCTATCTTACTGAGGCAAAGGTAAAGCCGTATGAGAGTCAACATTTGGCAACACAAGTTGCGGATGAGGTTTCAAAACAAGCGGGTTATTGTTATTTTTTGATTTTAGCGGAGAAGAGTTAGCAATATCTTCTAAAAACTGCACCGAAACTGCACTCCCCGTGCCATAGGTAGGCACAGATAAACTACATCCTGTTAAGATAAAACATACACTCAAAATGCTCGTTAAAAATATTCTTACTTTACGTTTTTCCACTGCTGAACCATTTGCTTAAGTATATGACTGATTAATATTCCCGCAACTTATTAAAAATCAGCCTGCACACAACCGCCCCCCCCCACAGATAAAACAGTGGGATTTACCCATACCATAAAAGGTCATACCCATCAATGATAGAATTCAAATAATAATACTATTTATAACCTTTTACCTCTGTACCTCTCTTAATTAAAATTCTTTAAACTCTGCCGAGCATCTGTAATTCTCGCAAAGCAGCTGCATCGCGAGCAGATACATCAGGATAAGCTGGATCGCTCCCAACATCTTGTGTATAGCGCCATGATCGAGCACATTTTGTACCTACAGCCTTCCCTGGATACACACCAACGCCTTCAACATCATTTAGAATAAAAGCATCCGAAGGAGGAGCATCTTGAGTAACTGTTAAAGCACTGGTAATACAAATTTCTGCCATATCCAAATTTTCTAACGCCTTCAGTAAAACTGGATTAGAAATAAAAACAACAGGCGCTGCCTCCAAAGATGACCCAATATGCTTGCTAGCACGCTCAAGCTCTAAAGCACCTGTCACAACTTTACGAACCTGTCGAACTTTTTTCCAGCGTTCAGCCAAAGATTCGTTCTGCCACTCATCTCGCGCAGGGCGAAACTGCTCTAAGTGCACTGATTGACTTTCTGGGTAGCGTTCTAACCACGCTTCTTCCATTGTAAAAGGCAACATTGGAGCAAGCCACGTTACCATCCGCTCAAAAATTTCACGAACAACTTGCAAAGAAGCTTTGCGTTTTTTTGATGAAGGTGCGTCGCAATAAAGAGAATCTTTGCGGATATCAAAATAAAATGCCGACAACTCAATAATTGAAAAATCTAATAACGCACGCATAATTTTCTTAAAATCAAACTCGTCATAAGCTCTATTAATCAGCTGATCAAGCTCAAAAAGCCGATGCAATATAAATTTTTCAAGATCTGGTAATGCACAATAAGATATTTCTTCTCCTTCATCATGCGCTAAAGTTCCAAGCATCCAGCGAATTGCATTACGCAATTTACGATACGAATCTACATTCGTTTGAAGAATTTTTTTGCCTAAACGCTGGTCTTCCCAATAATCAGTTGTCATAACCCAAAGACGAAAAATATCGGCACCAGATGTTTTAATAACCTCTTGAGGAACAACTGTATTTCCTAGAGATTTAGACATTTTTTTGCCATTTTCATCTAAAGTGAAGCCATGCGTAATCACCGCTTTATAAGGTGAACGTGTGCGCGTACCGCAGCTTTCCAAAAGAGAAGACTGAAACCACCCACGATGTTGATCGGATCCTTCAAAATAAACATCGGCAGGCCACTGTAAATCATCCCGATCTTCTAATACAAAACTATGACTTGTTCCAGAATCAAACCAAACATCAAGAATATCACGAACCTGAACCCACGGTTCATGTGCACGCTCACCTAGAAAACGTTCACGCGCTCCTTCAGCAAACCATGCATCTGCTCCTTCTGCTTTAAAAGCCTGCAAAATACGCTCATTTACACGCTCATCTTTAAGAATAACGCCATCCTCATTCGCAAAAATACAAATCGGCACACCCCAAGCGCGTTGGCGAGAAAGAACCCAATCAGGACGATCTGCTATCATGGAAGCCAGACGATTCTGACCAGAAGAAGGAACAAAACGCGTCATCGAGACAGCTTCTAACGCCCGGCTACGCAATGTTGACCCATCTCCAAGATCTTTATCCATCGCAACAAACCACTGTGGCGTATTACGGAAAATGACTGGTTTTTTTGAACGCCAACTATGGGGATAGGAATGTTTTAAACGACCGCGTGCAAATAATCGATTTACTTGAATAAGAGCATTAATAACCTCTTTATTAGCATCACCCATTTTTCCATTATCATCAATAACGCGCACGGCTCCCCCTTGACGATCTGGTCCAAAACCAGGAGCATCCTTCGTGTAAAAACCAGCATCATCAACAGGAAATGGTATAGAAGAATCAATCCCAGCTTGCTCCAATATAGGCTTACAAGCATTCCAAATTTCAAAATCTTCACGCCCATGGCTGGGAGCTGTGTGAACAAAACCTGTGCCAGCACTCTCTGTGACGTGGGAACCATCAAGCATTGCAATCTTATAATTATAACCTCCAGCCAGACCTTTGAGTGGATGAGAAAGAATCAGAGTTTTAAGCTCATCAGTAGAAATAACACGCAAATGCTTCAAAACAAGTTTTGCTTTTTCTGCACAACTCATAGCCAAAGCATCAGCAAACAGGAGCTTTTCTCCAGCTTGAGGACCAAAATCATTTTCTGTGCTTTCAACTTCATAAACACTGTAAGAAATTTGTGAAGAATAACTCACTGCGCGATTACTAGGAATTGTCCATGGAGTTGTTGTCCAAATCACGACATAAGCATCATGTAAATCACTAGCATCTGTTTCCAAAATAGGAAACTTAACCCAGACAACCTCTGATTCATGATCATGATATTCAATTTCTGCTTCAGCCAAAGCTGTACGCTCAACAACAGACCACATTACAGGCTTTGAGCCACGATAAATCTGATCTGACATAGCAAACTTCATCAATTCACTAGCAATGCGTGTTTCTGCATGAAAAGCCATTGTGGTGTAAGGGGTATTAAAATCCCCGACAACGCCAAGACGCTTAAACTCCTCGCTTTGTACATTTATCCAATATTGTGCAAATTCACGGCATTCTTGACGAAATTCATTAAGAGGAATATCATCTTTATTTTTCCCTTGTGCACGATATTTTTCTTCAATTTTCCATTCAATCGGAAGTCCATGACAATCCCAACCAGGCACATAATTTGCATTAAAACCACGCATTTGAAATGAACGGACAATCACATCTTTTAAAACTTTGTTTAAAGCATGCCCGACATGGATATGACCATTCGCATAAGGTGGACCATCATGAAGAATATAAAGTGGACGATCTTTTGCTTGCTGACGCAATTGAGTATAAAGCCCCATATCTTCCCACCGCGCCATCAGTTCAAGCTCTTTTTGTGGCAAACCTGCGCGCATAGGAAAATTTGTTTGTGGTAGATAAAGAGTTTTCGAATAATCTATTGTTTCATTTTTCACAGTCATTGTGAAATATTCCTGTCCACTTTTACGATCTTACTTTTGCATAACACCCCTGAACCTCACAACTTTAGCTTTTTAATCTCTAAAAAACCGCACCTATCACTTATATCAGGCAACATTCAAGGAGATATATTATTTATGCTTTATGGGACTTATCATGAAACAATAAAAAAAGGAAACATCAAAATGATCTTCTTAAAAAATAAAGGCCCCACCACTGCAGAGCCTCTTAGTAACTTAAAGCTTATAACAAATTAAAATTTATAAGCGACACCAACACGAAAATCATTGGTTTTGAAGTTAATTTCAAATTTTTCTTTTGCAAATTTCTTTTTACCAAAATCCGAGTAACGATATTCTGCACGTACCAAGATGTTGTCAGTCATTGCAAAATCAACACCTCCACCAAAAGTATAACCAACCATCGTCTTCGTTTCATCCGTCAGGTTTTTAGAGAAAATCACTTTTCCATCTGGATCTTTAAACGAAACCGATACGATATCTTGAAGCTGCGTATAAGCAACACCACCAGCAACATAAGGCATGATGCGATCAGCAGCAAAGCCGATACGTAACCGTGTAGCTCCAAACCAATGTTGTTTTAAAGTATGACTAAAAGTCCCTATGTTCTCTCCTTGGTCAATATCAAAGGAAGAAACCATATTTTTAACTTGCTCTACATTGTATTTATTCTTTCCATCTGCAGCTTTTTGTGCATTATGTCCTGCTCCAGCAGCATGAGATGCATATGGATTAGCTACTTTTCCACCTACACGAGGGGCAGCGTGCGAACTAGCAGAACCATGCGCGCTACTGTGTCCACCTCCACCATGAGAACCATGTCCACCGTGTGCACTATGTTCCCCATTTCCATGACCAGCCCTATGATATCCATGGGAATTCCCAGAACCACCATGCGATGCTTCTGCTGGCTTTCCATTCTGTGAAGCTTCTACTGTAGCTGATCTTGCTAATACTAATGACCCTCTTTCTGATTTTGTTGGCGCATCTGCTGGTTTTTTTGATTCTACTGTTGATTTTACTGAAACTTCTACTGATTTTTCTGGCGTCTTAGCATCTTTGTGCTCTACTTCTGCTACTGGCACTGACAACACTGCTGGTGCTAATGATGCTTTTTCTTCTGTCTTTTCTTCCGGTTTTGCTACTGCTTTTACTTCCGTTGCTTTTTCTGATCCTGCTGGTGGCGTTAATGTCGCCGTTTCTGTTGTTGTTGGTAGTGGTGTCGTTGGTGCTAATGTTGGTGTTGGCGTTTGTGTTACTGTTGTTGCTGATCTACGAGCCCTTCTTACTGCACTTTCTACCTCATCATCATTAAATGTGTCTAACGTAATCGTTTTTGTGTGCTTTCGTCCAGACAACATTAAATCCGTATCAATACCAAAAATGAAATTATCTCCAAGATCAATATTAGATCCCGCATAAAAACCACCGACGAAACCTGAAGGTTTAGGCGCCAACTCTTTATTCAGCAGTGCATCTTCGTTCTCACCAGTAATACTCATATCAGTTTTACTTGAAAAACCACCAACTTGGCCACCAAAATAAAAACCCGTCCATGTAAAAGTAGGTGCCACAATAGTTGACGGAACAGCAGGTGCTGGTTGATGAGGAATCACTACATCAGCTGCCTGTGCTGCAGAAGCTGAAATCAAAGCAAAAACGGATGCCGTTACTAAACGTTTTGTATTCATAATCCATCTCCAAATATCCAAAAGGAGGTTTTTTATAAGCCATCCTCTTTGAAATATCTGTAGTAAAAATGACACAATCACAAAAAAATAAAGGCTCCGTCAAAGACGGAACCTTTTAATAATTAAACTTTTTTAAAAAATTAGAATTTGTAAGCTACACCAACACGAAAATCGTTAGTTTTGTAAGCAATTTTAGATTCAAAATCATCTAAAAATTTCTTCTTACCAAAATCCGAGTAACGGTATTCTGCGCGCAAAATAACATTATCAGTCATCGCGAAATCAAAACCAGCACCAAGAGTATAACCAACCATTATATTAGTTGCATCTAATAGGTTAGCAGAGTATGTCGCACCTAATGTAGTGCCAGCGCTTGCTTGAGTTATAACATTTTGGCTTTCAGCATTTTTGCTATCATCTTGATTTTTACCCGCATTTTGGCTTCCACCTGTATCATTACTCTTTACTTTTGTTACAGAAACCGTATTTATAAACTGCATCTGTGCATAAGCAATACCACCAGCAACAAAAGGCATAAAACGTTCAGAAATTGCAAAACCAAGACGTACCCGCGTAGCACCAGACCACTTTTCCCTTAAAGTAAAATCATCTACTACTTTGTCACCTATCGCAAATTTGTCTTCAGCAGGCACATTAGCACCCGCACCTGCAAACTGCGTACCAAGATTATTAGCCCAATCCTCATTATTAAGGGTTGCTGAACCAATTTGTTTTATGTCTTCATGATCAGCCCAAACTGCATCCGTCTCAACCCCTAAAATAAGACGCTTTTCAAGATGGACATTGGAACCTGCATAAATACCACCCATGAAACCTGAAGGCTTAGGTGTTATATCTTTATTGAGCTTATCTTCCCCTTCACCAATATTTACCTTACTGGAAAAGTTACCAAGCTGACCACCAAGATAAAAACCTGTCCAAGAAAATGTAGGAGTAAAAGTGACAGCTGATGGCACTTCTCTAGGCATTATAATATCTGCAGCTTGCACAGCAGAAGCTGAAACCAAAGCAATAGCAGAAGTCGCTACTAAACATTTTATATTCATAAATTTTGCTCCTAAATTAATTATAGCACCATGATATACAATTACACAAAAAAAATCTGTGATAAAAATAACACAGTAACATAAAATAAAAATTTCATTAAAATGAAATCTTGATTAACTTAATTTAACCATAATTTAGAGAAAATTTAATCTCTTTTACGTGCTTTTATTGAATAAATTAAAGGCTCTGCCAAAGACAGAGCCCCTTAATAACTTAATTGTGCAACAAATTAAAATTTGTAAGCTACACCAACACGGAAATCATTGGTCTTGTAAGAAGTATCATATTGCTCATTTAAAAATTTCTTTGTACCAAAATCAGAATAGCGATATTCTGCACGCATAATAATGTTATCAATCATTGCGAAATCAACACCAGCACCAAGAGTATAACCAACCATCATCTTTGTTTCATTAAATACCTTACCAGAAACTGCTTTTGGAGTGCCTGAAGTTCCAGTTTCCTTTACCGAGACCATATCGATACCACGTAACTGCGTATAGGCAACACCACCTGCAACGTAAGGCATAAAACGATCAGCAGTTACAAAACCAAAACGTATCCGCGTAGCACCAGACCACTTTTCTCTCAAAGTAAAATCATCCGTTCTCGTGCTATTTTCTTTAATTACATCATTTACATTATCAGTAATTTTAGCATTTACAAAATCTTGCTTAAGACTAGCCGCTGCATCTGCACTCAGTGAAACATCTGTAGCAATTTGTTTTGTATCTTCTTGATTAGCCCAAACTGCATCCGTTTCAATTCCAAAAACAAAACCGTTTCTAAGATCTATATTGGAACCTGCATAAAGTCCCCCCATAAAACCTGAAAGCTTAGGTGTCGCATTTTTCTTAACATCCCTGAGCCCCTCACTCATATTAATTTTACCTAAAAAATTACCAACTTGGCCACCAAGGTAAAAGCCCCCCCAAGAGAATCTAGGAGTAAAGGTGACAGAGGATGACGCTTCTCTATATCTGGTAATGTCTCTATATGTCGTAACATCTGCAGCCTGCACCACAGAAACTGAAATTAAAGCAATAACAGCAGTTGTTACTAAAGATTTCATATTCATAAAATTTGCTCCTCATTAATATAGTGCAATGATACACAACTCACACAAAAAAACTGTGATAAAAATGATACGAGCTTAGAAATAAGCGTTTTATTGCGCAAAGAAATTTTTATATCCTTAATTTTACCATAATTTTAAAATTTCCGATTCTTCTACATTACTCAAACTCAAATTTGTCCTTTACATATCCCTTTTCATTAACACCTGAAATGATACTGAGTGATGATATGCGAAAAATGTTGTTAACCACAAAAAAACAGCAAAGGCTCTGTCAAAGACAGAGCCTTCTTAATAACTTAATTGTGCGACAAATTAAAATTTGTAAGCTACACCAACACGGAAATCATTGGTTTTGTAACCAACTTCATATTTATCCTTTGCAAATTTCGTTTTGCCGAAATCTGAGTAACGGTATTCTGCACGCAAAATAACATTATCAACCATTGCAAAATCAAAACCAGCACCAAGGGTATAACCAACCGTCATTTTTGTTTTATCAAACAGATCACCAGAGAGTTTTATAGGTTTTTCATCCTTATCGGTTACCGTAACGTGATTGATACCCCGCAACTGTGTATAGGCAACACCACCAGCAACATAAGGCATAAAACGATCAGCAACTGCAAAACCAAGACGTACCCGCGTAGCACCAGACCATTTTTCTCTCAAAGTCAAATCATCTGCTACTTTACTTTCCGCCACAAATAATGCCGTTTGATCACCATCGATCTTAACATTAGCATTTTCAAAATCTTGCTTAAGATTAGCTGCATCTGCAGCATCAACCAAACTCCATGAGTCGACATTTTTTGTGTCTTCACGATCAGCCCAAACTGCATCCGTTTCAACCCCAAAAATAAAACCATTTCCAAGATCTACATTGCTACCTGCATAAATACCGCCCATGAAACCTGAAGGTTTAGGTGTAAACTCTTTCTTAAGAGCGTCTGTTACATTTCTTCTATGTACATCATTCTTGCTTGAGAAATTACCAAGCTGACCACCAAGATAAAAACCTGTCCAAGAAAAAGTGGGAGTAAAGGTGACAACTGATTGTGCTTCTCTAGGCATCATAACATCTGCAGCCTGCACAGCAGAAGCTGAAACTAAAGCAATAACAGAAGTCGCTACTAAACATTTTATATTCATAAATTTTGCTCCTAAATTAATTATGACACAATGATACATAATTACACAAAAAAATCTGTGATAAAAATAACACATATATTAAAATAAATGCTTCTTTAAGAACAAAATTTTTTATTGGCTTAATTTTGCCATAATTTTGATTGCTTTTATCCTTTTCGCTTGAGAGCTTTGGCAAGAAAAAACATTATAAATTAAGAAAAAGCAAAGGCTCTGCCAAAGACAGAGCCCCTTAATAACTTAATTGTGCAACAATTAAAATTTGTAAGCTACACCAACGCGGAAATCATTGGTTTTGTAAGAAACGTCGTTTTTGTCTTTTGCAAATTTCTTTTTACCGAAATCTGAGTAACGATATTCCGCACGTACAATAACATGATTGGTCATTGAGAAATCAACACCTGCACCAAGGGTATAACCAACCAATGACTTTTTTTCATCCGACAAGTTACCAGAAGCGATTACTTTACCTGTATCACTTTTTGTTACTGATATCGATGCAATATCTTGAAGCTGTGTATAGGCAATACCACCAGCAATATATGGCATAATGCGATTAGCAGCAAACCCAACACGCATACGTGTAGCACCAGCCCACTTTTCTTTAAAAGTGAAGCTACTAGCACGCTTATCATCCTTTTGGATATCATCATCGCTTATCTGGATTCCTGCATCTGTCAGTATCCTCTTAATATATGGTATATCAGCTTCATTAATATTGTATGCTCTTCCCATCTTAGTATCACTTTTATCAGACCAAACAATATCTGTATCAACACCCAAAACAAGACCATTGCCGAGATCAACATTGGAGCCCGCATAAAAGCCACCCATAAAACCTGAGAGCTTGGGCAAAAGATCCTTATTAGCAGAAATCCATTTTCCTTGACTGAAAATATCCATTTTCGTTTTGCTAGAAAAACTACCAATCTGCCCACCAAGGTAAAAACCTGTCCAAGAAAAAGCGGGGGCAACAATAACTGGCGCAATTGGTGCAGGATCACGAGGGACAATAACATCCGCTGCCTGCGCCGCAGAAGCCGAAACTAAAGCAAAAGCAGAAGCTGTTATTAACCATTTCATATTCATAATTTCTCTCCATAGCTGATATTTGAACACGCAATCTCATATAGAGCCACAACTGCAGATATCTGTAGTAAAAATGATACACTCATAAGAAAACACACGTCCTATCAAACCTATTACGCCACAAACTCTTAGTAATTTATCTGTAACAATAAAATATTTGTAAGCTACAACTCACGTAAAAATCATCAATCTTTTTGTCAAATTCAACTTTGTTCTTTATGAATTTTCATCAAAATTTAAACTAAGAATACTTTCCATATCAAACAACGCTGCTAATCATTGCAAAATGCAACACAAAAACCAAAAATATAAACGAACAGAACTTTGGCTTTAATTATCAAATACGCTAAATTAAACTGTCTATGCCTCATCACACCAAAAAGGAAAGCTTTTATTTGTACATAAGCGACATCCCTAGCAATATAAAAACATGACTAGCAAAACCGTAATACTCAAACACTGCCCTTCATTTTTTAAAATGAGAATGCGCATTGGACTGACTATTTTATTAAATATAATTTCTTCCTTCTAACAAATTTTCTTTAAAAAAATTTGCTCAATTCTTTATTATTATTAAATTATCTCCTTGTCTTTTTATGCTCAATAAGACAGCGCTAGCATTAATATTGTATCTACAAAACTTAGATAAAATCTCTTAAAAAATGAGGAAATTTTCTTCACAACCTTCAGCATAGGCTCACTTAAAAAATCACCCATCTGACTTCCACTCTCCTCAAAAAAAATTCGTGCTAACGCACAAAAAACAACCCATCCCTTTATTTTGCGCGAAATACAAATCCAAAAAAAGCAATAAACCCCTTTAAAATAGAATCTTGTACCACTTTACAATCTACAACAAATTAAACTGATAGATCATACTCAAAACTCCATGAAATCCACATTTTCCCCTCATGTTCACCTCTTACCTAAATTTAATTCTCCCCCTCTTATATGAAAACACCGCCATCAATCACTCTAAAACTCCCACCCCGACAAAGCACATACCATTATAATGCCTCCACATTCTCAAGCTATAAAGCCCCCCTTCCGACTTTACTTATGGCCGAAAGGAAAGATCCCCCTCTTAACACTACTTCTTTGCTTGCTAAAAACTCATCGGACCACGAGAAAACTTTGGTCGTTGTTTTTGCCTTCCTCCCCACAATCCAGAACCTGCTCTCCTTCTACTTGGAAACGATACAGATACTGACTTAGGAGCTTTTGTCCATTTATTATTATCAGTATAAGAAAATTTCTCTCGAATAATTCTTCCCCAAGAACTGCTAACCTTTTCACTAAAAAGAAAATCTCTAGAAGGAATAGCAGAAGAAGTGGTTCGCACTAACTTTTGAGGGATGATAAGAGCAGCTCCTTGAACCAAAAAGAGTGAAGCAAAAGCAGAAGCTGCAATAAAAAAAGATTTTATATTCATAAACCTATCTCCATGTTAAAATACATAATGTATTTTACATAGGAAGATTACCTCAAGCTTCTATAGGAAAAAAATAATATTTTATAAATTTCAAAAAAAATCCCTATAAAAATAGAGCTTTGCAGCATTCTTATTTCAAAATAAGCAGACTTGTTAAGTTGCGCTAACACAAAAATCACTGATTTTGTAACAAATAAATACAATATGAAAACCAGATATTAAACTCACTCTACAGATCTACGCCAGCTCACTTTCTTTAACAGAAGCCTTTCATCCCATATTGTCCAATGCGATTTCAGCAGAATTTGTATGCCAAACTTTGATACAGCATTTACCCATGTCTATTTACTGCCATCCTCTTAAAAACAGTTATAAACATAAGAAAGCACATGCTCACCGATACTTCCATTATGCAATACTCAAATTAAACAGCACCTATTACACGAAAATTTTACCATAAAATACCGGAATAGAAATAAACGAAAAAACACTATCATCCATCTATCGTATATGAGTATTTTGTTTTGTTGCTTCGATAGCTTTTCCTATTATCGGTTAAAAGATGATTTTTTTGAACTCAACTATGTGCAAAAATATCAACCTCTGGCCATCCCAAAAGATCGAGCTTTGCCCTCATAGGCAAAAATTGGAAACATGCTTTTGCAACATTTTCGCGCTCTTCACGTCTTAAGCGTTCTTCAAATATACCTTTTAAACGATGCAAATATAAAACATCTGATGCGGCATATTCAATTTGTGCAGACGACAAAGTTTCTGCTGCCCAATCAGAAGATTGTTGCTGTTTAGAAATATTCACATTTAATAATTCACTACAAATTTCCTTTAGTCCATGACGATCTGTATAGGTACGAGTGAGTTTTGAGGCAATTTTTGTGCAAAAAACGACATCTGGCATAACACCAAATGTATGCGCTAAAATAGCAAGATCAAAACGTCCAAAATGGAATATTTTAGTAATCGCCTTATCTTCAAGCAATTTAACCAAATTGGGAGCACTCTTTTGCCCCTTAGCGATCTGTACAACGTCAGCAGTACCATCTCCAGAAGAAAGCTGAACAACACACAAACGATCACGATGCGGCTGTAACCCTAAAGTTTCTGTATCAACTGCAACAGCATCAACTTTATAATTATCTAAGTTTGGTAAATCACCTTGATGAACACGAACCTTTGTCATCTATACTCCTTTTTTGCTAAAGTTGTAAGAATACGCGCCCAAGACCGCTGCCCTTTATGAAACGATTTTAGATTATATTTTTCATTAGGCGAATGAATACGGTCATCATCGAGTGCGAACCCAACCAAAACGGTTTCCATATCAAGAATTGACTGAAAGTCTCCAACAACTGGAATCGATCCCCCCATAGCAGTTAATAAAGCCGGCTTGCCCCACTCTTGCGATAAAGCGTCCCTCGCTGCCTCAATAAAAGGTGAATCATAGGGAAGCTGAATCGCTGGAGAAGCACCATGCTCTTTAAATGTAACTGTACAGTCAGCAGGAATAAAACTGCGCACATAGTTGCGAAAAGTTTGACGTATTTTTTCTGGATCTTGCTTATGCACCAAACGAAAAGAAACTTTTGCACTTGCTTTTGAAGCAATAACTGTTTTAAATCCTTCACCTTCATAGCCACCACTAATACCGTTAATTTCTGCCGTAGGACGAGCCCATATTTGTTCCAAAATACTCCGTCCCTTTTCACCTGTAGGAATGGAAAGGCCTACAGGGCCTAAAAATGTCTCAGCATTACACTCAAGCTTATTCCATGATTGCAAAATATGCGGCGGTGTTTCTTCCACACCATCATAAAAACCAGAAAGTGTTACGCGACCATCTTCGTCGTGAAGTTCTGCTAAAATTTTGGTTAAAATACGAATAGGATTGGCTGCTGCACCTCCAAAAGACCCAGAGTGCAAATCACAATTAGCTGCCGTAACAATGATCTCTTCTCCTAACATCCCCCGCAAACCAACTGCAACCGACGGTGTATTCACATCCCACATTGATGTATCGCAAACCAATGCGCAATCAGCCTTCAACTCATCAATATTTTCTTTTAAAAAAGGAATCAGCGAAGGAGAGCCACTTTCTTCCTCACCCTCAAATAAAATTGTAACCTTAACAGGAAGCTGTCCTGTCTTCTGTTTAAAAGCGCGACATGCTTCAATAAAAGTCATAAGCTGACCTTTATCATCTGAAGCACCACGAGCACAAATAACCTTCTCTTCTCCTCGTTCTTTTAAAGAAGGCTTAAATGGATCATCTTCCCATAAATTCAGCGGATCAACAGGTTGAACATCATAGTGTCCATAAAAAAGCACATGCAAACAATTTTCCGAAGGTCCAGGATGATGACCAACAACCATTGGATGACCAAGTGTATCACGACGTGAAGCATCAAAGCCAATGCTTTTTAAATCCTCCACTAACCAATCGGCTGTTTTACGACATACATCTTTATAGGATGGATCTGTAGAGATTGATGGAAAACGCAAAAGCGAAAAAAGGCGCTCGAGGCTCTTTTCTATATTTTCATCAAGATGTGTCAGTACTTTATTCAGCATAAAAACCTCTCAAGCCTCGCGCAATTGCAAATATGACTTTAAGCCTCTTATTAAATTTTGCAAGATACCTTATTCATTTTTGACACTGTGGACAGTAAAAACTCGAACGTCCTGACTGCAAAATACGTACAATAGGCGTTCTACATTGCAAACACTCTTTTCCTTCACGTCCATAAACCGAAAAAGCGTGTTGAAAATAACCAAGTGAGCCATCAACATGCATATAATCACGTAAAGAAGACCCACCAGACAAAATTGCTTCAGCAATAACATCGCGTATATTCTGTGCTAAAGAATCTGCAAACTTACGTGCACGTACAGTTTTCAGTGCCAATGTAAATGCACCGCGCTGTGGGGATAAGCAACTACGCCAAAGTGCCTCGCAAACATAAATATTTCCAAGACCTGCAACAATAGACTGATCAAGTAAAACTCCTTTAAGGGATATTTTCTTATTTAAAAAAGTCTTTTGTAAATAACTACCAGAAAACACATTACTCATAGGTTCAGGCCCTAGCTTCTTTAGAAGTGGATGCTCATAAAGCTCTCTTGTTCCCACTAAAAGCATAAAACCAAAACGACGAGAATCATTATAAATAAGACGATAAGCTTTACCGTTTTTTGCCTGAACATCCATTATAAAGTGATCATGCGCCACCAATTTACCCATCAAAAAAGATTCTTTTCCTAAAACTCTGTCCTCTATACGCCACGATCCTGACATGCCTAAATGGCTTAAAATCGTTTCATCTTGTGAAAGATGAAACAGTAAATATTTCGCACGCCGACCAAGTTCTAAGATCACTCTCCCCACAAGCCGTTTAGAAAATGCTTCTGGAAAAGGAAACCGCAAATTTTGACGATTAAGTGTGACAGATACAATCCTTGCGCCAGTCAATACCGGATCAAGTCCACAACGAACCGTTTCTACTTCAGGAAGCTCAGGCATCCACCTTCCAAATAACCAAGCATTGACAAACAATATGTTGTTTAAAATACCACAATATTAAGCCCACTCACCTTGGCGAAACACAGGAACTCTCATGCCATCTCGCGTAATGCCATCTATGTTAGTTTCACTTGATCCAATCATCCAATCAATATGAATCATACTTTTATTACCACCACGCGCTGCAATCTCCTCCGCCGTTAATGATGCTCCATCTAAAAAGCATTTGGAATAACATTGCCCTAAAGCAATATGGCATGCAGCATTTTCATCAAACAATGTATTATAAAAAAGGAGGTTGCTCTTAGAAATCGGGGAAGAATGTGGAACAAGAGCAACTTCACCTAACCGGCTTGCACCTTCATCAGTTTGTAAAATCTGTTGCAAAATTTCCTGACCTGTCGAAGCGCGCGCATCAACAATACGTCCCGCTTCAAAACGCACCTCAATATTATTAATCAGTGCTCCTTGATAGGAAAGTGGTTTTGTTGAACGAACAAAACCTTCAACCTTATAAGCATGAGGAGTAGTAAACACTTCCTCTGTTGGAATATTAGGATTGCAAACAACACCATTTTGAGCAGCCGACGCACCACCATGCCATTCATGATCATCTGCTAAACCAATCATCAAATCAGTTCCTGACCCTGTAAAATGCAAAGCAGCAAAACGCTGCTCATTAAGCCAAGACGACTGTTGCTTCAAAGTTGCATTATGTACACTCCACGCACAAACTGGATCCTCTTCTGTAACACGTGAAGCAGCAAAAATTGCATCAGCTAACTTCTTAATCGCTTCATGAAGAGGTAAGGAAGGAAATATAGCTGCAGCCCATCCTGCTGTTGGATAAGCAACAATCGACCAATTTATGGCAAAATTCGATATTTTTTTAAGGGCAGGCTGATACGCCATCGAGGTAGCCTTATTTAAACGTGCAACTTTATTTAAATCTTGATTGGAAAGCAGCAAAGGGTCATCACCAATGATAGCTAAACGTGCAGCTCCATTTTCAAAAGCTTTTGCCATTCCTTCATAAAGCCAAAAAGGCGCGCAATCAAAACTGGCAGTACATGCATTTTCAAAGCGTGTAAGCGACAATACATCATCATTTAAAAGTGGTGTAACTACACCAGCGCCAGCTTTATAGGCATGATATGCAATACGCCGAACCAAAGGTAATGCAACGACTGGAGCAGTTAGAACAAGATCCTGCCCCTCTTGTAAATTGAGTCCTACTTTCACCGCAACTTCTGCGAGACGGTTAAGCATTTCAGATGAAACCGCATCATGGATATCAAGATGCATTACCAATATCCCTTTCCTAGATTATGAAAGAATTATCGACCTCTGTACCGCTCTTCTAACATGGCAACAACTGCATTTAATTGATCTGATGAGGGCACAGCATATGCTATAACTGACTTGCTTTCCACTCTTCGATTGGTGCGATAAGGCGCATTTATAGGAATAGGAACTTTGTCAAGTTGTGCAACAACAAAAGGTTCTTTCTGTGCTTTTTTTGCCTGTGCTATATCTATCGCAAGAGACATATTTTTCTTTTCTTCTGCTTTTACTCCCTTACTTTCTAAGCTCGCATCCATGAAAATCGGCGCATTACCAGCACGTTCTTGAGCAAAAGCAAAAGCAACATCATAAGGGCGATTATTAGCAGGAACTTGACGCGATCCATCACGCGCGCGCCTTTCATAAAAAGCATTTCCCCCTGCAACACGAACATAGTGCATATTTTTATAAGGAAAGGATAAACCAGCAGTATGAAAAAACATAGCATCTTTCACTTTCTTATCCCGTTCGCCACGTAAAACAGCATCAGCAGCCTCTTTAACACGAGCAACAGATGCCGGCTCAGTCATAGGACGTGTTAAAACACCAGGAGCAAACTGCTTATACTGACCAACAACACCACAAATTGTTTTTGGGTAGGCGGTTGAATTGACACGATTCATCACAACAGTTCCAACTGCAATCATTCCTTCACGGCTTGTACGATTTGATTCAAAATACATTGCTCGCATCAAGCATTGGCGTTCTGTCAATGGATACACCACTGTTTTCGCTTTTTTATTATTATTCACTTTCCCAAAACCAACACGATTTGAAGCACAACCCACAATAACCAACGGTGCTATGCAACAGATAATAAAAACAGTCCAACAATTTTTTTTCATCGTGTGCAATACATTCCTATGTCTTTGAAAATTCAAAATCTAAGTAAGTTCTAAATACATCTTGAAAATATACAGCCAATTATTACTACTTAGTAAACTTTTAATACAGGCAGTAATTTAAAGAATGTTTATGTGAAAAAAAATAAAAAATTCTTAATTTAAAGCATAGATCATTTCATAAGCTGTACAATTTAATTTTGCCATTACTCATCGTTGTATATGAATACCAAAATAAAAATCTTCTCATTGCTGTTTTCAAAAAATAATATTTATGAATATTATCCAACAATGATGCATACGAGAAAAATGAATTAGAATATAGATAAAAAATTTCAGCTAAATCCAAGATATAATTGAAATACTACCCCGCCCTCAAAACAGTATGCAGCCATACCATTCATTTAAACCGACAATGGGGTACTAAAACTATCTGCACTCATATTGAAGCGACCTAAATGAATATTTTTCATCACAAACTTTAACACAATGACAAAAAAACAAAAAAGAATCTTCTCTTCTAACTTCAAAGCGTAAACGACAATACAGCTCAAAACCTAAACATCTCGCACCAAGAATCAAAAAATCCACAATAGTCAATTTAAAAAAACTTTTCGCTTTTTCTCCATTACCCATAATACACATACTACACCTCCCGCTTATGTTGAAAAAAGCGTTTAGTGTTCTTCATCTTTAATAACAAAATCATTTTCTGCGTCTAAGACTAAAACCTTAATTTGTTTTCTTTTCCTCTACTCCCACCTTATATGTAAGATCATCACGGGGACGATCATAAGACATATGGTAACCTGTTATAATATAGTGTAGCATTTCAGCAATATTGGTAACATGATCACCAATTCGTTCAATGTTTTTTATACAAAAAAGCAAATGCGTACAAACCGTGATATTGCGCATATCTTCCATCATGTAACTCAAAAGCTCACGAAAAAGAGAAGTATACAAAGCATCAATTTTATCATCACGCTCGCGTACTGCATCAACACGATCCAATAAGCGGCTAGTATAGGCATTTAATACTTCCTTTAACTGATTGAGTGCTAAAGCTGTGATCGTTTCAAGTCCACAGTAAAAAGCTGCAGATTGACGTGCTTCTGAAATAGCAACCGTACGTTTAGCAATATTTTTAGCCATATCCCCAATCCGCTCAAGATCAGAAGAAATGCGAATAGCACCAACAATTTCACGCAAATCAACAGCCATCGGTTGACGCTTACAAATAATCGTAATAGCTTTTTCATCAATATCGCGCTCTGCTTTATCCAAAAATAAATCATCGGCAATCACTGTTGTCGCAAGCTGAGGATCGTTATGCACAATTGATGCTACAGAACGTTGAATCATTTTTTCAGCATGATCCCCCATTTCCATAATTTTTTCTTCCAAATATTTTAGTTCTACATCATAAGAACGGACAGTATGGTTCATAGACATATCATATTCCTCTATTCACTTACCCAAAACGCCCCGTAATATAATCTTGCGTACGTTGCTCTTTTGGTGAGGTGAAAATCGTTTCAGTTGCACCAACCTCTACCAAATGCCCCAAATGAAACATGGCTGTATACTGAGAAACACGTGCTGCCTGCTGCATTGAGTGTGTTACAATGACAATTGTATAATTTTTTCGTAATTCGTCGATAAGCTCTTCAATACGTGCCGTTGCAATTGGATCAAGAGCCGAACAAGGCTCATCCATTAAAATAACTTCAGGATTAACCGCAATGGCACGAGCAATACACAAGCGCTGTTGCTGTCCTCCTGACAAGCCTGTTCCTGCCTCATAAAGACGATCTTTCACTTCTTCAAATAAACCTGCCTGCCTCAAACTCTTTTCAACAACATCATGCAACTCAGCACGCGATTTGACTAAACCATGAATACGTGGACCATAAGCGACATTTTCAAAAATAGATTTTGGAAAAGGACTGGGCTTTTGAAAAACCATCCCAACACGCGCACGCAACTCTACAACATCAATCCGCGAATCATAAATATTTTCTCCATCTAAGGTAATAAGACCTGTTATTTTAGCACCTTCAATCGTATCATTCATACGATTAAAACAGCGCAAAAAAGTTGACTTTCCGCAACCAGAAGGACCAATTAAAGCGGTAACCTGATGTTCAGGGATATCAAGAGTAACACCATGGAGAGCTTCTTTGCCTCCATAAAGAACCTTTACATCCTGACCACGCATTTTAATCTTCATTACAAAACTCACTTTGACTTTAGAACATAAATTTTATCGAAGTTACTGGCGTCGTTCAAATCGGCGACGTAAAATAACAGCAAAAATGTTCATAGCAACGAGAAAAATCATTAAGACAATAATAGCACCTGATGTCTTTTCAACAAAAGAGCGTTCTGCTTCACCCGCCCACATAAAAATTTGGACTGGTAAAGCTGTTGCTGGATCCATTGGTGTAACAGGAATATTCGCAACAAAAGCAACCATTCCAATTAAAAGCAAAGGCGCAGTTTCACCCAGTGCTTGAGCTATACCAATAATCGTACCAGTTAAAATGCCTGGCGCAGCTAAAGGAATAACATGATGAAATACCATTTGTGTTTTCGAAGCTCCCAACCCTAAAGCTGCTGCACGAATAGAGGGAGAAACAGCACGCAAAGCAGAACGCGTTGCAATGATAATCGTTGGAAGTGTCATAAGAGCTAAAACAAGCCCACCAACAAAAGAGGCTGAACGTGGCAACCCTAAAAAATTAACAAAAACAGCAAGCCCTAAAAGACCAAAAACAATCGAAGGAACAGCTGCAAGGTTATTGATATTAACTTCTATAAAATCTGTAAACTTATTTTTGCGAGCATATTCTTCAAGATAAAGAGCCGTTGCTATCCCTATTGGGAGTGAAATGACTAAAACTATAGCCATCATATAAAAAGAACCAATTATCGCAACAGCTAATCCGGCAGTCTCAGCGCGACTTGAAGCACCAAAAGTAAAAAAACCAAAATTGAATGTTTTATAAAGTGCACCTTCATGAGCCAAATGTTTCATCCATTCTACCTGACGATCTGACACTTTTCGGTTTTTTTCTGGAACACGTAAATCAATATGCCCCTTAAATGCAGCATCGATATCCGCAGCCGCTAAGACTGTGACTTTTTGTGTTGTTCCAATCAATTTTGGATCTTTTGTTACCATTTCACGTAGCTGAACGCGTACATTGCTCGAAAACATACGGTTAACATCCCGCAGCAATGCTTGATCATTTTGATCTAAATTCAATTTTTTTGCCAAAGAGTTACGCACAAGAAGTGGATAATTCGCCGTTATAAGTAGTTGTGGATTTTTTTCACGCTGTCTATTTGGATCAATGATTTTTTCATCTAAATAAACCGATAATATCATTTCGCTTTGAAAAAAAGCTGTATACCCCTGACTGATAACAGACCACAAAAGAGCAAACAAAAAAAACAAACCAATAAAAATAGCAATTAAACCATACGCACGGAAACGAAGTTCAGCCCTATATCTACGTCTGAGACCAATATTGCGACGATGCGAAAGACAAGCCTCATTCATTCATATTGTTCCCGATATTTACGCACGATGTAAAGAGCAAGAATATTCATCAAAAAAGTTACAATAAAGAGCGTCATCCCCAAAGCAAAGGCTACAAGAGTTTGTGGAGAATTAAACTCAAAATCACCCGTTAATTGATTAACAATCTTAACTGTCATCGTAGTCATCGCTTCAAATGGATTAAAAGTTAAATTTGCTGCAACGCCTGCTGCCAAAACCACAATCATTGTCTCCCCAATTGCACGTGATGCTGTCAACAAAATCGCACCTATAATCCCTGGAAATGCTGCTGGTATGACTACTTTTTTAATCGTTTCAGATTGCGTCGCTCCTAAACCATAAGACCCTTCACGCAAAAAACGTGGAACAGCCGTAATCACATCATCTGACAAAGAAGAAACAAAAGGAATCAACATAATCCCCATCACAAACCCAGCTGTCAAAACACTTTGAGCCATAACAAAACCAGTCCCACCAGAGAGAGAAACAGAAAGATCACGTAAGAATGGCCCAACAACCTTCAAAGCAAAAAAACCGTAAACAATGGTTGGAATACCAGCAAGAACTTCCAATAATGGCTTTACAATTGATCGCAATCGGGTAGAAGCGTATTCAGCCATATAAAGAGCTGAAAATAATCCAATAGGAACAGCAAAAAGCATTGCTACAAACGCAATATAGAGTGTGCCAGCAAGGAGCGGTATTAACCCAAATTGCCCTACTTCATCTCCTGAACCGCTAGCTGAAAAGCGTGGATCCCAAACCGTTCCAAAAAAGAAATTTGAAAAAGGTACAGACTGAAAAAAATACATCGTCTGAAAAAACATAGAAAGTGCAATGCCGACTGTCGTTAAAACTGCAACTATAGATGCACAAACCAACCCAATAACAATCAAACACTCAACTTTATTGCGCGCACGTTGACGTGGAGTAATTTGCACAATCCCACAGATAAAGCCACAAAGTGCAATTACAAAGAGTAAACTATGACCAGTAAATTCCAGCTTCGCAGCAGAGGCGTACCATAACTGTGCTATCTTTAACACATCATCTGGTGCTTCACTAGGTAAAATGAACCCCTTCGTAAATAATTGCGCCCGCACTTCCTTATATGAAGCAGTAGCAATATCTCCTTCAAAGCGATGAATAATTTTGGCTAAACTGCGGATAGTTCCCAAAATAAGGTCATGATTAACAGTCTCTGTCATGTGCGCTATATACGCTTCAATCTCTCGCGAAGCGCTATACTCTAAATAAATTGCACTTCCACTATCCCAACAAATTAAAAAAACAAGAGCTGGAATAACAGTTATCAAAAATGTCCACCAGCCATAATAATACGCACGAGAATGCATCTTACATTGTGCATATTCAAAAGAGCGAGCCCGTATATACGAAATACAAAAGCCAACAAAACCAAAAGTCAATAACAAAAAAATCATGAAGGAAATGCGCATATTGTCTTTCAATTTTTACAAAAAAGCAGCACAAGCAACTTTTACACTGCAAATTCAGAAAACTATTTCAAAGTCATCACGATACCATTAGAAAAAGCAGAACGCTGCGCCTTTCGCTCCTTTTCAGACGCAACAACCAAACCATATTCAGCCAATGGGCTATTAAAACCAATCATTTGATCAGAAATAAAAAAATCAACATATTCCCGCAAACCTGGAACAATACCTAAATGCGCTTTTTTAACATAGAAAAAAAGTGGACGAACAACCAGATATTCACCATTAGAAATTGTTTCAACAGTTGGCGTAAAACCATTAATATCTGCAACTTTTAGCCTATCTGCATTATTTTCATAAAAAGACAAACCCAAAACACCAATCGCTGTTTTATTAGAAGTCAGACGTGCAAACGTTTCAGAATAATCACCATCAATGTCAACAGCCTTTCCATCCCTACGTACAGCAATACAAGCAGCATTAATCGCCTTATCATCCATCCCCAAAGACTTCATTGCTTCAACTGCTCCACTAGCTTTACAACCCACAGCAAGTAATTTTTCTTCAAAAACTTCACGCGTTCCATGCTTTTCTCCAGGAATATAAGCTACTATCGCCCAATCAGGAAGAGTACTATTGACTGCATTCCACTTAGAAACTGTATTTGGCTGCAATTTTCCGTTCACAACAACCTGAGCAGCAAGTGCCTTATAAATATCCACTGGCTGCAATTGCCAATCAGGACCATTGATATCTGTTGCCAAAACAATTCCATCATACCCTATGAGTATTTCTTCAACATCTTTTACACCAGCATCAAAACAAGATTGCAATTCGCTTAGCTTCATTGCCCGTGAAGCATTAACAATGTCAACTGTGTGTTCTCCAATACCACGACAAAACTCTTTAATACCAGCACCTGAACCACCTGATTCGATAACTGGAATCTTAAAATTAGAGTAAATTTCTCCAAATATTTCAGCAACAATTTTTTGATAAGGTAAAACTGTAGATGAACCCGCAATCCGAATTTGATCACGTGCGTTACTAACATTCCCTGATAACAGGGCTACAAAAATGATTCCTATGCAAACTGATAACAATCTGCTCATTCATAAACTCCACCAAATGTGAATCCAGATCTCTGATATACACCATATAATCATCTGAATTTTAATTCACATTTGCAGCATAATAAATATAAATTTATTTTCCTGATAAAATCATATTTCAGTTCTCTGTTTTAAAAAATTTAATTTGAACGTTTAAATTCAATAATATCCCAGAAAAGATGCGCAATATCTGCACCACCAAAGTGTTTAATTTCACGAATTCCAGTGGGAGATGTAACATTGATTTCTGTTATATAATCTCCAATCACATCAATCCCTACAAGAAGAAGACCACGCTTTCTCAAAGTTGAACCAATGCGCTTGCAAATCTCATGATCACGTTCTGTTAAATCAATATTTTCCGCGCGACCTCCAACATGCATATTGGAGCGAAAATCCATTTCTGCCGAAATTCGATTAATTGCTCCAACAGGCATACCATCAAGCAAAATAATCCGTTTATCCCCTTTTCGCACTGCATCCAAATAACGCTGAACAATAAAAGGTTCGCGATAAATTTGTGCAAACATTTCCAAGAGTGATGTTAAATTGCAGTCATCTTGTTTTATATAAAAAACACCTGCTCCTCCATTACCGTAAAGCGGTTTAATGATAATATCACCAAATTTAGCTCGAAAATCCGTTATTTCTTCAACATCTTTCGTAATTAATGTTTCTGGCATCAAATCAGGAAATTCAGTAACAAAAATTTTTTCTGGACTGTTGCGTACCCATACTGGATCATTCACAACTAACGTCTTAGGGTGAATCCGTTCCAACAAATGCGTTGTGGTAATATAATTGAGATCGAAGGGTGGATCTTGGCGTAGAAGAACCACATCCATATCTGTCAACTCTTTACATACAGGCTTTTCCAATTGATAATGGTATCCTTCTTCATCATATACCGTTAATGGCTCTAATCGTGCAATCACACAACCATCGCGCATAGATAAACGATCTGGTGTATAATGAAAGAGAGAGTGTCCACGTTCTTGCGCTGCTAAAGCAAGCGCAAATGTAGTATCTCCTTGAATTTGAATCGTTGAAATATGGTCCATCTGAATAGCAATCTTCATGAATAAAACCTCTCTATAAATAAAAGTGGACTGGTCTATGCGCAATAAA
Organism: Bartonella rhinolophi; assembly: GCF_036576165.1. Classification (NCBI taxonomy): domain Bacteria; kingdom Pseudomonadati; phylum Pseudomonadota; class Alphaproteobacteria; order Hyphomicrobiales; family Bartonellaceae; genus Bartonella; species Bartonella rhinolophi. Next base: position 111,110 of record NZ_JBAFWY010000001.1, read on the forward strand.
CTTAGTAAATAATAAAGGAACTATGACAAGAGAAAGCCTATGATACAAGACACTGATACAAAATTAAGCGACGAAGAAATCAAGCGTTACGCACGCCACATCATTTTGCCTGAAATTGGTGGCGTAGGACAGCAAAAACTCAAAGCTGCACGCGTTCTTGTCGTTGGAGCAGGTGGTCTTGGTGCTCCTGCTTTAACTTATTTGGCTGCAGCGGGCGTTGGTACCCTTGGAATTGTCGATGATGATATCGTTTCGCTCTCCAATTTACAACGCCAAATTATTCACAAAACAAACACAATTAATCAACCCAAAACCGACAGCGCTAAGTCCACTATAAAAGCAATAAACCCCCATATTACGGTTGAAAAACACAATCTACGTTTGGATAAAGATAATGTGGATAAACTGCTAAACACTTACCACATCATTATCGATGGTAGCGATAATTTTTCTACACGCTACCTTCTCGCTGATCATGCTGCCCAGTGCGAAAAACCTTTGATAAGTGGCGCTGTAGAGCGTTTCAACGGCTCACTGACGGTGCTTATGCCTTATAAAGACAACAATCCTCACTATCGCGACTTATTTCCCAATCCACCAGATCCTGACACGATCCCAACATGTGCTACAACTGGAATTATTGGTGCTTTACCTGGAGTCATCGGAACACTACAAGCAATGGAAGCTATAAAACTTATTACAAACACTGGTGAACCTTTAGTAGGGAAAATTCTTCTCTATAATGGACTGTTAGCGCAATTTAATGTCATTACCTATAAACGGTCAGATTCTAGTGCGAATGCAGCAGTCAGCAGAGTTTGCGTATAAGGTTTTTGGGGACAAGAAAAAATACGATCAGCAGGACCATGCTCAACCATTTCTCCATTACGCATAACAATCACTTCATGTGCCAACGCTTTCACAACTTTCAGATTATGACTAATAAACAAATAGCCTAAATGATATTTTTGTTGCAAATGACGCAAAAGATCAATGATTTGCGCCTGCACACTTACATCAAGAGAAGAGGTTGGTTCATCCAGCATAAGAAAGCGCGGCTTAAGGATTATTGCACGCGCGAGAGCAATCCGCTGTCTCTGTCCACCAGAAAACTCATGTGGATAACGATGACGCGTAGAAGGATCGAGATCAACCTCACGCAATGCTGCAATGACACGATCATCGCGTTCAGAATAAGAAAGCTGGGATTCATGGATTAATAATCCTTCAGCGATAATTTCACTGATAGACATACGTGGAGAAAGAGAGCCAAAAGGATCTTGAAAAACAATCTGGATATGACGGCGTAAAGAGCGCATCTTCCTGAAAGTAAAGTTGCTAATGTCTATATTGTCAAAAGTAATTTGCCCTTTGGAAGACAACATCCGTATCAGCGCAAGCCCCAATGTTGTTTTTCCTGAACCAGATTCACCTACAACACCAAGCGTTTGACCAACACGAATTGTAATGTCTATATCCTGAACAGCCTTCACATAATCTATTGTTCGCCGCAATAAACCTTTTTTAATCGGAAACCAGACATTAACTTTCTTGCCTTGTATCAAAATGGGTGCATTCTCATCAACTTGAAGAGGATGACCTTTAGGTTCTGCTGCCAATAATTGCTTCGTATAGGGCTGTTGGGGATTTTTGAACAATCCGTCTGTTGAACCACTTTCAACAATTTTTCCTTTTCTCATCACATAGACACGATCTGCAATACGGCGCACAACAGCTAAATCATGGGTAATAAAAAGCATTGACATATTGTTGCGCTTTTTAAGTTGCATCAAAAGCTCAAGAATTTTTGCTTGAACAGTCACATCAAGTGCTGTTGTCGGCTCATCAGCAATCAATAATCGTGGGTTATTTGCAAGTGCCATCGCAATCATCACCCGTTGCCGTTGTCCACCAGATAATTGATGAGGAAATGAACTCAAACGTTTTTGTGGTTCACGAATTCCTACCTGAGTCAATAAATCAATAACACTTGTTTGTAGTGATTGATCTGATATATTTGAGTGCATTTTAAGAACTTCACCTATCTGGCGCTCTACATTATGCAAAGGATTAAGAGCGGTCATAGGTTCCTGAAAAATCATGGCAATATCTTTACCACGAATTTTACGCAAATCTTCTTCTTTCTGCTTCAATAAATCCTTATTGTTAAAAAGAATTTCACCCGACTGATAAAGCGTTTTCAAAAAAGGCAATAATTGCAAAATAGACAGTGCCGTTACCGATTTTCCAGAACCCGATTCCCCTACCAAAGCAACCGTCTCTCCTTCTTTAATCTCGAAAGAAACTTGTTCAATAATGTATTTTTTTTCTTCCGCTTGGTGGAATGCAACTGAAAGATCACGTACTGAAAGCAAATTTGTCATTTTAATGTCTTTCGCGGGTCAAAAGCATCTCGCGCAGCTTCACCAATAAACGCCAACAACGATAACATAACAGCAATAACAACAAACCCTGTAATACCAATCCAAGGAGCATTTAAGTTAATGGTAGCTTGCCGCATCAATTCACCTAAAGAAGCATAACCAGGAGGAAGACCAAACCCCAAATAATCAAGTGATGTAAGTAATGAAACTCCCGATGTTAATAAAAAAGGCATATAGGTCAAGGCAGCAACCATCGCATTTGGCAATAAATGCCTCACCATAATAGTGCTATTAGGAACCCCTAAAGCACGCGCAGCATCAACATAGGTAAAATTGCGCGCACGTAAAAATTCTGCGCGCACCACACCAACTAACGTTACCCATTGAAAAAGAAGCATAACTCCCAACAACACCCAAAAACCCTGTGCCAAAACTGCTGCCATGATAATAACCAAATAAAGTGATGGCACAGAAGACCATATTTCAATCAAGCGCTGAAAGATTAAATCAACCCAACCACCAAAATATCCTTGAACAGCTCCTGCTGTAACACCGATGATCGTGGAAATAACCGTTAAAAGAATGCTAAAAGTTATTGACACTCGGAAACCGTATAAAACGCGTGCAAAAATATCACGTGTCAGATCATCTGTTCCAAGCCAATTCCACTGATCTATTGTACATTCTGGATCAGCGCTTCCTTGAGCATAATTGACACAACGTTCTTCTTTACTTTGAAGCCAAAAAGGTGGCGCTAACGCTACAGTTCTATTTCCCATTACTGTGTTATAAGAATAACGCACCGGCGGCCATAACGCCCAACCATGTTGCGCAATTTCATTTTGAATAAAAGGATCACGAAAATCTGCTACAATTAAGCTTCCACCAAATTTTTCATCAGGATAATCAAAAAAAATAGGAAAGAGTAGCTCTCCTTTATAAGAAGCAATAATTGGACGGTCATTGGCAATAAATTCTGCCGAAAAAGAACAAAAACACAAAAATAAAAAGAACCATAATGACCACCAACCGCGTCGATTTTTCTTAAAGTTGCGCCAACGACGCGCATTCAATGGAGAAAAAAAAGGTTCTTTCTGCAACTTAGAACTATGCGCACTATCATGCCCTACTTCCTGCATCACAAATCCTTTTTATCAAAATCAATACGTGGATCAACTAGCATATAAACGACATCAGAAATGAGACTAACAATCAGACCAATAAGTGAAAAAATATAGAGAGACGCAAATACAACAGAATAATCACGATTGACAATAGACGTATAACTTAAAAGCCCCATACCATTTAACGAATAAAGCATTTCAATCAACAAAGACCCACTAAAAAATGATGCCATAAAAGTTGCAGGAAAACTGGCAACCACAACTAAAATTGCATTGCGAAAAACATGACCATAAAGAACTGAGCGTTCACTTAATCCCTTAGCGCGTGCTGTGGTGACATACTGTTGACGAATCTCTTCTAGAAAACAATTTTTTGTCAGCAATGTCGTTGTAGCAAAAGAAGAAATGATCATTGCCGTTAACGGAAGAACCAAATGGTAAAGATAATCTAATATTTTTCCCCCAAAAGATAATTGATCAAAATTATCAGACGTTAAATGGCTTAATGGAAACCAATTGAAAAAAGACCCTCCAGCAAAGAAAACCATTAAAAAAATACCAAAGAGAAAACTTGGAATGGCATAGCCAATGATGATAATAGCGCTTGTCCATACATCAAAAGCTGTCCCCTCTTTAAGAGCTTTACGGATTCCTAATGGTATAGAAATGGCATAAGAAATCAGCAATTGCCAAAACCCGAGCGAAACAGAAACGGGTAAAGCGCTTTTAATAAGCTCAATAACCGAACGCCCTTGTATATAAGAATCTCCAAAATCAAAACGCAAATAACGACCAAGCATTATCAAATAACGCTCCAAAGGCGGCTTATCAAACCCAAATTGCTTTTCCAGTTTGGCAATAAATTCTGGATCTAACCCTTGTGCACCACGATATTTAAAAGCCCCAGGAGAAGACTCAACTTGAGCACCATCCAAAACAACGTCAGAAGAAAGACCAAGATCACTTCCACCACCTAATCGTCCTACAGCGTCACCACCTATTCCTTGTAATTGAGCAATAATATTTTCAATAGGCCCACCTGGCGTAAACTGAATAATGATAAAGGTTACCGTTAAGATACCGATCAGCGTCGGTATAATGAGTAAAAGACGCCGAAGAATATAGGCTGTCATTTTTTATTTTCACCTTCTGACATAGTCGTCCGAATCAACTTTAAATAACGTATCAATAACAATTTTTTTGATAAATTCATGACAACAAGATTAAAAATAAAAACCAATCACATCCCTTCTCCAAAAGAGCATTTTTGATACAACTCAGTTTGGTTCACCTTCTTTGTTATCTACTGGCAAGGGAACAGGATGATCGGATAAACTCCGTAAATAAAGCAAAAGATCAGCACGCTCTTGGTCATTTTTGATTCCACGAAAAGACATTATTGTCCCTGGAAATGCTTCACGCGGCGATTGCAGATAACGATCCAAGGTCACAAAATCCCATCTTTGATCAGAGTTTTCACGCAAAACCCGTGAATAAGCAAAATTTGTTGTTGCTGCTAAAGGGCGATTGACAACTTCCCAAAGTGCTGGACCAACACGACCAGATTCATTACGCCCAGAGGTATGACATATAGCGCATCGACGAAAAATTTTACGTCCATTTTCAAGATCGCCTTGTTGAAGACGATCATTCAATGACAAAGAGAGAACCGACATTTTTTGCTCGTCCTTGAGCACATCCTTTTCTGTAATTTCATAAGAATTTTGAACCGGTGCAGAAGTATCACGGAACCAATCACTCATCATAAAGATTCCTGCAAAAATAATCAGCAACAATAGACAAGCACAAAAAAAATAAGCAGCTTTCAAACGACTCATAAAAATTCACACACCCACGTTTTTTCATTACCGTTTTCAGTTTAAGCTTTTTCTTTATAATACACAATATTACAAACGCATCACACACATAATATTTGATATTTGGAAATTTACGATGACTATTGAACCAATTATTCTCATCCCCGCCCGTATAGGCTCAACCCGTCTTCCTCAAAAAGCTCTCGCTGAAATCGCTGGAAAGCCCATGATTGTTCATGTCATTGAACAGTCAAAAAAAGCTGCATTAGGGCGTACTATCGTTGCAACAGATCATAATGATATTGCAAAAGCTGTTACATCTTACGGACATGAATGTATCATAACATGTGGTAATCACAAATCTGGATCTGATCGTATTTATGAAGCTTTAACCAATATTGACCCTGAAAGACGCTATAATGCCATTTTGAATGTACAAGGTGATCTCCCAACAATAACACCCAATGAAATCATAAGTGCTTTACGACCCTTAGAAAATAGCCTCACTGATATTGCAACCTTGGGTGCAAAAATTGTTGAGGAAAATGAAAAAACAGATCCGAATATAGTAAAAATTATTGGCACACCGCTTTCTCAAAATCGTCTTCGTGCGCTTTATTTTACCCGCGCAACAGCGCCTTATGGAAATGGTACTCTCTACCATCATATCGGAATATATGCCTACCGACGTAAAGCGCTTGAACAATTTGTAGCGCTCAAACCTTCTACACTCGAGCAACGTGAAAAACTTGAACAATTACGTGCATTAGAGCATAATATGCGTATCGATGTAGAAATAATTGATACAATTCCCTTAGGAGTAGACACGCAACGTGATCTTGATAAAGTACGTAAGATTTTAGCATGAAGATAACTGAAAAAACTAATAAAATCTCTTTTCAAGGAGAATACGGCGCCAATTCTCATATTGCTTGTTCCGACATGTTTCCCGATATGAATGCCGTACCCTCTACCACTTTTGAGGATGCACTCAATTTAGTAGAAAGTGGACAAGCTGATCTTGCTATGATTCCTATTGAAAATACTCTTGCTGGACGTGTTGCAGATATTCATCATCTTTTACCGCACTCATCCCTCTATATTGTTGGTGAATATTTTCTGCCCATCCATTTTCAATTATTAGTTTTACCTAGTGTTACACATGAAGAAATTGAAACGATTCACAGCCATACTCATGCCCTTGCACAATGCCGTAAAATCATACGTAATAATGGTTGGAAACCTGTCATTTCAGCCGATACCGCTGGAGCCGCAAAGTTTATAAAAAAAACCGCTAAACGTTCACAAGCAGCCTTAGCACCTCTTATGGCAGCAGAGCTTTATGGACTTGATATTCTTGAAAAAAATGTTGAAGATAGTCCCCATAATATTACCCGTTTTGTTATCCTTTCACGTTCTCAATGGAATGTACCCAAACCTCAAAACGGCGAAAAAATCATAACAAGCCTTCTTTTTCGAGTTCGTAATGTTCCAGCTGCCCTCTATAAAGCTATGGGAGGATTTGCTACAAACGGTATTAATGTGACAAAATTAGAAAGTTATCAAATTGGCGGAAATTTTAATGCAACACAGTTCTTTATTGATATTGAAGGACATCCTGAAGATCCTATGATGCAACTCGCTTTAGAAGAATTAGCTTTCTTTTCTGCAGAATTTCGCATCATCGGCATTTATCCAGCTAAAAATGATCGAGCACCGCACACACATATGAAGGACAATTAAATTGCACAATTCTTCTTCATTGAATACTAAAAAGGAGTTCGTATCCCTATACTTCATGGCATAAAATTAAGCTTAAAGGAAAAATTTTCGATCGTTCTTTCCATCTTTTTCATTTATTAACTTGATTTTTCATTTTAAATTGACAATATGCACTCGGGAGGTTGGTGGTGGACGAACTGCTCGCCAACTGGGTCAGGTCTGGAAAGAAGCAGCCCCAACGAGTTTTAGTGCGGGTCATTGTACCAACCTCCTATTTCATTGAATAAATCGTGTTTTTGTCGTTTTTCAGTAAAGCTTTTCAAGCTGCATAGAAGCATTCTATATTTGGCAAATAAAGAGGTTCTGATCATTTTTAGACAAATGATCCCGCTTCTTCAAAAAAATAAATTGATTGAGGAACAGTCCTTTTATATCTAAAGTACAATAATTAGTTTGTACTCTTGTGTTATGAAAATGCACTCAAAAGAACTTCAAAATTGGAATCATTGATGGAAAACGTGCCGGTAGAAACAGCCTATCGCGTTCTTGCTCGCAAATATAGACCTCAGAATTTCTCTGACCTCATTGGTCAAGAAGCAATGGTGCGCACCCTTACTAATGCCTTTGCAACAGGACGCATTGCACAAGCATGGATGCTTACTGGAATTCGCGGAGTAGGTAAAACTACAACAGCACGTATTTTAGCACGCGCGCTTAACTACAAAACACAAGATATCGACCAACCAACTACTGCATTGGATACACTAGGTGAACATTGTACACAAATCATCGAGGGACGCCATCTCGATGTTATAGAAATGGACGCAGCTTCACATACGGGAATTGATGATATTCGTGAAATTATTGAACAGATACGTTACTGTCCTGTTTCTGCACGCTATAAAGTTTATATTATTGATGAAGTGCATATGCTCTCAACACAAGCATTTAACGGCTTATTGAAAACACTTGAAGAACCACCAGCACATGTAAAATTTATTTTTGCTACGACAGAAATTCGCAAAGTTCCTATTACCATCCTTTCACGTTGCCAGCGCTTTGATTTACGGCGCATTGAATCGGCAGTTTTGGTCACTCATTTGCGCCAAATTGCTAAACATGAAAACGTGAAAGTGGAAGATCAAGCACTCTCCATGATTGCACGTGCCGCAGAAGGATCTGCACGTGATGCGCTATCCATTTTGGATCAAGCGATTGCGCATAGCAATGGCAATGTCAGTGCAATTACGGTACGCACAATGTTAGGGCTGGCGGATCAAGCACGTATTATTGATCTTTTTGAATTCATCATGAAAGGTGATATTGTAAGCGCATTGAATGAATTTCGCAGTCAATACGATTCAGGTGCTAATCCTCTCACTATATTAACGGAATTGGCTGATTTCAATCATCTAGTTACACGTTTGCGTTTTACACCAGAAATAGCGGAAGATTTTTCACTTACTGAAGGTGAGCGTTTAAAAAGCTTAAATTTTTCACAAAAACTTTCCATCCCCATTTTGTCTCGGAACTGGCAAATGCTACTCAAAGGCTTACAGGAAGTTAGTCAAACTGCTCGTCCACTTCAAGCTGCCGAAATGTTATTGATTCGTCTTGCTCACACTGCTGACCTGCCGACTCTTGATGAAGCTTTAAAAAAGATTTCGCAAGACAAAACACCCCTCACAATCGTTCCACAATCTTTTCACCAAGAATCCACGAGCGCAAATAATACGACAAAAGAAGCAGTTGCATCTGTTCATTCTTCATCACGCACTTTAAACACATCACCAAACCAACCCGATTTAAACACACCTTTGAGCAATCAATTAGATCACTCTTCACCAATGGAAAACTCATTGAAGATGCAAATTCCTGAAGATACAAATTCTTTTAAAATAAAAGAAATTTCTGAAACTTCTCAGTTTGCTAATCTTTCTGAAAATATTGCAGATTTACCGCATCCTACTCTGAAAACAGAAAAAGAAGTTGTTGGACAAAAGAACGTCATTATCGATTCTTTGCATGATATTGTTAAGTTAGCTGAACAATATCATGAAATTCCTTTTAAAGCGCTTATTACAGATTTTGTTCATCCTGTTTCTTTTGAGCCAGAACATATTACTTTAAGACTTTCTGAAAATGCTCCCAGTGCACTTGCAGATGACATAAAAAAAATGCTGTCTCAATGGATTGGAAAACATTACACTATATCCTTCATCAATGAAGGAGGAGGACCAACTTTAAAAGAGGAAAGTATGACTTTTGTACAGAAAGATCCTGATATCGCAACAATCCTCAATCATTTTCCAGGAGCAGAAATTGTCGATAATCGTCCGAATACACAAGCAAATGATCTTGATTTATCTCCCGATACCTTTAAAAATAAAAGTAATCAATAATAAATAAGGACACCTATTCTTATGCGCGATATGATGAGTATGATGAAAAAAGCTAAAGAAATGCAAGAAAAAATGCAGCAAATTCAGAAAGAAATGGTTAACTTGCAAGAAATTGGCACTGCTGGCGGTGGGCTTGTCAGTATTACTTTAAATGGCCAAAATACTATAACGGCGATCACAATTGATCCTTCACTAATAAAACCCGAAGAAACTGAAATTCTTGAAGATCTTATTATGGCAGCCTATAATGAAGCTAAAGCAAAAATTGAAACAGCTATAGCAGAAAAAACCCAAAGCATAACAGCAGGATTACCATTCCCATCAGGTTTCAAACTTCCGTTCTAATGAACAACATTTTATCTACCCCTCTTGGACAATAAATAGTATGGCTAAACACATTGCAGGATCTGAAATTGAGCATCTCATTCAGCTTTTAGCACGGATACCAGGTCTTGGTCCACGTTCAGCGCGCCGTGCTGCCCTCCACCTTATAAAAAAAAAGGAAATATTATTAGAGCCCTTAGGAGCAGCAATACAAGCTGCTGCAGATAAAGTCTGCATTTGTTCTGTTTGTGGCAATGTAGATACAGCTGACCCCTGTTCAATTTGTACAGATCCCCGCCGTGATGATACTACAATTATTGTTGTTGAAGATATTGCTGATCTCTGGGCTCTTGAACGCGCTAAAACTCTAGCTGCACGTTATCACGTATTGGGCGGACGACTTTCTCCATTAGATGGAATAGGTCCAGATGAACTCAATATCGCTCCCTTAGTACAACGTGTTGTAAACAGTCCAATTACTGAAGTTATTTTAGCCGTTAATGCTACCGTTGAAGGACAAACAACAGCGCACTATATCACTGATCAACTCTCAAATTTTTCTGTTAAAATTACTCGGCTTGCTCATGGAGTGCCAGTAGGAGGTGAGCTGGATTACCTTGATGATGGAACCTTAGCCGCAGCTCTACAAGCAAGAACCAATCTTTAAAATTATCTTCGCTTAAATTATAACCCTTTTTATTTGTCATTGTCTCTTAATGTATAGAAAAATATTCAAAATACTTAAGAAAAGGCTTTCCCTTCTGCGCGATTTTTGTCCTGGAATTTTAGTATGCTTGTTCATCTCCGTCTTAGCTTATGGTTTAGAAATAATTGAAAAACAGCTATTCGCAGAAAAATGGCTCGAAAGCCTTGTTTTGGCAATCTTATTAGGATCTATTACCCGTAGTTGTTTTACTTTGCCAATATATTTTCAAAAAGGTATAACTTTTTGTGCAAAAACACTTCTCGAAATTGTTATTGTTCTTTTAGGAGCCAGCATTAGCATCTACACAATTTTTTTAGTCAATTGGAGTTTACTTGTTAGTATTATATTTTTTACATTTATAACCCTTCTCATCAGTTTTGCCATCAGCCGATTTTTTGGGCTTTCTATGAATTTAGCAATACTAATTGCTTGTGGTAATGCTATTTGTGGCAATTCAGCTATTGTAGCAACTGCACCTGTCATCAACGCGAAACGGGAAGATGTAGCTGCATCAATTGCCTTTAGTGCTATTTTAGGGGTTTTTATTATCTTACTTCTACCCTTTTTACATCCACTGCTGAATTTGTCATTTAGTCAATACGGTGTACTTGTAGGCATGACTGTTTACGCTGTACCACAAGTTATAGCAGCAACAGCATCTGTATCTTTTATAAGCGTCCAAATTGCAACAATTGTCAAATTGGTGCGAGTGCTCATGCTAGCCCCTGTGATTTTTATTTTATCAATTATTTATCGTCGATCAACACAAACACATTTGCGTCTACACAATCTTGTTCCATGGTTTATTATTGGTTTTATTATCATGATGCTTATCCGTTCAAGCGGGTTTATTCCTGCAACTGTCATCAATCCCATCAGATTTATTGCACAGTTTTTTACTATCATCTCAATGGCAGCACTAGGATTAGAAGTTGATATCCGCTCATTAAAAAAGTCAGGATTGCGCGTTATTTTTGCTTCAATCTGCTCCATACTCATCCTCAGTATTTGTAGCCTTATTATGATAAAATCGATTAATCTACACCATATAGCTTGAGTACTCTGAAATATTTTTTCAATGTAAGCTCACAAACACTCTACAGATTTGCTCATATTACAACCTTTTCAGCAAACGAGATCCACCATAAAAACTTCTTTATCATTCCATACAAAAAAACCGAATGCGTCTTACTTTAATTAGCAGCAACTCCTAACTAAGTTGCATGTTGAATCGGTTTCTCAATACAATAATTATTCACAGCTAAATAGCACATGATATTGAGTCTATAACTCATTAAAAAACATGCTATTTTTTCATTTTCCATAATCAAAATCAATTTTCACAAAAAACTAATAGATATGCTATTGCTGGAAAAAACGAGGTTGCTTTTGGCTCTCAAACTTTTTTAAAGTGTTATAAATATATCAACGAAGTAAAATTACAGCTGGTTATATGCTTTACTTTTCCATTATTGTGGCAATTTCAATATTAGTAATTATATCTTTTTCTCTCTTTCCCCCACATCTGCAAGTGTCATACTAAATTTATTCTGAAAAAATCAAATATCTAAATGAACTTACAAAAAATGTTGCTACCAAAGCCATACTAAAATGAGTCTGGACAATGTGGCATAATTTTTACCATAAATTTGCTGCAGAAGAACATTTAAATGGATCAAGCTAAACGATAATTTTACCAAAATCGCTAATATGCAATTAAAAACAATCAATAGATTTGTTGTTAACTCCATACTAAATCGTGTTAAACTACAACATATTTTTTCTGATGCTACTTAACTATCCTGAACGAAAGCAGATCTTGATCATAAAGATTTTGGTCTTCAAAGAAGGAATATCAGCATACATATGTGCCTTACCTATATATAATTTGTGCTAACACTTAGCTGTCTGATTAAAAACAGAATAAAAGGTCATTTACGCGATACTATGATAAATATCAGAACATATGCACTAATAGAAAATAAAATAATACGCGAAAATATTTAAAAGTTGCGAAATAATCACAATATATCAGAAAAATAACAATTCCCCCCTCCTTTTTTCTCACCATATGATCATAATACAGTTTCGCGCAACAATTCTATGAAGGATATTATTTTAAATAAAAAAGACTAAAAAACACAGTAGGTCTTTTGTTTATCGTATTATTCAACTAAAATATTTTTATGCTTATTCTTGCCATAGACACTGCTTCAATTTATTGTACCGTTGCGCTTATTCGCCATCAATCCGTCATTGCCCATATCAGCGAACGCATGAACAGGGGGCATGCCGAAAGACTCATAGGACACATTGCACAAATAACCGACCAAGCCAATGTCACTCTCAATCAAGTTGACCGTATTGCTGTTAATATTGGACCTGGATCGTTCACTGGTGTGCGTGTGGGTGTTTCAACAGCAAGAGCTTTGGCATTAGCATTAGAAATACCAGCCGTTGGGGTAAGTGCACTTGAAGCATCAGCAGCACAGATAACCAATAAAAATAACGAATCAATAATTACTGTTGTCATTCAAGCTGGTAAAGACATGTTCTACTATCAAAATTTTAATGAAGATCTCACACCTTTAGGATTACCTAGCTTAAAAACAATCGGAGATATCATAAAAGATTTGCCTCCGCAAACGAGGATAACGGGGTCAGCAGCTGATATCATTGCGCTACACATTAAAAACCATAAAATAGATAAAAAAATCATATTAGATCAAACTTTATGCGAAGCAGCCGATATTGTAAACTATGCCCACCTTGCTGCTCAAAAACAGCCCCAAGGCTCACCTCGTCCACTTTATCTACGTAATGCTGATGCAAAACAACAAACTGATTTTGCCTTACCACGAAAAAAATAATGGCTAAATTTTCATTTACAAACAGGCATTTTTGGGTTGCCCCTCTACAAACTGATGACAGCGCTCTCCTTCATCAAATTCATCAGCGTTGTTTTGTCCCAGCTTGGGGAAAACAAACATTTGATAATTTTTTAAAAGATTGCTCTATCTTCGGATACAAAGTCTCTATTATTGGCCAACCCAATAAAATTTTAGGCTTTTGCCTATGCCGTCTTATTCTTGATGAAGCAGAAATCATCACAATTGCGGTTCACCCTCATTGCCGTCGACAAGGGATTGGCTATTTGCTTATCGATAGCACACTTCGGCACCTTCATCACGAACGCGCTATAAAACTATTCTTAGAGGTAGAAGAAAATAATCTTTCTGCTTTAAGCCTTTATCAGCGTTTCGAATTCCAAAAAATTGCTAAACGTCTTGCTTACTATCCATCAAAGGATAACCGCACAGATGCAATTATTATGCAAAAAACTTTTACGCAAACAGATTGAGTTTCACACAAAAAAAGTTTAGAATGCGTTATGAAACAAGCAAATCCTAAAAATTCACTCCCTGTTACTCCGAAAAAGGTTTTTATTAAAACTTATGGATGTCAAATGAATGTTTATGACAGCCAACGGATGAATGATAGTCTTAGTTCACAGGGTTATGTTACCACACAAACACCAAATGATGCCGACCTTATTCTTGTGAATACCTGTCATATTCGGGAAAAAGCAGCAGAAAAGCTCTATTCTGATCTTGGTCGCTTGCGAATGATACGTCAAAAACGCACACCTGACAAACCTTTAATGGTCGGAGTAACTGGTTGTGTTGCACAAGCTGAGGGAAGTGAAATTTTGCGCCGCGCGCCAACAGTGGATCTTGTTATTGGTCCGCAAATGTATCATCGTTTGCCAGACTTGTTAAAACAAGCCCAACAAGGAAAAAAAATCGTTGAAACAGACTATGCTGTTGAGGATAAATTTGCTCATTTACCGCCTCATAATAAAAGTGCCGTAAAAAAACGAGGTGTTAGTGCGTTTTTAACTGTGCAAGAAGGTTGCGATAAATTTTGCACTTTTTGTGTTGTACCTTACACACGGGGTGCTGAAATATCGCGATCAGTTGAACAAATTACTGAAGAAGCTCGCCAACTCATTGAAGCTGGTGTCAAAGAAATTACACTTCTTGGACAAAATGTAAATGGTTGGCACGGACAAAGTGCTGACGGAAAGACTTGGCGGCTTGGCGATCTTCTCTATCATCTTGCAAAACTGGATGGTTTAAAGCGTCTACGTTACACAACTAGCCATCCTCGTGATATGGATGATAGCCTTATTGCTGCTCATCGAGATCTTGATATATTAATGCCCTATCTGCATCTTCCCGTCCAATCGGGCTCAGATCGCATTCTAAAAGCAATGAATCGTCAACACAAAAGTATTCATTATCTTAAGCTTATCGAAAAAATTCGTACAGCTCGACCCGATATTGCTTTTTCAGGTGATTTTATTGTAGGATTTCCAGGAGAAACAGATGAAGACTTTGAGGAAACCATCAAGCTTATAAAACAAGTGCAATATAGTTCAGCCTATTCTTTCAAGTATTCGCCTCGACCTGGAACAATTGGTGCAGCAATGAAAAATCATATTGATGAAACTGTAAAAGATACTCGGCTCCAACATTTACAAGTGTTGCTTCTTGAGCAGCAACATGCGTTTTTGCACTCTAAAGTTGGTCAAACAACCAATGTTCTCATCGAAAAAGCTGGTCGTCACTCTGGGCAAATGATAGGTCGCTCACCTTGGCTTTTACCTGTTGTAGTAAATACAAAATCCTCTACAGGCACGGTGATGAAAATTCAGATTAAAAATGCAGGATCAAACAGTTTTGTAGGTGAAGCAGTAAATGTATAAGTGCATCTTTAACGTTTTTAAAAACATAAATTATAGAAAATTATTTTATTTTTGAATTAAAGTGATCGCATCTAAAGTTTATAAAATTTATTTAAAAAAGTGTGTGACACTTGTGGTAGATATGGGAGAATAGGTTGAAAATCTCAACCGAAAACGTGAAGCGTATTAAAGAAAAAATAAGGCCTTGTCCTGAAAATACCGGTAACTCAGAAAAAGCACGTGCATCAGGTGTTAACCATATTGTTTTAATTTTTGAAAACAATAAATATGCAAAAGCAGTATTTGGTCAATTCGACGAAAACCTTACTTATATTGAACAAAAGTTTGATATTAGTATTTATCCACGCGGCAATGAAGTTTCAATCCATGGGAAGGTGGCTGCTACGAGGCGTGCACAATATGTATTACAGCAGCTTTATGAACGCGCCAAAACACATCAAGAGCTCACTTTATCAGATATAGAAGGAGCGATTGCTATGGCAAATTTTTCTCAAGAGCCTCAAGAATTGCTAACAATAACCCAACCTGCGACAAAGCATATACCAGCACGGTTGAGTACCCATAAAAAAATAATCCATGCCCGAACCCCGACACAAGATACTTATATACGCGCAATGGAACATACTGAACTTGTTTTTGGTATAGGTCCAGCAGGGACAGGCAAAACATATCTCGCTGTTGCACATGCTGCAGCGCTCCTAGAACGCGGTGTCATTGAACGAATCATCCTTTCACGTCCTGCCGTTGAAGCTGGGGAACATCTAGGCTTTCTTCCTGGTGATCTTAAAGAAAAAGTTGATCCGTATTTGCGACCACTTTATGATGCCCTCTATGACATGATGCCAGTCGAAAAAGTAGAACGCATTCTAGCTTCTGGTGTCATAGAAATTGCTCCTCTTGCCTTCATGCGTGGACGAACACTTGCTCATGCAGCTGTTATTCTTGATGAAGCACAGAATACCACCCCCATGCAAATGAAAATGTTCCTCACGCGTCTTGGAGAAGGAACGCGAATGATTATTACTGGTGATGTCAGCCAAATTGATTTACCCGCAGGACAAAAATCAGGTTTAATTGAAGCAATCCGCATTCTTTCACACGTAGACAATATTGCAATCATTCGTTTTAATGAAAAAGATGTTGTGCGTCATCCTCTTGTTGCTGCTATTGTCCGTGCTTATGATAACGACGTTGGTGCACAAAATAAAAAATACCACTCTCATCCTCTTCATCAAAAAAATAAATTCGAATCATCATGATTACTATTGATATAACTATTGAGAACCCTGGGTGGAATGATAAGCAAATGCTTTATAATATCACTGAAAAAGCGTTAAAAACTACAATGCGTCATGTTTCATTGGAGAATGTTGTAAGTGAAGTTAGTCTGCTTTTTACGGATGACAAACACATGGCGCAAATCAATGCACAATGGCGCAATAAAAACAAACCTACTAATGTGTTGTCCTTTCCTGCTTTTCCTCTTAAAGCTGGACAACCTCCTAGACTTATGCTTGGTGATATTGTCATTGCACGAGAAACTGTTGCGCTTGAAGCCAAGAAGGAAGGAAAATCATTCGAGGATCACTTAACGCATATGATTGTTCATGGTGTTCTTCATCTTCTTGGCTATAATCATGAAATAGCCGATGAAGCTCAGCAAATGGAAAAGCTTGAAAGAGAAATTCTTCAAAAGCTTTCCATAAAAGATCCCTATATTGAATTGCCTTAAAAGGATAGGATTAACTTTTTAAATCAATACGACAACCATACAATTTAAATCACCTTATGCATCTGGTATAAAAAGAAAATTTAGAATATTTGAGAACTATGGCAGACAAAGTTAATGCACAAAATAACAGTCACACATCTTCTAATATTGAAGGGCATCCCTCTCAACGAACAAATCATACAGAAAAAAACTCCCTGATGAATCATTTATTTTCGTTCTTACGTGGCCGCAATTATACATCATTGCGCGATGATCTTACCACTGCACTGGCTACTGACAATGAAAAAGACGCGTCTCTCTTCTCACCTGAAGAGCGTATTATGCTTCACAATATCTTACGCTTACGCGAAGCACGCGTTGATGATGTTATGATTCCACGTTCTGAAATTGAAGCGTTAGAAATAAACACCTCTCTTGGAGAAACTCTTAAATGTTTTGCAAAAATTGGTCATTCTCGCATACCTGTTTATGCTGAAACCTTAGATGATCCAAGAGGAATGATTCATATTCGTGATATCCTTAATTATATAACGCACTTTATTACCAAGTCATCCCAGATCGAAAAGACATCTGATTTGTTTCAGTTAAACCATACAGATTTGCATATTCCAATTGGCGAACTAGATCTGATTCGAACAGTTCTCTTCGTTCCTAGCTCCATGCTAGCAAGCAAATTACTAACGCGTATGCAAGCTACACGAACACAAATGGCCTTGGTTATTGATGAACATGGTGGCACAGACGGCTTAGTTTCTATGGAAGATATTGTCGAGCTAGTCGTTGGCGATATCGAAGATGAGCATGACAATGTTGATAATGCTATTGTGCGCGAACCTAATAATAAATGGCTTGTTGATGCGAAAACGGAGTTAGAAGACGTAAAAAAAGCTCTTGGCCCTGACTTTATCGTAGGAGAACATGGTGATGAAGTCGATACCATTGGTGGTTTGATCGTTTCTATTCTTGATCGTATTCCTACAAAAGGTGAAGTCATTAAAGCCGTGCCAGGCTATCAATTCCGTATTTTAGAAGCCGATAAACGTCGAATTAAGCGATTGCGCATTTTTCGTATCTCGGAAAATGAAAATTTTAAGCAAAATGTTATTTCTAAAGAATAGCCGAGTATCTTTTAATAGCTTCATGCTTTTCTTGTTTGCTGTTACTGGCTGGAGACGGCAAGCAATAGTGTTTTTGTGTGGTGCATTTACATCTTTTGCACTTCCACCCTTTTGTTTCACGCCACTCTGCTTTTTAACTTTTCCCGTCTTTATTGTCTTTCTTGACAAAATAAGTGCCATTCAAAACAATAAAAAACGCCTTCTGACTTATGCTTTAAGTTGTGGAATCTTTGGCTTCAGTTATTTTATTTGCAGCCTTTGGTGGCTGGGAAATGCTTTATTGATAGATCCAGCTACTTTTGGCTGGGCAGTACCATTTGCTATTCTTTTCCCTCCTCTCTATCTTTCTCTTTATTGGTTTTGTGCTGGTTTTATTGTTGGTTTGTTATGGACAAAGGGAATAGCACGCTTCTTTACCTTAGCTTTTGCACTAGGCTTAGCAGAGTGGTTGCGTGCTATTCTGTTTACAGGATTTCCATGGAGTGCTCTTGGTTATACAGCTATGCCAACCCCGATACTCATGCAATCAGATGCCATAGTAGGGCTTTACGGAATGAATATTCTTGCTGTTTTAGCTTACAGTTTACCAACTGTTTTCTTAACGAATGAAAAAAAGAAATTTGCACTTTTTCTCTGCCTATCCCTTATATTAACCCACAGTGGTTTTGGACTTTATCGCCTCAACACAGCACCTAACACAGCTGATTACAAAAAAAGCAATTTTTGGGTACGTATCGTCCAGCCTTCTATCACGCAAAACGCAAAATTGAATAACACTGTACCAAAAGCTATATTAGCAACTCATATGAATCTAAGCTCTACGCCAACAGCCAATCACAAACACGAACCCGACTTTATCATATGGCCTGAAGCATCTGTTCCCTATATTCTTAATGATTCGCCCGCTCTTGCAGTGCATATTGCTTCTCTTCTCAAACCTGAACAATGGGCTATTATTGGAGCTGTACGCACCGATAATAATTCTCTTAATGCTCGAAAAATACAGCATTTTAATACGATTGCAGTGGTTAATGCAAAGGGTGATATTCTTCATACTTCCGATAAACTTCATCTAGTTCCTTTTGGTGAATATCTTCCTTATCAGAATTTGTTGAATAAAATTGGATTGCATGCCCTTGCTGATAATATAGGTGGATACAGTGCTGCTAGTGTACGCAAAACTGTCACAATGCCAAACGGGTTTTCTTATCTTCCGTTGATTTGTTACGAAGCGATATTTCCTAATGAAATGACTTTTAAAGGCTCTCCTCCTCAAGCAATTATTAATATTACAAATGATGCATGGTTTGGCGTTACACCTGGCCCATACCAACATTTTCAACAAGCACGGTTGCGCGCAGTTGAACTAGGGATTCCCCTCATACGCGCAGCCAATAATGGGATATCAGCTGTTATTGATTCTTATGGGCGAATCGTTGTAGCTCTTAAGCAAAATGCTATTGGCATCATCGATTCACCAATTCCATCACCTATTTCTCCTACATGGAGCAACAAATACAGAATATTCTCCACTTTCATCTTATTCATTCTTATGCTATTGTGTTGCGCTGTTTTTGGTTTTACAAAACAGTCTAAATAATCAATTGCCCATGTATATGATATTGCACCTTGCATATCAGTGACGTTGGGAAAAAATATTACATATTCTCTTAATTGTGTGATAGACTGACCTCACATAAATCTGATGTTGGTTTGGAAGTAAAGCGCTGAAAATGAAGAGTTGCATTATGACCGATACTAAAAAAAAGCCCGATCCTATAGATATTTATGTCGGAACCCGTATTCGTTTACGTCGTAATATTTTAGGACTTACCCAAGAAAAATTGGGGGAAAAATTAGGCATCACTTTCCAACAAATCCAAAAGTATGAAAAAGGTACAAACCGTATTGGTGCAAGTCGTCTTCAAGCGATTGCAGAAATTATGGATGTGCCTGTTTCTTATTTTTTTGATAAAGGCATTGCTACCCAACATATAGAAGGTTTTGCTGAAAGCGATAGCAATTTTATGGATTTTTGCTCCAGTAATGAGGGAATCCAACTTATGCGAGCTTTCACTAATATCTCTGATGCCAAAGTACGTCGAAAAATTATTGATTTGGCTAAAGCACTGTCTGAAGAAGATTTGACAAACAAACTATAAAATAAAAAAATTATATCCTTTTCCTTTATCACTTCATAAATCAACATTGACGATTTGCCATGGGATTGGCAAATAGACAGTCTTAATAAACATTAATAGAATATAATTTTCTTTTTTGAAGGAGCTTCTATGCCGCATCAAGATTATCTTTTTACTAGTGAATCGGTATCGGAAGGACACCCTGATAAAATTTGTGATCGTATTTCCGATGAAATTGTTGATATGGTCTATAAAGAAGCTCAAAAAACTGGTACTGACCCATGGCTGGTACGAATCGCTTGCGAAACTTTAGTAAGTGTAAATCGTGTTGTTATTGCTGGTGAAGTACGCGTTCCTGATACACTCTTAAAAAGAGGTAAAAATAAGGAATTTATTTATGATGAAACTGGTTTTCCACTCATTAACCCTGCTCGTTTTCGAGCAGTAGCGCGCCGTGCTATTCGTGCAATCGGCTATGAACAATTAGGCTTTCACTGGAAAACTGTTAAAATTGATGTTTTTTTGCGCCCTCAATCAACAGATATTGCTCAGGGTGTTGATAATGCAGTAGATCGACATGGTGAAGAAGGAGCAGGTGATCAGGGTATCATGTTCGGATATGCTTGTCGAGAAACACCAGATCTCATGCCCGCGCCAATTTATTACGCGCATAAGATTTTAGAGCTTCTTGCTGCAGCTCGCCATAAACAGGAAGGAGAAACTGGAAAATTAGGACCAGATGCCAAAAGCCAAATAACAATACGGTATAAAAATGGGCAGCCTATAGAAGTAACATCCATCGTTCTTTCGACACAGCATTTAGATGAAAATTGGGATTCCAATAAAGTTCGCACAGTGGTTGAGCCTTATATTCGTCAAGCTTTGCATGATATTCCCATTTCTGCTCAATGCAGTTGGTACATTAACCCAACAGGAAAATTTGTTATCGGTGGTCCCAGAAGCGATGCGGGATTAACGGGACGCAAAATTATCGTTGACACTTATGGAGGTGCAGCACCTCATGGTGGAGGAGCCTTTTCAGGAAAAGATACAACGAAAGTTGATCGTTCTGCAGCTTATGCTGCGCGTTATCTAGCTAAAAATATTGTTGCAGCTGATTTAGCAGAGCGATGCACTATTCAACTATCCTATGCAATTGGCGTTGCACAACCCTTATCCATTTATCTTAATCTTCATGGCACAGGCAAAGTTGATGAAAGTGTTCTGGAAGCTGCAATCCGCAAAATAATGGATCTTTCCCCGACAGGTATCCGCAAGCATCTTAATCTTAACAAACCCATTTATACAAAAACAGCCGCTTACGGTCATTTTGGACGCAAGCCAAAACCTGATGGCTCATTTTCATGGGAAAAAACTGATCTCATTAAAAAGCTTCAAAAAATGGTTAAAGTACCATGATTGTATATAACGCGCGTATAAGTGAAGCTTTTTTTGGTCGTCGACAAGGAAAACGGCTACGAAATAGTCAGCTTGCACGTATAAAAACACTTCTTCCAACTCTTAACATTGATTTAAGTCATCCTACACCCCAAGATTTAACGTCCTTATTTGCCAGCAAAGTAAAAGAAGTTCGACTTGAAATTGGCTTTGGTGGTGGTGAACATTTATTGCATGCAATGGAATATTTTCCACAAACTGGTTTTATCGGTGTAGAACCCTTCATCAATGGCATAGCAAAAATATTGATGTCTATTGAACAGCATGAACAGCACCAAAATCATCTTCGCCTTTATAATGATGATGCCACGCATCTCCTTGATTGGCTACCAAATGCATCACTTGATGGCATAGATCTGTTCTATCCTGATCCATGGCCTAAAAAAAAGCATTGGAAACGGCGCTTCATTAATGTAAAGAATCTTAATCGTTTTGCTCGCGTTCTTAAAGCAGGTAAAAAATTCCGCTTTGCCAGCGATATAGATAGTTATGTAAACTGGACCCTATACCATTGTACACGCCATCACAGCTTTGAATGGAATGCAGAAAGCCCTCAAGATTGGAAAACTCCTTATCCTTTATGGCTAAGCACTCGCTATGAAAAAAAAGCTTTACGCGAAGGGCGAACACCTACCTATCTTACTTTTATCAAAAAATAGATGATGAAACGCTTTACTATAAACAACTTGAAAAATTTTGAATTTAAGAGTATCAATGGACAAATTCTTGGTCTTATGATGAGGAGTGGGCTATATAGACCCGCTCCTTTTTAATATCATGAAGCTCATGAAACCGACTTGGATAAAATAGTATGAACGACACTGAAAGAATAAGCAACATTGATGAGCCGCGTCTCTTTGAAGAAAATGGCATTGAAGCACAGGTTGCTGCTCTTATTATACCGCTGCTTAAGCCTTTAGGTTTTCGTCTAGTTCGCGTAAAACTTCTTGGCTTAAACGGTTTAACACTTCAGATTATGGTTGAACACGCTGATGGCTCCATGACGATAGAAGATTGTGAAACTGTTAGTCGAACTATTTCTCCTATTCTTGATGTACAAAACATTATTGAACGCAAATATCATTTAGAAATTTCATCTCCTGGGATTGATCGTCCATTGGTAAGAAAATCTGATTTCTTTTATTGGGAGGGACATATTGCAAAAATTGAAACAAAAATAACAATTGATGGACGCAAAAAATTTCGTGGAACGCTCACAAATATTACACAAGAAGGCTTTACTTTAAACATCGATAAAGCCGCTTATGGAGAAGCCATGTATACCTCTATTCCTTTTGATAGCATCATCGATGCGCGTTTGGTGCTTACCGATGAACTTATTCGTGATACATTGAAAAAAAATAAAGATTTAAGTCAACAATTAACTTTCAAAGATAATCCTAACATCTCAAAATAAGCACTACATTATGAAAATTAATATCACTGGGATCAATACCCATCGTGTGACATAAAGAAGGAGAAAATCGATGGCTACAAGCGCTAACAGGCTTGAAATTCTGCAAATTGCAGATGCTGTTGCACGCGAAAAATCGATTGACCGTGAGATTGTCATTTCTGCGATGGCCGATGCTATTCAGAAAGCAGCGCGTTCTCGTTATGGTCAAGAAACCAATATCCGTGCTGAAATTAATTCCAAAACAGGTGAAATTAAATTACAACGCTTGCTTAAAATTGTTGATGTCGTTGAAGATTATACAACTGAAATCACTTTATCTGATGCACTAAAACATAAAGTGGACGCAAAAATTGGTGATTTTTTTTCCGACCTTTTGCCTCCCATGGATTTTGGGCGTATTGCAGCACAGTCTGCTAAACAGGTTATTGTACAAAAGGTACGTGATGCAGAACGTGATCAACAATATGAAGAATTCAAAAATAAAGTCGGTAAAATTGTTTCTGGTA
This sequence comes from Bartonella rhinolophi, assembly GCF_036576165.1. Taxonomy (NCBI): domain Bacteria; kingdom Pseudomonadati; phylum Pseudomonadota; class Alphaproteobacteria; order Hyphomicrobiales; family Bartonellaceae; genus Bartonella; species Bartonella rhinolophi. The sequence continues at coordinate 134,729 of NZ_JBAFWY010000001.1, forward strand.
CGGTAAAACGTGTAGAATACGGCAATGTGATCGTTGATCTGGGACGTGGTGAAGCTATTGTGCGGCGTGATGAATTAATTCCACGTGAAGCCTTCCGTTATGGAGATCGTATTCGTGCTTTTGTCAATGATGTGCACCGCGAACAGCGAGGTCCACAAATTTTCCTTTCACGCACACATCCCCAGTTTATGGTGAAACTTTTTACCATGGAAGTGCCTGAGATCTATGATGGTATTATAGAAATTAAATCTGTTGCCCGTGATCCAGGCTCACGTGCTAAAATTGCCGTTGTTTCACGCGATGGCTCGATCGATCCCGTTGGAGCGTGTGTTGGAATGCGAGGGAGCCGTGTTCAAGCTGTTGTTTCAGAACTACAAGGCGAAAAAATCGATATTATTCCTTGGTCTCCTGATGCTGCGACATTTATCGTTAATGCGCTGCAGCCTGCTGAAGTTTCCAAAGTTGTCCTTGATGAAGATGCAGAGCGTATTGAAGTCGTTGTACCTGATGATCAGCTTAGTTTGGCTATTGGTCGTCGTGGACAGAATGTTCGTTTAGCTTCACAATTAACAGGATGGAATATTGATATCCTAACGGAACAAGAAGAATCTGAAAATCGTCAAAAAGAGTTCACAGAGCGCAGCAAGCTGTTTATGGAATCCTTAGACGTTGATGAAATGATCGGACAAGTTATGGCATCAGAGGGTTTTTCCTCCATTGAGGAAATTGCCTATATTGACCTTGAAGAAATCGCCTCTATTGATGGTTTTGATCATGAAACTGCAGCAGAAATCCAAAGCCGTGCGCGTGACTATCTAGAACACAAAGAAAAAGAGCTCGATGAAAAGCGTAAAAAACTCGGTGTTTCTGATGAATTGCGCACACTTCCTGGAATGACAAGTGCTATGTTAGTTGCTGTTGGTGAAGATGGTGTAAAAACAATGGAAGATTTTGCAGGCTATGCAGTTGACGACTTGGCTGGCTGGAGAGAACGTAAAGAAGGGCAAACACAAAATTTTTCTGGTATATTGAGCTCATTTGACATTACACGCGCTGATGCAGAAGCTATGATTTTAGCTGCACGTGTGCAAGCAGGCTGGATAGACCAAGCAGATCTTGTTACAGAAACTTCTGTAGAAAACGAAACAATAGATGATTTGAATGTGGGTACACTTTAAATGAATGGACGAACCTGTATTGTGACAAGAAAAAATGCTTCAGCAAAAACGCTGATTCGTTTTGTTATTGGTCCCAATAATCAAATTGTTCCTGATCTTAAAGCCAATTTACCTGGACGTGGCGTATGGGTCTCTGCCAACCACTCTGTCGTTGAGGAAGCAATCAAACAAAAAGCTTTTAACAAAAGCTTTAAAACAGATGTTGAGGTTGCATCAGATCTTGCGCATATTGTAGATACACTTTTGCTAAAAGCCGCTCTTGGGAGTCTTTCCATGATGCGAAAAGCAGGTGCTATTGTCATGGGAGCAACCAAAGTTGATGCAGCTATCCGCTCTGGTCAAGTCATTCTCGTACTTCATGCTAAAGGAGCTACAGAAGATGGGAAACGAAAAATTTCACAAGCCATTCATACAATACGACAACAAACAAACCAGAACATAAAAACCGTATCTTTATTTACAAGTGATGAAATGAGAATGGCTTTTGGGACTAATCCTGTAATGCACACAGCTTTATTGAATACGAAAGCTGCGGAAGGATTTCTCAAAACATTATACAAGTTGATCGCCTATCGTGATGACAAGCATAGTAAGCCTAGTGAGATGACGGCACAAGTCGTGAAGGAAATACAATGAGTGAAAATAATAACGACAAAACAACAGTCAAGAGGACATTGACCCTAAAACGGTCCGTCCTAGAAACTAGCACGGTCAAACAAAATTTTAGTCATGGCCGTACGAAGGCTGTGGTTGTCGAAACTAAACGGCGTAAAATTACGCGACCTGATGAAAAAGCTGAAACACTACAGCAAATTACGAAACCACATGTGGCTCCTCAACGCTCTAAACCACGGTTTGAAGAAGCAATGCCGAGTGAGCCTTTAGCTAAAAGTGACCTCTCATCAGCTGAAATGGAAGCTAGATTTCGTGCATTAGAAGAAGCGCATATCCAAGAAAAAATAATGCGTCAAAAAGCCAAAGAAGAAGAAAGACGCGCGAAAGAACGTGAACAAAACTTGCAGCAAGAAGCACAAGAAGCAAAAAAACATCAAGAAAGTGAAAGCTCTACGATAGAGGCTCCATCTCTTTCCTCTTCTGTTCCCTTAACAGAACCGATAGACATTCCCGTCACACCTAAAAACACAACTACGATTGAAAAACGTAAAGTAGATGACAATAAAGATGATGACAGACATGGTCGGCGTACAAATTCTGCTAAATCAGAAGTGCGTGCACCTAAGATTGTAAAAGGTGCCGATGAACGACGTCGTGGAAAAATTACCCTCAATAGTGCGCTAGACGAAGAAGGAAGTGCACGTGGGCGCTCAATGGCTGCAATGCGCCGCAGACAAGAAAAGTTTAAACGTGCACAAAACCAAGAGCCAAGAGAAAAAATTTCTCGCGAAGTTATTCTTCCTGAAACTATTACTATTCAAGAACTTGCACAGCGTATGACTGAACGCTCCGTTGATGTAATTAAATTTTTGATGAAACAAGGACAAATGATGAAGCCTGGCGATATTATTGATGCAGACGTTGCCGAGCTCATCGCCGTTGAATTTGGTCACACTGTTAAACGTGTTCTAGAATCTGACGTAGAAGAAGGCATCTTTAATATAGCTGATAATCCTCAAAAAATGCAGCAACGCCCACCAGTTGTAACAATTATGGGTCATGTCGACCACGGAAAAACTTCTCTTCTCGATGCTATCCGAAAAGCAAATGTTGTTTCTGGTGAAGCTGGCGGCATTACACAGCATATTGGTGCTTATCAAGTAGAAAAAAACGGTCAAAAAATTACCTTCATTGATACTCCTGGGCATGCTGCCTTTACAGCTATGCGTGCTCGTGGAGCTCGTGTTACGGATATCGCCGTTCTGGTTGTCGCCGCTGATGATAGTGTCATGCCGCAAACAATTGAATCAATCAATCATGCAAAAGCTGCTGGTGTGCCCATTATTGTTGCTATCAATAAAATTGATAAGCCAACTGCTGATGCGCAAAAAGTGCGTACAGAGCTTCTGCAACACGAAGTATTTGTTGAAACTATGGGGGGAGAAACTTTGGAAGTCGAGGTTTCTGCTAAAACTGGTCAAAATCTTGATAAGCTTCTCGAAGCTATTCTTCTTCAAGCTGAAATGCTTGATTTGAAAGCAGATCCAAAACGAACTGCAGAAGGTGTTGTCATTGAAGCCAAATTGGATCGTGGTCGTGGATCTGTCGCAACAGTTCTTGTCCAAAAAGGCACATTACATCCTTCTGATATTATTGTCGCTGGGAATGAATGGGGTCGTGTACGCGCATTAATTGACGATCATGGTCGCCATGTAAAAGAAGCACTCCCCTCTACACCCATCGAAATTTTAGGTATGCAAGGTACACCACAAGCTGGTGACCGTTTTGCTGTTGTCACTCATGAAGCAAAAGCACGGGAAATTGCTGAATATCGTCAGCGATTAGCGCGTGATAAAGCTGTAGCTCGACAAACTGGTTCGCGCGGTTCTCTTGAGCAAATGATGACAAAATTACAAACCACTGGTGTTAAAGAATTTCCTCTTATTATTAAAGGAGATGTGCAGGGATCTATTGAGGCAATTGCTTCAGCATTAGAAAAACTTGGGAATGAGGAAGTGCGTGCACGCATTGTACATTCTGGTGCTGGTGGTATCACTGAGAGTGATATTTCTCTCGCTGAAGCCTCCAACTCTGCCGTAATTGGCTTTAATGTTCGAGCCAATAAACAAGTTCGTGATTCAGCCAAGGTACAAGGAATTGAAATTCGTTATTATAATATCATTTATGACCTTGTTGACGATATAAAAGCCGCTATGTCAGGATTGCTCTCACCAGAACAGCGTGAAACTTTCCTTGGTAATGCTGAAGTTTTAGAAGTCTTTAACATTACAAAAATCGGGAAAGTTGCTGGATGTCGCGTTACAGAAGGTAAAATAGAACGTGGGGCTGGTGTTCGCCTTATCCGCGATAATATTGTCATTCATGAAGGAAAACTTAAAACACTCAAACGCTTCAAGGATGAAGTTAATGAAGTGCAAAGTGGTCAAGAATGTGGAATGGCATTTGAAAATTATGAAGATATCCGTACTGGAGACATCATTGAGACTTTCCGCGTCGAGCATATTCACCGCACATTATAAAAATCCAATGACTTTACTCTTTGTAAAATGAGAAAAGTTATTGGATTTTATACGCAATGCCTCTGTTTTTTTCTTACCTTTTCAAGCAATCAAGCAAGAAGAATTGTAACCAAGGTACAACTTCAATGAAAAATGCAAATCCATCACAACGACAACTAAGAGTGGGAGAACAGGTGCGTCACGCGGTAGCTCATATACTGCAGCGAGGTATTTTATTTGACGATGCTTTGAAAAATGTTGTGATTTCTATTTCTGAAGTGCGCATGTCGCCAGATTTAAAAATTGCCACCTGCTTTGTTTCTTTCCTCAGCACTCTTAATAATACGTCCCATGCCGATGTTATTAATATACTCAATAAACATAATCGTTTTATCCGTGGAGAAATAAGTTATTCACTACGACAAATGAAATACATGCCTGAACTGCGTTTTCGACTTGATAATAGCTTCGATAATTTTGCAAAAATTGATGCTCTGCTTCGCTCACCTAAGGTGGCACGCGATCTGCACGATAATAATGAGCACGAGGATTAAAAAATATGATAAGAAAACGCAAAAAAAAAGGTCGTTCTGTTTCTGGCTGGGTAATATTTGATAAACCAAAAGGAATGAGGTCAACAGAAGCTGTTGCAAAAATTAAATGGCTCTTCAATGCACAAAAAGCAGGACACGCAGGCACACTTGATCCCCTTGCTTCTGGTCTCCTGCCAATTGCATTGGGTGAAGCAACCAAAACTGTTCCCTATGTTATGAAAGGCTCAAAGACCTATCGTTTCCACATCGCTTGGGGGGAAGAGCGTTTAACAGATGATCTAGAGGGAGAGGTCACTAAGACGTCTTCTAAACGTCCGACACAAGAAGAGATACGCGCCCTTCTCCCTAAATATACAGGTGTTATTCTGCAAATACCTCCACAATTTTCAGCAATCAAAATTGCTGGTAACCGCGCCTATGATTTAGCGCGTGAAGGTGAAATTGTTGAAATTCCGCCACGTCAAGTAGAAATAGAAACTTTCAAATTAATTGAATCTATTTCAGAAGAACACACTGTCTTTGAAATAACGTGTGGGAAAGGAACCTATGTGCGCTCCTTAGCACGCGATATGGGACGTGACCTTGGTTGTTATGGGTATATTGCCGACTTAAGACGTATCGCAGTTGTGCCTTTTTGTGAGGATGATCTCATTACATGGGACGCACTAAAAGTTGCAGGACCAGATAAAAATATAACAAACCAACATGGTGATTCTCCTAAAAGGGATTTCACAAAACTTGATGAATTATTAATTGAAACAGACGCTGCACTAAATTGTCTTTCACACTATATCCTTAGCGAAACCCAAGCACAGCGTATAATGATGGGCAATCCAGTACTTCTCGACGATCATAACACACCCATTGATGAAGAAGAAGTTTGTGTAATCTACAAAAATCAACTTCTTGCTATAGGAGTCCTTGACAAAAGCCAATTTACACCAAAGCGAATTTTTACAATTCAATAAGCTTGTTGCCCATGACAATTTTTTGCAAGCAAAATATTTTTTCTCCTTGTAAACAAAATAAAACCATTCTCATTTCTTTGCTTACCTCCTTATATTGTCAAGGCAAGTGATCAGCAGATGGTTTTAAATGCATTTCATTGATCTGTGGTATTGTCTGCCGCTCAATCATGCGGTGTACTTTTATACCATTAGGCGCATAATTTAGGCGACGGAGATGCTTATTCACTTCTGCATCTGCTTTTGTACGACGATGATTATGGCGCAAATAATCTACCCATGTTGGCATATGATAGGCTTCTGTCCAACATTCAGGCTTTTCAAGATCACGTAAAAGAACCCATTGACGAGCACCATCACGTAAACGAATATGGCGACGACGTGTCATCACTTTAAGAAATTCTTCGAGATCATTTTCGTGAATTTGATAGTTGATCATAATCATAATAGGACCACTTCGTGCTTTCAGATCAAGTAAAAGCTCTGGTTCTCTGAAGTGATCAAGAGGATCAAGATCTATCTGAGGAATTTCTTGAATTCTAAATTTTACCCCTGCAAAAGCTCCAAAAATTAAAAATAAAGCACAAGCATACAAAGCAACTTTTAGAGAATAGCCATCAGCAAATGCTCCCCAAATCGCACTTCCAATGGCCATACCACCATAAGATGCCGTTTGATAAAGTGCTAAAGTACGCGCAACAACCCAGCGTGGTGTAGAAAGCTGCACAGATGTATTAAACAGCGATAGCGCCAAAACCCAACATAAACCTGCAGGAAATAAAACAAAATGGCTTACAATCAATGAATGACTCATTGCTAACGAAAAGCAAGAAAAGGCAAAACCAATAAATGCACTTGCAATAATCGTTTCTGAACTAAAATAACGCCGTACAGAGGCATTAATCATACCCGCTACAATCGCTCCTAGACCAAAACAGCCCAGCAATGTACCATAAAGAATTGCACTTCCTCCAAGTATTTCACGTGCAACGACCGGCAATAGTGCCAAAATCGAAATCGCACCGATACCAAAAAGGAACGCTCTAACCATAATATTTAGAAGATTAGGTGACATCGCAACGTAACGCAAACCATCTGCAACTGCCCCTAAAAATCTTTCCCGTGGCAATGGATTGTTTTTATAGTTCGGTTTCCACAAAAACAAAGCGCCAATTAAAGGAATGTAACTTATAACATTGAATAAAAAAGCCGCTGTTGCACCCAAAGTAGCAATGATTACACCACCAATAGCAGGACCTACACTACGCATCAAATTAAAGCCAACACTATTCAAACTGACAGCTGCAGGAATATTTTCTCTGCTCACAATATCCCCCATGGTTGCTTGCCAAGAAGGATTATAAAAAGCATTTCCACATCCGATAAAAAATGTAAAACATAGCAAAAGCCAAGGCGTCAGAAGCTCCATATAGGATAAAATAACCAAATTAATTGATACAATCATTATTATAATCTGCGCGCACAACATAATTTTACGCCGATTAAAATTATCGGCTAACGCTCCTGCAATCAAAGAAAATACAACAAGCGGCAATACTGTAGCACTTTGAACAAGCCCAACCATAGAATGCGAAGAACTAATCAACGCCATCAACCAACCCGCTCCTACATTCTGTATAAGTCCTCCTAAATTAGAAACGAGTGTAGCTGACCATAAATTACGAAATATTGAATTATGAAAAAGTTTTAACGTTGAAATGTTCTGCATCTTTTGCCTCCAAATCGGCATTTTATCGCTCTTGTTACTGTAAACATATTCTGTAAAGCAAAAATATTTGTATCAAAATGATGCATAATTCTTTAAAAATTTCCCATACAATATTTTAAAAATTAACATTGCAAAATAAAACCATTTATTAATAAGATATTCAAGATACTTTCAAGGACTAGCATTTTGACCTTCTTTCCTATATAAACGCCAAGGCAAGTAAGAGTCTTTGGCTCCTCTTGTTTTTTCGCGGACCCTTGCTGAACGACATCTCGGCTGTGGGTGACTTTTGTTTCTTTGTTTATTGAAAGGATAATACGATGTCGATTACAGCTGAACGTAAGCAAGCTCTTGTTGCGGAATATGCAAATAAAGCCGGTGATACAGGATCACCAGAAGTGCAGGTTGCTGTGCTTTCTGAACGTATTTCTAATTTGACTAATCACTTTAAATCTCACAAAAAAGATAATCATTCTCGTCGTGGTCTTTTAAAGATGGTATCCCAACGCCGTCGTCTTCTTGATTACCTTAAAGAAATTGACCAAGATCGTTATCAAACACTTATCGGAAAGTTAGGTTTGCGTCGCTAAAAGTAAAGACGGGTGGGTGATATTTTTACAAAAATCCACCTCTGTGTTCCAGCTTGCTGCTTTTAGTTACAATTTTAAAAAACTGATAAGCAGTCGTCATGGGGCAGGATTATTAGTTGCTTCACATTTTGATTGTTATTGATTCCCCTCCTCTGGTGAAAAATAGAAGTACCTTGTTATCCTGCCCATGGCTTTAAAATATGCTACACAACACTGGAATGTGAGCACTTAGAATGTAAACATTGGCCATTTAAGGATAAAAGATGTTCAAAACGCACAAGATAGAAATTGAATGGGCTGGTCGACCACTCACCCTCGAAACAGGGAAAATAGCGCGTCAAGCTGATGGTGCAGTGATTGCTACCTATGGTGAAACAGTTGTCTTAGCAACCGTTGTGTCAGCAAAAAGCCCAAAACCAGACCAAGACTTTTTTCCACTCACCGTTAATTATCAAGAAAAATCCTATGCAGTTGGTAAAATACCTGGCGGTTATTTTAAACGCGAAAGCCGACCAAGTGAAAGTGAAACATTAATCTCACGTTTGATTGATCGTCCAATTCGCCCTCTCTTTGTTGACGGTTATAAAAATGATACGCAAATCATTGTTTCCGTTATACAGCATGACCTTGAAAATAATCCTGATATCCTTGCGATGATTGCATCTTCTGCCGCATTGACCCTATCAGGTGTTCCTTTTATGGGGCCTATTGCCGGTGCCCGTGTTGGCTACTGTAATGGACAATACGTGCTTAATCCTCATATCGACGAAATGCCTGAATCTAAACTTGATCTTATTGTTGCTGGAACAGAAAGCGCAGTATTGATGGTTGAATCAGAAGCACAAGAATTGCCTGAAGATGTCATGTTAGGTGCAGTTATGTTTGGGCAAAAAGGCTTCCAACCTGTGATTGATGCCATTATCAAACTTGCTGAAGTCGCTGCAAAAGATCCACGCGACTTCGTTCCTGAAGATCTATCTGATCTCGAAAAAGCTATATTGGAAATAGCTGAAGAGGACATACAAAAAGCTTATACACTTACTGATAAACAAGAACGTCATATTGCAATTGATACACTTAAAACAGAAATTATAAACAAATTTATGTCCGAAGCTGAAGGAGAATGTAAATTTAACGCAGATCAAATTGCAACCGTTTTCAAGCAGTTGCAAGCAAAAATTGTTCGCTGGAACATTCTAAATACAGGGAAGCGCATTGATGGGCGCGATCTTTCAACAGTACGTCCCATTCAATCAGAAGTGGGTATTTTGCCCCGAACACATGGATCAGCCCTCTTTACCCGTGGAGAAACCCAAGCAATGGTTGTTGCAACGCTGGGAACTGGTGAAGATGAACAATATATTGATTCCTTAACAGGTATGTATAAGGAGACATTCTTACTCCACTACAATTTTCCTCCATTTTCAGTGGGAGAAATAGGACGTATTGGTTCTCCTGGTCGCCGTGAAATTGGGCACGGAAAATTGGCGTGGCGTGCCATTCATCCCATGTTACCCAGTAAAGAATCTTTCCCCTATACCATTCGTGCGGTCTCAGAAATTACTGAGTCAAATGGATCCTCTTCAATGGCAACTGTTTGTGGAACGGCACTTGCATTGATGGATGCTGGTGTACCTTTGGTACGTCCCATTGCAGGTATTGCCATGGGTTTGATTAAAGAAGGTGAGCGCTTTGCCATTTTATCTGATATTTTAGGAGATGAAGATCATCTCGGTGACATGGATTTTAAAGTAGCAGGTACAAAAAATGGTATCACTGCTTTACAAATGGATATCAAAATTGATGGTATTACTGAAGAAATTATGAAAATTGCACTTGAGCAAGCCAAAGATGGTCGAATTCATATTCTCAACGAAATGGGCAAAGCTTTAACCAGCGCACGTGATGAACTTAGTGAATTTTCTCCACGCATCGAAGTTATGAACATCTCTGTTGATAAAATCCGCGATGTCATCGGTTCTGGTGGAAAAGTAATCCGAGAAATTGTGGAACAAACTGGAGCCAAAATCAATATTGAAGATGATGGGACAATTAAAATTGCCTCTGCAGATGCTAAAACTATCGAAGCAGCAAAACGTTGGATTCATTCGATTGTTGATGAACCTGAAGTTGGTGCTATTTATCAAGGAACAGTCGTAAAAACTGCGGAATTTGGTGCGTTTGTAAACTTTTTTGGTTCACGCGATGGACTCGTTCATATCTCTCAGCTTGCATCAGAGCGTGTTGCCAAAACAACTGATGTTGTTAAAGAAAGCGATAAAGTGTGGGTTAAATTAATGGGTTTTGATGAACGTGGTAAAATTCGATTATCAATGAAAAATATCGATCAACAGACTGGTAAAGAAATTACTGATGATGATTCGATGAAAATTGACAAAGAAAATAGCGCGGATGAAAAAAGTAGCCCTGAAAACAAGCGCCGTCGTAAGAAAAAAGAAAATTGATATTTTTCTTTTATCACGAAATAAAATGCCATCTCAAGAATGGAATGGCATTTTCTTTAAAAGAGCCATATGTGTTACTATTTCTACCTTTTGAAAACCATGATCTTCCGCTTCCTCATTCAAGTCAAAATTGGCTAAGTTTTGGTTTAACTGAAGTCCCTGCCCCAGAATGGGCACAAAATTTAAAAATCATAACGCCTTGGCGACCAGATTTTTTAAAATTTTCCAATGCTCAATTTCGCTGCTCTCCCCAAATAGACCAAATTTTTACCTACGATGGTGCATTTTTGCAACTGAGCAAATATCGTGGTTTTAATCAAAATTGTTTTCTTGATTTATTAGAATGTGTTAAACCCAACGGATGGATTGTCGTTGCTGGAAATAAAACTGCTGGCGCTGCTTCAATGCTGAAATGGGTCAAAACAATTGTCCCCATCACCAATAAATTGTCCAAAAATCATGGACTGGTATTCTGGCTTCAAGTTCCACAACAAATAAATAGACAAAATATTGCACAATTGCGCTCACCACCACTCTTTTTTGAAAATAAGTTTCAGACAAGTTCTGGAATGTTCTCACACGGACGGATTGATCCTGGATCTGCTGCGCTTGCTCTATATATGCACGAAGTTATTTCTGGAAAAATTGCCGATTTCGGTGCCGGCTGGGGCTTCCTTTCTCATGCTGCACTTGAGAAAAGTGAAAAATTAACAGCTCTTGACCTCTATGAAGCCGACTACAACGCTTTGGAGGCAGCAAAACAGCACCTAAAGCACAAAAATGCTGCTCTCCCTATCAATTTTTATTGGCATGATCTTGTACATGAGCCCGTCACAAACCTGTATGATACAATCATTTCCAACCCACCATTTCACACGCAACAAACTACCGATATTTCACTAGGTCAGCGTTTCATTATGAATGCTGCTAAATATTTAAAGCCCAGTGGCAATTTGCTTCTCGTTGCTAATCGCCACCTGCCTTATGAAACATTGTTAAAAAACATCTTCCAAACAGTCTTGATACATGAAACTACCCCTAGCTTCAAAGTTATCCAAGCATGTCGATAGTAAGCAATAAATAATAAACTCTAAAGAATGAAACGTGAAAGATCCACATCAGAAGCAAGTTCACCTATAGATTGTCTGACATAAGCAGCATCAACTTTAAATGAAGTTCCAGCTTTATCAGGCGCAGTAAAAGAAATTTCATCTAAAACACGCTCCATCACCGTTTGTAAACGACGCGCCCCTATATTTTCAATCCTTGCATTTAAATCTACAGCAATATCAGCTAAAGCATCAATTGCATCATCAGTAATTTCTAAATGAACCTCTTCCGTTGCCATCAAAGCAATATATTGCTTAATCAAACTGGCTTCAGGTTCGGTCAGAATACGTCGTAAATCTTCTCGCGTTAAAGCATTTAGCTCCACGCGAATAGGCAAGCGTCCCTGCAGTTCTGGTAATAAATCAGATGGCTTGGAGACATGAAACGCACCTGAAGCAATAAAAAGAATGTGATCTGTTTTGATCTGCCCATATTTTGTAGAAATTGTTGTTCCTTCAACAAGAGGTAAAAGATCTCGTTGGACTCCCTCACGCGAAACGGTAGCACCTGCTCCACCATCTCGGGTCGCGATTTTATCAATCTCATCAATAAAAACAATTCCATCATTTTCAGCAACGCGTAGTGCTTCTTGAATAACTTGATCCTGATCAAGCAGTTTCTCAGATTCATCGTCAATGAGAGGCTTAAAAGCGTCCTTTACTGTAGTTTTTCGAACCTTTGTACGACCACCCATTTTGCAAAAAATATCTGATAAATTCATAATTCCCATTTGCGCACCAGGCATACCAGGAATGTCAAAAGTTGAAGCGCTGTTACTATTATCAGCCACTTCAATTTCAATTTCTTTATCATCCAATTCACCTTCACGCAATTTTTTGCGAAAATTATCACGGGTAGCAGGACTTGCAGTTTTCCCAACAAGAGCATCCAAAACGCGCTCTTCAGCATTAATATGAGCTTTTGCTTTCACTTCATCCCGTTTCTTTTCACGCACGAGAGAAATTGCAATTTCAACAAGGTCACGAATAATTTGCTCAACATCGCGCCCTACATAGCCAACTTCAGTAAATTTAGTAGCTTCTACTTTAACGAAGGGTGCTCCAGCAAGTTTTGCTAATCGACGCGCTATACCCGTTTTACCAACACCTGTTGGTCCTATCATCAAAATATTTTTAGGCATAACCTCTTCACGCATCGGGCCATCAAGCTGCTGTCTACGCCACCGATTGCGCAGTGCGATAGCAACAGAACGCTTAGCATCATTTTGGCCAATGATAAAACGATCGAGTTCAGAAACAGTCTCGCGAGGGGAAAATACAACACACATTCAAATAGCTTTCTCTAAAGAAGATAATTCTGCATCCAATGTTTCAATCGTGAAATGATCATTGGTGTAAACACAAATTTTAGCGGCAATATCCATCGCTTTACGGGCAATGGTTTCTGCATCCAAGTCCATATCCATGAGTGCCCGTGCCGCCGAAAGGGCAAAATTGCCTCCAGAACCAATGGCCATAACACCATCTTCTGGTTCTAATACATCACCAAGCCCTGTTAAAGCTAAAGTTACTTTTTTATCTGCCACAAGCATCATTGCTTCAAGACGACGCAAATAGCGATCTGTCCGCCAATCTTTTGCAAGCTCTACACATGCACGCATGAGCTGATCAGGATATTGCTCAAGTTTCGTTTCTAATCTTTCCAACAGTGTAAAAGCATCTGCTGTAGCACCTGCAAAACCAGCAATAACCACTCCACCTTTCCCAAGACGACGCACTTTTCGTGCATTACCTTTCATAATCGTCTGCCCAAGTGAAACCTGACCATCACCAGCCATTACGACCTTGCCGCCTTTTCGTACAGTAATAATAGTCGTACCGTACATTATGTCAGGCTTATGTTCTGCCATAAAGAAACTCCTTAATATTGATTTTTCCTCATCAAATATAAAACCTAATGACTACTCTTTATTTAAGAACATATACAGCAAAGCACAACTTAATTTATTGAAATAAAAAAAATGATCTCATTGTTGTCAATGCGAATTGTTGCTAAATAACTTTTGTAAACAGTTTGCCTCTTTAAAGGAAAAATTATGAAAAGGATAGCCATCGGAACATTGGGAGGAACAATTGCAATGGTTGCTGATAGTTTTGGTCAAATGCAACCGACTTTAACTTCAGACATACTCATAAAAAGTGTTCCCAGCTTAAATAACGTTGCTGATATTCATGCGCAAACATTAACTCAATTACCAAGTGGATCTTTATCTTTTAAAATTCTTTTTGAAGTAATAGAGTGGGCAACACAACAAATAAGGGCTGGCGCAGAAGGTATTGTTTTAACCCAAGGCACTGATACATTGGAAGAAACAGCTTTTTTTCTTTCTCTTTACTGGAATAAAGCTGAACCGCTCGTTGTAACTGGTGCTATGCGCACACCCAATGAATTAAGTGCTGATGGACCAGCTAATATTTTGGCAGCAACCCGTGTTGCTGCTCATCCACAAAGTCGGAATAAAGGCGTTTTAGTTGTAATAAATGATACAATTCACTCACCTTATTGGATCCAAAAAAGCCATACCGTAAAAATTGAAACATTTCAGTCAGATCCAGCGGGTACTTTAGGAACTATTTTGGAAGGACAACTGATTTATTTTAATGATCAAAAATTTTTTCCTACGACTTTCGAAATTCCCAAAAACGATAATCACCAAGTTGCTCTTTTATATTCCTCCTTATCTTCTGATACACAATTAATGAAATTTTGCCTTGAAAGTGGGTATTATGCAGGCATAGTTATCGCTGGCTTTGGCGCAGGACACTGTAGTTTTCAAGTAGCAGACATCGTGCGACAATATGCACAAAAAATACCAATCATTATTGCTAGCCGTTGTTATAATGGCTCAACAACCCGTATAACCTATGGCTATAAAGGCTCAGAAACCGATATGATCACTTCTGGTGCTCTCATGTCTGGTTATTTATCAGCAGCAAAGGCACGTTTACTTTTATGGGCATTTTTGGCACAAGGGCTATCATTAGCACAAATTAGTACACGTTGGAATGACTGGACTATAAGCTAACTATTATCTATTATCTTAAAGAAGAGAACATGCAAAATAAAATTGGGGCTGGATACAAAACGATCTGCCTTTCCGTCCCTTATCATCGTCACAGAAAAAACTTTTGCCCCGTACAAATGACTGATACGACTATATCAAAAATTGCTCAAAAAGATAATCTGGTCAAGTCTATTTCTGACCGGTATTCGCCCTATAACGTCTTTACTGCACAAGAATGGTCTCAGTTTCGTGCAGACACACCACTTACTTTGACTTTTGATGAAATTAAACGCTTACGCTCAATTGATGATCCAATTGATCTTGAAGAAGTACAGCGCATTTATCTCTCCTTATCGCGTCTGTTATCATGCCATGTTGAAGCAGTGCAGGAACTTTTTCAAAAACGTCAGCAATTTTTACATAAAGAAGGAACCAGAAAAACTCCATTTATTATTGGAATTGCTGGATCTGTTGCAGTAGGAAAGTCAACAACCGCTCGCATTCTTCAAGAACTTTTGAAACGTTGGACGTCTAGTCTTAAAGTGGATCTGGTTACAACTGATGGTTTTCTCTATCCTAACGCTATTTTACAACAAAAAAATCGTATGAATCGTAAAGGGTTTCCCGATTCTTACGATATTAAAAAATTGTTATGCTTTCTTTCTGCTATAAAAGCTGGTATCGGTAATGTTAGTGCCCCGCTTTATTCGCATATGGCATATGACGTTCTGGAAAATCAAACAATTACTATTGATTGTCCCGATATCTTAATTGTTGAAGGTATTAATGTGTTACAAGTCAATGATCTTCCCAAGGATGGCAAAATCATTCCTTTTGTTTCAGATTTTTTTGATTTTTCAATCTATGTAGATGCTGAAACAGAAGTAATCCGTCACTGGTACTTGAAGCGCTTTAAACATTTGCGCAAAACAGCTTTTCAAAACCCTGAATCCTATTTTCATCGTTATGCACTGCTCAATGAAAAAGAAGCTTCAAAAATCGCTGAAAACCTTTGGCAAACAATTAATTTGAAAAATTTACAAGAAAATATACTACCAACACGACCACGATCTAATCTCATTTTACGTAAGGGAAAAAATCATTTGGTCGAATATGTCGCACTGCGGCGATTATAAGGATTCTTTGAACATGTCTCTACATTACATTAATTTCACCCCAACACGTGTTGATAATAGTTGTCCTGTTTTTTTGGTAAGCCCAACAAGCCTTGCTGATTTATCACTTGATGCGTCAACAACAACATGGATGAAAGCTAATGATTTCACTGGAAAAGCGGGACAAATATTATTTATTCCTCACGAAGCAGGACATTTAAAAAAGGTTTTATTTGGACTAGGCAATGGTGACGAACCTTTTATCACAGGACTCCTCGCTAAAAATCTTCCCGCTGGCCATTGGCATTTAGAAGGCGCAGCCTCCCATGAAATAAATACCTATCTTGGGCTGGCATTAGGAAGTTATCAATTTAACCGCTATCGTCAAAATTCTTCCTTCAAATCATTATCAATCCATGTAAACGACACAGTTGACCTTGATGAATTGCAAAGAATTTATGAAACTGTCTTTTTGGTTCGTGATCTTATTAATACTCCAGCCAATGATATGAGTCCTGAAATTGTTGAAAAAACAGCGCGCCAACTCGCTGAAACCTACAGCGCTCACATCGAAAGCATTTGTGGAGATGAACTGTTAACACATAATTTTCCAATGATTCATGCCGTAGGACGTGCCAGCAGTACAGCACCGCGGCTGATTGATCTGCGCTGGGGGGAAGAAAGCCATCCTAAAATAACATTAGTTGGCAAAGGTGTAAGTTTCGATACTGGAGGATTAGATATTAAATCTGCCAATAATATGTTATTAATGAAAAAAGACATGGGGGGTGGTGCACATGTCTTGGGATTGGCTAAACTTATCATGGACGCCAAATTACCCTTCCGTCTACGTGTTTTGATTCCAGCCGTTGAAAATGCAATTTCTGCCAATGCTTACCGACCAGGCGATATTCTTAAAAGCCGTAAAGGTTTAAATATTGAAATTGGCAATACAGATGCTGAAGGTCGACTTATTTTAGCTGATGCACTCACTTACGGTGACGAAGAAAGCCCACAATTTATGCTTTGTATGGCTACTTTAACAGGAGCAGCTAGCATAGCATTAGGACCAGACCTCCCCGCATTTTATTGTAATGACCCAATATGGGCACAACAAATTTCTCAATCTTCCCATTCTGTTTCTGATCCTCTTTGGCAAATGCCACTTTGGAAACCTTATAAGGAAGCGTTATCATCACCAATCGCTGATCTTAACAATATAACTGGAAACAGCTACGCTGGCTCCATAGTTGCAGCTTTATTTCTTAACTCTTTTGTTGAAAAAGCTGAACGTTTTGCTCATTTTGATATTTATGGATGGGTTTCAAAAGAAAAACCAGGCTATCCCGTCGGCGGATCTGCACAGGTTATTCGTGCCCTTTATAACCTTTTTAAAAATCACATCTAATAAAACTTAACAAAAAATGTCCTTAAAAATGGACATTTTTTCTGTTTATGGATGATTGCTTCGCATCTTAAACTGGCAGCTTTGTTCTGTATTCAAGGATAAAAAAAATCCCATGAATATAGTTTTTATGAGCTTATTTGAAGATAAAAAGCAAAAAATGAAAGGTAAACAGATGGCTGATAAAGATTCAAGACTGTACGCATTCAGAGATGATCTAGCAGACCAACGTCTTAAAACAGAAATTGTAGCTCAGCGCTTTGTTCAAGGTGAAAAGAAACGCGTTAATACACCTGTTGCTGGGCTATTTAAAGAAAGTAATACACAAAGCGAAAGACAAACAGAATGCTTATTAGGAGAAGAGCTTTTAATCTTTGAACAAGGGGAAACTATGTCATGGGGCCAATCACTCAAAGATGGCTATGTAGGTTATATTGATACAACAGTTCTTTGTACATCAAACATAAAACAAACACATGTAGTTTCAGTCCCACGCACTTTTCAATATTTCCAAGCAGATTTACGTGGACCAATGGAGTACCCCTTGTCTATGGGAAGTAAAGTAAGTGTTGTTGATGAAACTGAAGTCCGTGGTACAATGTATTCTATCCTTAAAAGTGGAAAAGCGATCATTTCCTGCCATCTTAGTCCCATTGGACGTGTGTATGAAGATTACGTTACAGTTGCAGAAACTTTTATCCGCACACCTTACCTTTGGGGTGGTGTCAGCGGTTTTGGGATTGATTGCTCTGGATTGGTTCAGCTTTCCATGATGATGACTGATCAAATGGTTTTACGCGATGCCGACATGCAAGAAAAAACTATAGGCAGACAGCTCACAGACAATGACAAACTTCAACGAGGCGATTTGATTTTTTGGAAAGGCCATGTCGCCATTATGGTTGATCACGAAAATATCATCCATGCAAATGGCTTTTCTATGGACGTTATGATCGAACCACTGGAAACAGCAATTACCCGTATTGCTAAAAAACATCAATATCCTGTAGCAAAACGTCGACCAATTTAAGAAGAGGAATACGTGTGTGGATAAGATGTGTCTTTAATAGATCGAAAAATCAGATTTCCTTTTATTTTGTAAAATAATTTTCCGATGATATATCAATTAAAATGAATTTTTTTAAAGTACAAACTTATTATCTTTAAATCTGAATGTTGTTTCATAAAAAACTATGAGTTTTTCTCATTTATTTCGTAAACATCTTCCATCTTCAGGGACATATTCTCAGAGAGAATTTCTCACACACTAGGAAAGTAAAACAATCTTTACTTTATACTCAACTTAATAATACAAACCATAGCTGTTGCTTATATGCAACAAATAGGTATCTACACTCTTACAAATATTTATATATGGAATTAACGGTTTGATAAACCTTATATTTAGTACTCATTCAAAAATCTTTTATCAATCCTTTTTCATTTTGAAAATATTGTAAAAACTTATTGATTGATCTAGTATGTATCCTTCAAAAAAATATTACATATCACAAGCGCGCTATATTAATTAAACGGGTATCAAGAAATTCAAATTTTACCTTGTTATCTTATTATTTTCGTAATAATTTTCTTGTTGTTTAAATCTCTTTAATTAGCGACATACTATAGATTTGATCATTCTCGAGCCTATTTTTTAGATCTTAGGTTTCCAATTATATATATAAAATGAAGAAACAAAGGGGTTAAACGTGCAATATTCTAGATGGTTTCAACTTTTAGTACCTTCATCATGTACCTTAGTGGCAAGCATATTATCATTCAGTTTCCTTAATTTTTCTTATGCACAAACACCCAATCAAAACTTAGGACCAAGCGGTTTACCGCTCCCACGGTTTGCTTCGATTAAACCCACTCGTGTTAATGTGCGCGTCGGACCAGGAAGTAATTATGCTATTATTTTTACTTACCACAAAAAAGGCTTACCTATTGAAATTATTCAAGAATACGATCAGTGGCGTAAAATTCGTGATGCTGAAGGCGATGAAGGATGGGTATATCAATCGCTTTTATCAGGAAAGCGAACTGCCATAACTATTCCGTGGCAAAAAGATAAAACAAAAAGGCTTATGCTACGTAAAAGCCCTGCAGACAATGCAACAGTCGTGGCAGAAGTAGAGCCTAATGTTATTGGTAATATTCGCCAATGCGATGGACACTGGTGCGAATTAAACATCCATAATATCCGTGGATGGCTCCATCAACCCCAGTTATGGGGAATCTATCCTGATGAAAAACTCAAAAATTGGTAAATTTTCAAACGGGGCATGTTCAATTTTTATTTTTTATTAAATTGGACTTTCTGATTCTTAAAATCAAGATGGATTCTTTGGTTTTAATCGTACGATCAAGTCAACATGCGAAATTTCCATACCTTCTGGTGGTTGAGGCAAATTCCCAACAATAGGAGACTCACCTAAATCGCAAGGAATATCAAGAATACGATTTTCACCCTCAATATAAAAATGATAGTGATCAGAGGTATTTGTATCAAACCAAGTTTTAGAACCTTCTACAGCAATAATACGTAGCAACCCTGCTTCCGTAAATTGATGAAGCGTATTATAAACAGTTGCCAAAGATACTGGCACGCCTGCACTCAATGCTTCTTCATACAGCTCTTCGGCAGCAATGTGGCGATTGCCTTGAGCAAAAATCATATTGGCAAGCTCTAATCGCTGACGCGTTGGTCGCAAACCATTTTGACGTAAACGCTCTTCTAACACAGATATGGAATGATAATTCACAACCTTTCCACAGTCTTGCACGAACCGTTCCTCTTCACTCAACCCTAAATCACCTGAGCTTACTATCATGTTACAAATTGTATAATATTTGTACTCAAGCAAAACTAAAATTCTGTAAAACAGAAATGATATACAGTATAATCTTTTTATTCTCTGTTTTAAATACTTACCTTTATAGGATACATAAAAAAGGGAGTTTGTCACCAAAAATAATATAAAATCATTTCCCTCTCTTTAAAATTTGCTCTAAAAGTAAGTTGGGGAAAAGCGCAGAAGTAAAAACATATACAAATAAATGGAGTAACAATGGCTGAACAAAAGTCCTGCTACACTTATGAAGAGCTTCTAAGCTGCGCTCGCGGCGAAATGTTTGGTGAAGGTAATGCACAATTACCTGCACCACCGATGTTGATGGTTCATCGAATCACCCAGATTAGTGAAACTGGTGGTGAATATAATAAAGGTATGGTTCGTGCCGAATTTGACATTACCCCAGACTTATGGTTCTTTGATTGTCACTTTATGGGTGATCCTGTTATGCCAGGATGTCTCGGTCTGGATGGTATGTGGCAATTAACAGGTTTTTTTCTCGGTTGGTTAGGTGAATCAGGAAAAGGAAGAGCTATATCAACAGGTGAAGTAAAATTATCAGGTATGGTAACTCCGCAAACCAAACTTCTTGAATATGGGATAGATTTTAAACGTATCCGACGTGGAAATTTGGTATTGGGAATAGCCGATGGATGGGTGAAAGCAGATGGAGAATCCATCTATAAAGCGAATGATTTACGCGTTGCTTTATTTAAAGAAGATTGAATATTATTCCTATCAGAAGAGGCTTTTTGTTATTCTATACAAAACAAGGAGGTATGAATGCGTCGAGTTGTTGTAACTGGAATGGGAATTGTCTCTGCAATTGGAAATAACCTACAAGCTGTTTTAACCAGTTTACGTGAAGCAAAGTCTGGAATTTCTTATGCACCCCAGTACGCCGAATTAGGCTTCCGTAGTAGAGTTTATGGCAAACCTGATATCAATATAGAAGAATTGGTTGATAGACGTGCTTTGCGTTTTCACGGACGCGGAACAGCTTGGAATCATATTGCTATGGATCAAGCAATCACTGATGCAGGTTTAGAGCCTCATGAAGTGTCAAATGAATGCACAGGCATCATCATGGGATCTGGAGGAGCTTCAACGCAATCGATTGTTGAAGCTGCTGACATTACACGCCAAAAAGCTCCAAAGCGTGTTGGTCCTTTTGTTGTACCTAAAGCGATGAGTTCTACAGCATCTGCAACACTTGCGACTTTCTTTAAAATTAAAGGGGTGAACTATTCGATTTCTTCGGCATGTGCTACATCTAATCATTGTATCGGCAATGCTTATGAAATGATAAAGTACGGTAGACAGAATCGTGTCTTTGCTGGTGGCTGCGAAGATCTGGACTGGACGTTATCTGTTTTATTTGATGCCATGGGTGCTATGTCTAGCAAATATAATGACGTACCAGAAAAAGCTTCGCGTGCTTATGACATCAATCGTGATGGATTTGTTATTGCTGGTGGAGCTGGTGTTTTGGTCCTTGAAGAACTAGAGCTAGCTAAAGCACGTGGTGCAAAAATCTACGGAGAAATTGTTGGCTATGGTGCTACATCTGATGGTCATGATATGGTTGCTCCATCTGGTGAGGGAGCAGAGCGGTGCATGCGCATGGCGCTTACAACTGTGAACAATAAAATTGATTATATCAACCCTCACGCAACAGCAACGCCTGTTGGTGATCCCCCTGAAATTGATGCGATTCGCCGTATCTTTGGAGCTGGCGAGCAATGCCCACCAATTTCTGCCACAAAATCTTTGACTGGCCATTCTTTAGGTGCAGCAGGTGTTCAAGAAGCAATCTATACATTATTAATGATGAATCATAATTTTATTTGCGAAAGCGCTCATATTGAAGAGCTTGATCCAATTTTTTCTGACATGCCAATTGTTCGTGAACGCCGTGATAATCAACAACTTAATACTGTATTGTCAAATACATTTGGCTTTGGCGGTACTAATGCAACACTCGTTTTCCAACGCTATGCATAAACAAAAGTTTTTAGCTAGATTTAAAAGCAAGGTCTTACGGAGAATAATATGAAAGGTTTGATGGAGGGCAAACGTGGCCTTATTATGGGGGTTGCAAATGACCATTCAATTGCTTGGGGCATTGCATGTCAATTAGCAAAAGCAGGAGCTGAGTTAGCATTTACCTACCAAGGAGATGCTTTCGGAAAACGTGTTCAACCACTAGCAGAAAAGCTCGGTTGCAAATTGTTGCTTGAATGCGATGTTGAAAAAATTGAAAATATTGATCACGTCTTTGAATATCTTGAAAAAGAATGGAAAGCGATTGATTTCGTTGTTCATGCCATTGGTTTTTCAGACAAAAGTCAACTCAAAGGGCGTTATGTTGATGTGACAACACGCGAAAATTTTAATCGTACAATGGTTATTTCAGCTTATTCCTTTACTGAAATTGCCCAGCGCGCTGGTAAACTTATGCCCAATGGAGGTACACTCCTAACACTCACTTATGGAGCCTCACAACAAGTGGTACCAAATTACAATATCATGGGTGTTGCTAAAGCTGCTTTAGAAGCTATGGTACGCTATCTAGCTGCAGATTTTGGTCCACAAAATATACGTGTCAACGCAATTTCAGCTGGCCCTGTTAGAACTTTAGCTGGCAATGGCATTGCAGCTGCACGAGCAATTTTTTCGTATCAGCGCCGTAATGCACCACTACGCCGTACTGTAAATATTAACGAAATTGGAAAAGCTGCTCTTTACTTGCTCTCTGATTTATCATCAGGTGTTACAGGTGAAATTCATTATGTTGATTCAGGCTATAACATCATGTCTATGCCAATACTTGAAGAATTAAAAAAAAGTGAAGATGCTCAAGAAGAATAAAATATAAAAAATGGCTATTTTTTACCATTTCAGAAATATATTGAGTACTTTTTTCTCACATAAATGATGTATATATAGTTGTAAAAAATAATTTATTTGTGAAGATATTGTTTAAAAAATGCTCAAAATTTTTAAGTTATGTTATAAAATTGACTATATAAACCTTCTCTTCACTGAAATTTTATCATCCATTTTATAAATTCAATGTTACTTTAAAGATTCTTATCGTAACAATATCACACCTTTCATATGCTTGAATAATGAATTTAAAGACACAGTGTATCGTATATTTCATCTTTAAGTGTACGGCTCAATAATGTATTAGCTGCTTCAGAGACATTTTTATTGCAATATAAGACTTGATAAATTTGCTCTGTAATTGGCATTTCTACCCCAATACGTTGCGCTAACGTATGCACTTCCTTAGTGTTTAAATAGCCTTCAACAACTTGACCAATCTGTTTTTCTGCTTCTTCTCTATCTATTCCTTGGCCAATCAGCATTCCAAAACGGCGGTTGCGTGACTGGTTATCAGTGCATGTCAAAACTAGATCACCTAAACCTGTCATTCCCATAAATGTAGAAAACTCAGCGCCCATAGCGATGCCTAAGCGACTAATTTCAGCTAATCCTCGTGTAATGAGAGCTGTCCGCGCATTTGCTCCAAATCCCATACCATCTGATATTCCTGCACCAATAGCAATAACATTTTTGACTGCTCCACCTAGCTGAACACCAATCATATCTGAACTTTTATAAACTCTAAAATTTTTGTCAGAAGGGAAAAGTTGTTGTAATTCTTCACTAAACTTAGCATCAGAAGCTGCTACTGTAATTGCTGTAGGCAAGCCGGTAGCAAGCTCTTTAGCAAAAGTTGGTCCAGAAAATACAGCTAGAGGGATTTTATCGCCTAGAATCTCACGAACAACTTCTTGTAAGAGGCGTCCTGTACCATGCTCCAAGCCTTTCGTTGCCCAAATAATACGTGAATGTTGATCCAAATAAGGTTGGATATTATACAACACTTGACGAAATACATGACTTGGAACAGCGAGTAATATATTGCGGCTTGCCGTTATTGCAGTTTCAAGGGAAGTTTCAGGTGATACATTGTCAGGAAATTGAACATCAGGCAAAAATGCCTGATTGCAACGATATTCTTTTAATTCTTTTACATGTTGAGGATTATATCCCCAAAGTAAAACACGATGACCGTTACGCGCAAGCGCAATAGCTAATGCAGTTCCGTAAGATCCCGCACCAATAACCGTTATCGAAACAGCACTCATTAAATTCCCTGATAACCCTTTGAATTTTTAGTTTTAATATATGCTATCGTTGCGCATACCTTCAAGTGAAATACCTTTAATATAAATTCACTAAAACTGAAATAACCTCTTCGTGACTTTAACGCATGAATAACCTTTTGGAAATCCTCTTATCTTGTACTGAATTATATAAAAACATTGCCTATATATTTTATAAATGGTTATTTTCCTCAAATCAAAATTGTTTTACTAAACTCTTCATAAACTCCCTTTTTTTAAATAAAAGCACATGCAAAATCATACTGTTCAATAATTCTCATAGATTTGAATGTTTCCTTTCCATTTGCTAAGATAATAATCATAGGCTTTTTACGCCTTTCCTATTTTTTTATGTTATTGTAATTGTTTTTTATTTCTGATTGCATAAAATCCATTAAATGAAAAATGGTTATTTATAAAAATTACTAAAGGAACATCAATCAATAACAATCTTTTCTTCCTTATCAACTTAGTTATACCGCTTATTCTTATGTAGTATTTTGGTTGTGAAAATTAAATTTTTAAAAGCTAAATCATTGACAACGATTGGTAAAAATAACACTAAGTTTAGCACATTACCAATGTGTGGTTACGCATCACATTGGGAAGTGAGCTTCTCTTGGGGACAATCAAGTATACCCCAATCCACACATTCTCTCTGACTCTGTTTTAATTGCAACACAAAAGGAAAATTTAAGCAGCAAATAAATTTTTGATAACGTTATTCTTTAGCACAGAACCCTTAATATTAAATATATATGATTCTCTCTTTGACATAGCAAAGCCTTTTTTCCAAGTCGGAATCATAATCTTTTTCACAGCGTGAAACTGATCGCTCTTATTTTAAATAGAATAGCATATATCTCGCTTTGATGCCCAATATTTTGCCACTACAAAAAGGTGGTAAATTTTCTGGTCATTGCTTTTCCAATATCGTTTCTTCTGGTACCGCCATACTCGTTTCTGGCTCAATAACGATAACGCGCCCTGAACCACCCATCATATTATAATTCAAATGAGAAATAGCCCACCATGTTCCTCCGATAATAATGAAAACGCACATTATCGTAAACCATAAAGTTGCCAAATTCCACTTAGCATCTGGACCAGAATTTAAGTGTAAAAAGAAAACAATCTGTACGGCAATCTGGATAAGCGCCATTCCAATAAGATAAATAACTTTCGTGCTTACTGCTAAGCCATACAGCATTCCATACATCACAGGAATAAAGGAAGCCAAAGTGAAAATAACAGCCAGAATAAAGCCGACAAGATAAGAACCAATAGTTGGACCGTGTGTTTCGTTATGCGAACTCATTATAATGCTCCTAATAGGTAAACCATAGTAAAAACACCAACCCACACAATATCAAGCAAATGCCAAAAAATTGAAAGACATTCTAAGCGTGTCTTATTATCTTGATCTAAACCATGACGACGTAAATGAAAAAACATCACTATCATCCAAAGTAAACCAGCACTCACATGGAGACCATGAGTACCAACCAAAGCAAAAAATGCTGACCAATAAGCAGAAAGCACTTCTCGTCCAAAAAGCTTGACACCTGTCACAGGATCAATACCAGCATAAGCGCTAGGGTCGTAATAAAATACTTCGCTCAAAAGCTCGTGGAATTCATATATTTCCATTCCAATAAAACAACCCCCAAGCGCAAAAGTAAAAGCCATCCATAAATATACACCAGTGAGGTTCTTTTTATGGACTTGTATCATTGTGATCCCATATGTAATCGATGATAACAATAAAATGGCAGTCTCAACCAAAACAAAGTTTAAATTTATAAACTCGTTGCCCGCTTTTCCCCCACCATAAGCAGCAGAAAAAACTGCAAAACTTGAAAAAAGCGTTGAGAACAGAATTAAATCTGAAAGAATATAAACCCAAAAACCAAATATCATTATCGAACTATTGTCGTGATGATGCTCATCCATATCAGTGTTATTTGTCGTCACCGCACTCATACTCATGCTTTCACTCCTTGTTCTTTAAGAACAGCCGTGAAGATATCTTCCGTCCTCTGCACCTCTTCAGATGAAATATAATAACCATGGTGATCGCCCATTAATGAATGGCAAATAATCGTCATAATGAATCCAATTAACCCAACCACAGTAAGCCACCAAATATGCCAAACAAGAGCAAAGCCAACAATTAATGAGAAAAAACCTGCAATAATTCCAGCTGATGTATTTGATGGCATATGGATTTTTGTAAATCCACTTGTCGGACGCTGATACCCACTCTTCTTCATATCCCAATAAGCATCCTCAGTCCGCACTTCTGGAAGTGTTGCAAAATTATAAGAAGGAGGAGGTGAAGAAACAGACCACTCAAGCGTACGTGCATCACCCCAAGGATCATTCAACGTTACTGGCAAGCACCCTTTATGCTTAATACCATACCAAATAGCTAAAACAATTTGCAGCACAAAACAAATAATCCCAAAGAGGATAATAACAGCACCCATTGCCGCAATAATAAACATTGGCTGCCAACTAGGTTCAGTATAATGTTGAAGTCGGCGCGTAGCTCCCATAAGACCAAGCGCATAAACTGGGAAGAAAGCAAGATAAAAACCAATAAACCAGCACCAACAAGATGCAATACCTAATATACGGTTTGGTTTAAAGCCAAAAACTTTTGGAAACCAAAAAGCTAATCCACCCAAATAAGCAAAGACAACCCCTCCAATAATTGTATGATGAAAATGAGCTATTAAAAACAGAGAATTATGAAATTGCCAATCAGCAGGAACAATCGCCATCAAAACGCCTGTTAGTCCTCCACCAACGAACGTAAATATCATCCCCATACACCAAAGCATTGGAGGCTCAAAACGAATCCGACCTTTATACATAGTCAGCAACCAATTAAAGACCTTAACACCTGTTGGAACCGCAATGATCATCGTCGCAACACCAAAAAAAGTATTCACAGCCTCACCCCCACCCATTGTAAAGAAATGATGCCCCCAAACAACAAGCGAAAGAACCAAAATAACCACTATTGCCCATACCATTGAAGTATAACCAAAGAGGCGTTTTGAAGAAAAAGTTGACACAATTTCAGAAACAATCCCAAAAGCAGGAACAACTAAAACATAAACTTCAGGATGACCAAAAATCCAAACGTAATTAATCCATACCATTGGATTGCCGCCAGCAACATTGGTAAAAAAATTCATATTCAAATAACGATCACATGCCAATAATGCAAATGCTACAGCCAAGACAGGATAAATAACTAAAATCAAAATATTACTGACAAAAGCGCTCCAACAAAAGACAGGCATTTTCATCATCGTCATCCCAGGAGCACGCATTTTAATAATAGTCGCAACAAAATTGATTGCTCCCATTGTCGTTGCAATACCAGAAAGCTGAAGCGACCACAAATAATAATCTACCCCTGTATCTGGACTATTTTGCAACTCTGAAAAAGGTGGATACATCAACCAACCACCACGACCAAAATTACCAACACCCAATGATACATTAATCAATATCGCTGCAGCAGCTGTAATCCAAAACCCAAGATTATTCGCAAATGGAAATGCAACATCGCGAGCACCAATTTGAAGCGGTACAAGATAATTGAAAAGACCAAATAAAATCGGCGTCGCCATAAAGAAAATCATAATGACACCATGAGCTGAAAAAATCTGATCAAAATGCTCAGGCGGCAAATAACCTGCCGTTTCACTCCCAAGAGCAAAAGCTTGGTGTGTTCGCATCATAATTGCATCAGCAAAACCACGAACAAGCATGATAATGCCTAGAATAATATACATAATGCCGATGCGTTTATGATCAACTGTTGTAATCCAATCTCGCCATAAAACTCCCCACCATCCGAGTACTGTCAAAGCAATAACAGCAACTAAGCCACCAAAAACAATCGCAATACATGTGTATAAAACGATTGGTTCATGTGTAAGTGCATGAAAAGCACCAGCCGTAGGATCTATAAGTCTTCCAAACATTTCTCAACCCATATCAAATGAATTTCAGTTTTAAAGAAACCTTATTTTTAAAAGGATTCTTTCTCGATTGATGCTCTAAATAATACCAGGATCAAAAACAGAACAAAGCGCGCCCCAAAGCGTTTGAGCCGCAGCACGCTTCATTAAATCTTCATTACACACTGTATTTTCATCAACACACCGATTGACAATCCGGTAATAAAGCCGCTTTTCAACGGGTGCAAAATAACGAACCCTCGCATCCTTTTCCTTTGCAGCAACTTCCCCCATGCGCGGCGCAATGGAAAGTTGACGATAAGATGCGCGATCCAGTCTTTGACCATTAGCCCGAGCTTTAGCAATCCAATTATCAAATTCTTGCGAAGATACAGAATGCCATAAAAACCGCATACCTGCAAAACCATCACCGCTGTAATTTGCCGAGCTTCCTTTGAATACTCCCTGCTCATCAGCCACCAAATGCAATTTAGAATTCATTTGCGGCATAACATAAAGAACCGTACCTAATTTTGGCACCCAAAAAGCATTCACAGAACTCTCTGATGTTAACTGCAATAAAACCTGACGACCTTTAGGCGCATAAATTTCATTGATTGATGCAACATTGTACTCAGGATAAATGAATAACCACTTCCAATCGAGAGCCACAACATCTACTTGTAGTGGCTTTTCTTCACCAACAACTTCCACTGGAAGTGACTTCGCAGGCTCAAGCTTATAAGTATAATAAGCTGTTAACGCACCTAAAATTGTTACAATGATAATTGGAATACCCCACATGAATGCTTCAAGTTTATTTGAATGCCCCCAATCAGGTAAATATTCTTCTGCCGTATTAGATGCGCGATATTTTATGGCTAAAACAATCACTGCAATCATCACTGGGATCACAACACACAGCATAACGACAACGCACGTAATAATCAAAATAAGCTGTTGACGCGCAACATACCCTGACGGCTGAAGAACATCAATTTTACAACCAGATAACAGCAACGCAACTCCTAAAATCACGAGCATATTCATCCGTTTAAAAAAATCTCTCATTCTACTGCCCCATCATAATATATTGGAAATTATCATCAAAAACCAACAACACCATATACATTATGCTTACTTATTTAAAAAGAATTATCAAGTAAATTAAAATTCCCTTCACCGATATTATATATTTTTTGCCTCCCTCATGCCAAATTTAAGCCGCTTAATGATATATTCAAGCGCAAACCGATATCCTTCACTACCACACCCAGCAATAACCGCATCCGCACCTACAGAAGTATAAGACTGATGACGAAAATCTTCACGCTGATAAATATTGGATAAATGAACTTCTACTATGGGACCTGTAAATATTTTTAATGCATCAAGAATTGCAACAGATGTATGGCTATAAGCAGCTGGATTGATGATTAATCCAGCACTTACCCCAATTGCTTCTTGTATCCACTCTACCAATTGTCCCTCATAATTGCTTTGATAAAAGCGCAGTGTGATATCAAGCTTTGCTGCACATTCCCTGCAGAACTGCTCAATTGCCTCCAAAGTTTCAGTGCCATAAATTTCTGGTTCGCGTTTACCAAGAAAATTTAAATTAGGGCCATTTAAAACTGTTATAATAGTAGACATAATGAGCCTCTTTTCTTAGTCATAATCTTATAAAAAACTTTTATCATGCTTTTACTGCGATAAAGATCCAGCTTTAATTTCAAAAAATTCTGCTCTTCCTTTTAAGGCATCAAATAAAATGCGATCTGTTCCTGTCATAAATGTTTGTCCACCTAAATCATCAAGGATATCAAACAAAGCAGCACGCCTATGAGAATCAAGGTGGGCAGCCATCTCATCAAGAAGAAGAATAGGTGCTTTATCCGACATCATGCCTGTTAAACGCGCATGACATAAAACCAAACCTATCAATAGAGCTTTCTGTTCACCTGTTGAGCAAGATGTTGCAGCCATATTTTTATCAGCATAAAAAACCTGTAAATCTGCGCGATGCGGTCCTTCTAATGTCCGCCCAGCAGCACGATCTATTGCACGATTACGTCGCAATCTATCACAAAATTGCTCTTCAACTTCAACTGCTGATACATTACTAAGAGCTGTCTCTACAAAACCATCAATTTGCAAAAAAGCTCGTGGAAAAGGCGTATAAACTGATGTTTGTGCAAACATATCATTCAAAAGTCGAATAACATCAACACGTGCAGCAGCAATAGCTGTTGCAAGTTCTGCCATTTGCATTTCTAGAGCATCAAACCAAGCACGATCTTCACTCCCATCCAAGAACAAACGATTACGCGCGCGCATAACCTTATCATAATTTGCGATGCGGCGGCCATGTAAAGGATCAATAGCCAAAACCATACGATCCAAAAAACGACGACGCTCAAGCACAGAACCTGTAAAAAGTCCATCCATAGAGGGAGTCAATACACTAATATGACAGTAATCTGTTAAACAATCGCCTGTCTCATTTACACCATTAATATGGATTTTTCGACTATTATCGCCTATTTCCAAAGCTGTACCAATATTCACTTCACCATAAAGAGCGCATTCAAGACGAGCAAACACAACAAACCCTGCACCTCCACTCTCTGAAAAACTAATATCAGAATAAGCTGCGCGCCGCAAACCACGACCAGGAGAAAGAAAAGACAGTGCTTCTAAAAGATTAGTTTTACCAGCACCGTTATGGCCAGTAAAAACCACATGCTGACCTGAAAAATGAATATTAAAGGAATCATAATTACGATAATGCGCTAACTTTAACTGCCTCACTGCTACTTTGTGCACATAACCAACCATGCATTGCAAAACAACCGCCCTAAACGCGAATAGGCATCAGCACATAAAGTGCATCTGCATCGCCATTATCGCGAATCAAAGCGGGAGCCCCTGCTTCAGCTAGCATAAAAACCATCTCATCACTCGAAAGTTGCCCAGCAATATCTAAGAGATACCGTGAATTAAACCCTATCTCAAGCGGATCAGATGTATAAGTCACAGCTAATTGGTCTTCTGCACTCCCAGAATCAGGATTATTAACAACAAGCCTTAATTGTCCTCGTTCAATCATCAATTTTACCGCACGCCCACGATCACTCGAAATCGTTGAAACACGATCAACTGCAGAAGAAAAATCTTGCCTATTGACAACCAATTCCTTATCATTTCCAAGAGGAATAACACGTTGATATTCTGGAAATGTTCCATCAATCAACTTTGATGTAAAAACCAAAGACCCTACAGAAAAACAAATTTTTGTTTCTGAGAGCTCTATACATACATCACCATCGATTTCCTCAGAAAGAAGTTTCTGCAACTCTCCTACAGCTTTACGAGGAATAATGACACCTGGCATACCATTAACCCCTGCAGGAGCTTTCATATCAACTTGTGCCAAACGATGACCATCAGTAGCAACTAAACGCAGCTTCAAAACATCATCATCAATTACATGAAAATAAATACCATTAAGATAATAACGCGTTTCTTCAGTAGAAATAGCAAATTGCGTACAATCAAGCAAATGCTTCAAACTTGATGCTAATAAAGAAAAACGATAATCGAATTGACCTGGAAGCGACTCTGGAAAATCTTCTTTAGGAAGACATTGGAGCTGAAAATTAGCACAACCAGAAACAACGGACATTGTACCAGCTTGTTGTACATCAACTGATAATATAATCTCACTACCATCGGGAAATTTTCGAACTATATCATACAACAAATGCGCACGAACAGTTGTTGCTCCTGCTTGCTCAACATTGGCAACAAAAGATTCCGTAACCTCTAAATCAAGATCTGTCGCTTTTAATTGCACACTGCCATTTTCTGCATCAATCAGAACATTCGACAAAATAGGAACAGTATTACGACGCTCAACCACACGCTGAACACGACCAAGAGACTTGAGAAATTGATTGCGATCAACTGCAATACGCATAAAAATCCCCATCATAATTTACTAAGCACTATAAAGATTCTTTAAATTAAAAAACAATAAACTACCCGAAAGAATCACCTATCGAACTTTATTCAACCTCTCTTCAAATGGCAAGTAGCTACTGCATACAGAAAATAGCCACCCCATTAATCTCACTGCAATACTGTCAACAAACAAAAAAGAAACTATCAACTTTATACAGCCTGTTCTCCGATCAACCTCTTCAGCAGCTCAAGCTCTTTTGCTAATGTCTGGTCATCACAAACTAAATCTTCAATCTTACGTACAGCATGCAAAACTGTCGTATGGTCACGACCTCCAAAACGACGCCCAATCTCTGGCAATGAGCGAGGTGTCAACATTTTTGCCAAATACATAGCCACTTGTCGCGGCTTCACAACTGTACGCGTCCGACGATTAGACAACAAATCTTGCTTAGAGACATTATAATGACGCGCAACCGTACGCTGAATTTCTTCGATTCTAATACGCTTAGGCTCGCCTGAACGTGTCAAGTGACCCAATAACTCATCAATTCGCTCTAAAGACAAATCAGACTCGAAAGACTGACGGAATAATAACTGATTAAATGCCCCTTCAATATCACGCCCTGATCCCAAAACTGTCTTAGCAATATATTCCAAAACATCATCAGAAATTGCAACCATATTATCATCTTGCTGCGCTACTTTTAACCGTTGACGTAACATTTGCAAACGCATTTCATAATCTGGCGCTTCAATTTCAAGAGACACCCCACCTTGAAGACGAGAACGAACCCGAAGATCAAGCGATTCTAATTCTGCTGGCGGACGATCTGCAGCTACAACAACTTGCTTTGCACTATCAAGCAACATATTAAGCAAATGACAAAACTCATGCTGTATCGACTTTCCCTGCAAAAATTGCATATCATCAATAATTAAAAGATCAATATCGCGGAGCTGTTCTTTAAAAGAAAGAGCATCATTATCACGAATAGCCGCTGCGAAACGCCACATAAAATATTCAGCAGTCAAATAAATAACCCGCGCAGGCATTAAACGACTCAGTGCAGCTGCTGCGGTAGCTTGAAGCAAATGTGTTTTTCCTAAACCAACAGATGCGTGAATAAAAAGAGGATTAAATCGCAAAGCACTTTTATGCCCTTCTGCAATCGAACGCGCTGCAGCTAAAGCAACACGATTAGAAGAACCCTCAACAAAGCTTTCAAAAGTATAGCGAGAATCAAGTGGCGAACCAAAAACACCCGACTGAACACTCTTTCCCGAGTACTCTGCATAATTTTCAACACAAGATGAGGTTGCCTGTTCCTCAGGAACAACAACAGGGTCTGCACTTGTTGTGCACGCAACGCCTTTCGAAACACGCTTCATACCGCGAACAATAACTTCAACACGAAGAATTGCTGAATTTTCTTGTTTCCATAAACTGGTCAAAAGAGAACCATAGTGATTATTAATCCACGAACGCAAAAACGCCGTAGGAACAGAAAGCTTTACAAGATTACGATTATATTCAGCAAGTTTTAAACGACCAAACCAACTCGTATAAGCCTCGATACCAACCTGCGCTTTTAATTGCGCCATTACACGTGCGAAAGCCGCCGCACCTTCTTCCTCTGAGACAATCGGATGTTCTGCAAAAGCATTTGCACCAACAGCCCCACCTATATCCGTCATCTTACTATTTATTATTCTCTCTGCCGACAGGATATTCACCGAAACCCTTTTAAAGGAACTAGCTTTAGAGTTCAATTTATCCACCATCTTTCATCCCGATAAAAACCAAAACCTTGTCCTACCAAACAGCTAAAATCAATTTAGCGAAGGTAAGGACGCCCTACCCCAAATAAGATATCCCCCCCTAGGATAGCCTCATTACAATCCAACTAATAAAGATGACCAATAAGATTTACTTGTACTAATGGCGTAATACGTTCTTCAAAACAGAAAACATATCAATCAAGAAAATTAAAAAACACATCAAAGAACCTTTTCAACATAAAGCTTCATATAAGCCATAAAAAGCATTTTACATTCCAACACAGAATAATGAGCCGACACGAACCTTGTATATTTTTAATCTCCATAAGAACCATACAAAACAGCAGAGGGAAAATGCAAGAGGTCAAAATAAAATCAAAAACCTCTAAAAACTTGCAAATATAAACAAAAGGCGAGAAAAATAATTGATTCAATTCACTTTTTTTTCTCTAAATTTACCAATAATAAAGAATTTATGCGGATCAAAAAAAAAAATAAAAAAAGCTTGACAAAAAAGACTCTGCAAAAATCCACAGAGCTTGTGGATAACCATAAAAATTCTGCAAATTTGCTCTGCTTTTTAACGGAGAGAATCTCCCACACACCCCTAAAAGATATAGGGTTTTTAGAAAGAAAAAAGTTAGCACCTAATATAGATGCTAACCTGATTTTTATTAACAATTAAATGAAAAAAGCTTACGCGCTAAGAGCCTTCAAACGTTTTGCTAGACGCGATACCTTTCGCGCCGCAGCATTTTTATGAAAAACTCCTTTAGAAACCGCACGCATAATTTCAGGCTCAAAATCCCTAAATGCTGCTTCCGCAGATGCCCTATCACCACCAGCTAAAGCATCATCAAACTTACGCATAAAGGTACGAACACGTGAACGGCGGGCTCTATTGACTTGCGTACGCGCAATAACTTTACGCACCGCTTTTTGAGCCGAAGGTGTATTCGCCATAAATATCTCTTTCTTTCAACTCATTGATAAAAACATCCTCAGCGATGTCTCCACCAACACAAAAAACCTAAACCCAACTATCGAGCTGTTGATAACAAAAGGGACTTATAACGCAACCTTAAAACCAACGTCAATCGAATTCTCAAAGATGAGCATAAAAAAATCTGCAGTCCAACTCTTTTATACCCAACTGAATAATTTACTCCCCCCCCCCAACAGACAAATGCAATTTAAACGGCTAGATTACGCAAAACATATTGCAAAATACCACCATGATGCAAATAATCCAACTCGTCTTCAGTATCGACACGGCACAATAATGGAACTGTTTGTACTCTTCCATCAGAAAAAGTGATTATAGCTACAGTCTTTTGACGAGGCTTTAAATCATGAATTCCTTCAATTGTTACCTTTTCATCTCCTCTTAAGCCAAAAGATTGCCAACTTGCGCCAGCCTCAAATACAAAAGGTACAATTCCCATACCGACAAGATTAGAGCGATGAATCCGCTCAAAAGACTGAGCAATCACTGCCTTTACACCAAGAAGATTGGTACCCTTAGCCGCCCAATCACGGGAAGATCCATTACCATACTCAATACCAGCAAAAACAACGAGTGGAACGCCTTCCTGCTTGTACATCATCGCTGCATCATAAATTGCTTGTTCCTTTCCAGATGGATAATGAATTGTATAGCCCCCTTCACGACCATTTTTTCCTAACATGAAGTTACGGATGCGAATATTAGCAAAGGTTCCACGCATCATAACTTCATGATTCCCACGACGGGTACCGTATTGGTTAAAATCAGCTGCTTGAACACCATGATCAGTTAAATATTTCCCAGCAGGAGAATCAATTTTAATGGAACCAGCAGGGGAAATATGATCTGTCGTAATTTTATCACCAAACAAACCCAAAATCCGCGCATCCTTAATATCTGATAAAACATTAGGAATCTTCTGCATGCCATCGAAATAAGGCGGATTACGCACATAGGTTGATTGCTCATCCCAGGAATAGGTCACACCTGTAGGAACTTGAACTTTTTGCCAATTTTCATCGCCCTTAAATACATCTGCATATTTTTCAACAAAAATCTTACGTGTAACGTTCTTTTCAATAAATTCCTGTATTTCTTTAGAAGTTGGCCAAATATCTCTCAAATACACTGGTTGACCATCTGAACCTTCACCAAGAGGCTCCTTGGTTAAATCTTTACGCACTGTTCCAGCTAAAGCGTGCGCAACAACTAACGGCGGCGAAGCTAAATAATTCGCTTGCACATCAGGCGATACACGCCCTTCAAAGTTACGATTTCCTGAAAGAACTGCGGCAGCAATTAAACCATTATCATTAATTGTTTTAGAAATAATTGGTAGCAAAGGGCCAGAATTCCCAATACACGTCGTGCACCCAAAACCTACCACGTTAAACCCTAGCGTATCCAAATATTTTTGAAGACCTGAATTGAAAAGATAGGCTTCAACAACTTGCGAACCAGGCGCAAGAGAAGTCTTAACCCATGGTTTGCTCCTAAGGCCTTTTGCCACAGCATTCCGCGCTAAAAGACCTGCAGCAATAAGGACACTCGGGTTTGATGTATTCGTACAAGAAGTAATCGCAGCAATCACCACATCACCGTGACCAAGATCGTATTCCTCATTCTCAGCGTGATAACGATCATCTTGCCCAACAGTCTTCTTATAGTCATTAACCAATGACTCTTCAAACCCCTGTCCAACATTTTCCAATGCAATACGTCCTTCAGGGCGCTTAGGACCCGCCATAGAGGGCACAACACTTCCCATATCCAATTCAATTACATCACTAAAAATGGGATCAGCGACCATTTCATCATGCCACATCCCTTGCGCTTTAGAATAAGCTTCCACTAAAGCAATCTGACTTTCATCGCGCCCTGTCATATTGAGATAACGCACAGTTTCTTTATCAATTGGGAAAAAACCACATGTTGCCCCATATTCAGGCGCCATATTCGCAATTGTTGCCCGATCAGCAAGCGTCATATGTTCTAAACCAGAGCCAAAAAACTCAACAAATTTACCGACGACGCCTTTCTTGCGTAACATTTGCGTTACCATCAACACTAAATCAGTAGCAGTCACACCCTCTTTAAGCCTACCTGTTAAACGAAAGCCAATAACTTCAGGTAACAACATAGAAACGGGCTGCCCTAACATTGCCGCTTCTGCTTCAATACCACCAACACCCCATCCCAAAACACCCAAGCCGTTCACCATAGTCGTGTGCGAATCAGTTCCCACACAAGTATCAGGATAAATCGTCCGACGCCCTCCTTCATCCTTCATCCACACACATTGCGCTAAATATTCTAGGTTAACCTGATGGCAAATTCCTGTCCCTGGGGGAACAACGCGAAAATTTTGAAAAGCTTGCTGCCCCCACTTCAAGAAACGATAGCGTTCACTATTGCGTTCATATTCATGCTCAACATTTTCCTTAAAAGCCATAGGATTGCCAAAATTATCAACAATGATTGAGTGGTCGATGACTAGATCGACGGGGATGAGAGGATTGATTTTTTCAGCATCACCCCCAAGTTTAACCATAGCATCTCGCATTGCGGAAAGGTCAACAACTGCAGGAACACCTGTGAAATCTTGCATAAGGACGCGTGCAGGGCGATAAGCAATTTCTGCACCAGTACTGCCTTTATTCTTTAGCCATTTAGCGACATTTAAAATATCTTCTCTCTTAACTGTGCGACCATCTTCAAATCGTAATAAATTTTCGAGGATAACTTTCATTGAAAACGGTAAACGAGAAACACCGTGGAGCCCATTTTTCTCCGCTTCAATCAAACTATAATAAGTGTATTCTTTGCCATCAATATCTAAAGTTTTGCAACAATTAAAGCTATCAATTTGAGACATGACTGCCCACCCTCATACTAAAAATTTACCCGACTTCCCAGAATGAACAACCTGCGAATCAAGATCGCAGCTTTAGCGCAAACGTAGCCACCCCCCTACTTTCCATTTTCTCTTTCCACCCTCTCTCGTAGGCAAATTCGAAAATCGGCGCCAAAAACCATTCTCCATTCGTTGTTGGTGCAACACGGCTTATAGAACTATTTCTAGAACTATTCTAGGCACAATTACATAAAAAACGTGTTTTTTGTCTTATAATGCAATAAAGATTACACAAACAATGGCAAAACTAGGCAATCCATATGATATTACTGGGTAAAAACTTAGCAGCAAAAAGAGGTGAAGAAACCTTATTTCAAGGTCTTTCTTTTTGTTTATTTCCCCAACAACTTATGACAATCACGGGCTCAAATGGTATTGGAAAATCTACCTTACTTCGAATCATTGCTGGCTTTCTTGAAGCTGCTGAAGGTTATGTAATACTGAAAGACCACGAACACACGTACCCCGTGGCAACTGCATGTCATTATTTAGGACACCAAAATGCCATGAAATCTCCCTTATCAGTCATTGATAATCTACAGTTTTGGTCAGCATTTTATGGGCAACATATGCGTCATCCCCATGAAGCCCTTGCAGATATTGGTCTTTCTGATCTTGGACATTTACCCTTTAAAGCTCTATCAACTGGACAAAAAAGACGTGTTGCCATTGCTCGACTTTTGCTATCTTACCGCCCTATTTGGATTTTAGATGAACCGATAGCTGGACTCGATAGTCAAGCTCAAACTATTCTTGCCAATCTTTTCCAGCACCATTTAAACCAAGGTGGCATGATTATCGCTACAACCCACATACCACTCACCACTCCAGAAAACCATGAGATTATTTTAGAAAATTTTCTACCTCTTGAAAGAGAATAAAATGAAAGTGCTATTTTGGCGTGACCTCAGATTAACCTTATCACCACAAGCTTCCTCGTTAACAGGACTTTTATTTTTCATTGCGATTATTGCCATAACCCCCTTCGCCATTGGACCAGACCCAAAAGTCCTCGCACAAATAGGTCCAGGCATGTTGTGGTTTGGAGCACTTCTTGCTGGACTCCTTAATTTAAATAAACTTTTTCAAACCGATCACGATGATGGAAATCTTGATCAATTTATTCTCTCTGGACAAAGACAAAGTCTAACGTTGATTGTATTTACCAAGTGTCTTGCCCATTGGGTAGGAACTATGCTGCCCCTTATTTTTGTTACGCCTATTTTAGCACTGATGCTTCATTTAGATACAGTGACAACTTTTACAACAATACTCACCCTTTTATGCGGAACACCAGCTATCACTTTTATTGGAGCTATTGGAGCAGCATTAGCTACATCATTATTGCACAGCACTCTTCTCATTTTTATCATCATCCTACCATGGGTAATTCCAATCATGATTTTTGGTATTGTGGCTGCTGCAGCTCCAACAAATCCAAATGTCTCTTTTCTTACTGCCTTAGCTTTTCTCGCCGCTTTTTCGCTCATTTTGAGTCTTCTTAGCTCTTTTGTTGCAGCTATAACGCTCAGATATTTATCAGAATAGTAAAAGAAATTTGCTGTACAGCTAAAGTCTACTTATTATAAACATATGAATAAAATATCTCGCACATATAAAATAGAATCACCTCCTGCAAGTTTAACCCGTTTCATGGAAATAAGCGGTATTGTTTTGCCTTGGTTAACCGCTATAATATTGTGTTTTCTTCTCTTAGGACTTGCTCTTATTATGCACTCCCCTGATGACTATCAACAGGGTATGACCGTTAAGATTATGTATCTTCATGTACCATTTGCATGGTTATCTACGTTTTGTTATGTGGTGATGTGCGCTGCCGCACTAGGAACTCTAATTTGGAAACATCCTCTCGCTGATATAGCACTTAAATGTGGTGCGCCTATCGGCACAATTTTCACAGCCTTAGCTCTAATGACAGGGGCACTTTGGGGGCGCCCTACATGGGGAACATGGTGGGTGTGGGATGCACGACTAACATCGGTTTTTATCCTATTTTTTATCTACCTCGCCATTGTTATGCTTGCTCGCGCTTTTGATAACCCAAAAAAATCTGCGCGTGCTACAGCAATTTTGATATTGGTGGGATTCGTGAATATTCCCATTATCAAATTTTCCGTTAACTGGTGGAATACACTCCATCAATCAGCATCACTTTTACGTTCAGGAGGCACAACAATCGACAGTGCTATGTTATGGCCACTCATAACAATGTTATTTTGTTTTACCTTTACATTTATTTTGTTATATTTGATGGCTATGCGAAACGAAATTGTCAATCGTCATATCCAAGCACTTCAAATCAAAGAAGCACGTCGCGCACGACATCAGGATTCTTCATCATGTTCAACCTAAATGGTACCCAGAATGGGTTTTTAGGGAATCTGTCTCAGCAAATTGATTTTTTCCTTGGCACTCTTCGTCATGAGCAAATTGTTATTTTGAGCTACATGCTCTCTGCAATTTCTCTTCTTTGTCTTATTGGGCATATTCTTCGTAAAAGTGCACACCAAAAAAAAATTCTGAAACAGTTGAAAGCAAAAGAGTTGTTTCAAAAAGAAAATACAATGGAAAGCACTCCTCAAACACCGAAAAAACGCGTATCTTTTCCTATCTTTTTCAGCTTTTTTGGACCATTTTTACTTTTTCTCTTGCTCATGATTTTTTTCTTCAGTTTTATGAACAGCAAATATTTCAACAACACTTCTCTTATCCCAAATACACTCACTGAAAAACCCGCTCCCAAAACCAACCTTCCCTTACTTAACAATGAAAGTTATTTAGATTCAGAACAGTTTAAAGGGCGTGTAACATTGATCAATTTTTGGGGTTCTTGGTGCCTACCCTGCCGCGAAGAGCACCATCTTCTTATGAAAATTGCGCAAGATAAACGTTTTGATCTTATTGGAATTAACTACAAGGATAACAAAGAAAATGCCCAACGTTTTCTAAAAAACTTTGGGAACCCTTTCAAATTTATTGGCTTTGATATTTCGGGACGTACAGCTATAAACTGGGGTGTGTATGGACCACCTGAAACCTTTCTTTTGAATAAAGACAGTATCATCATTGCTAAACACGCTGGCCCTTTAACATGGCAAATTTACCAAAAAGAAATCTTACCGAAAATCGAAAAAGCTATAATAACAAACGAAATATCCAACAACACATCATCATACAATAACACCAAGAGACAAAATTTGAATAAAAAGCCCCTTAAGCGAGAATAATTTCTAAGCTCACTAACGACACATATCCTCGTAAAATTCCCCTCTCATAGCGGATATATATTTAAACTTGAAACTTAAATGATGAAGTATAAAAACTACAGCAATAAGTATTACACTCTTATCCGCCGTCTTTCAGATATTGGCTGAAATGCTATTTTTGCATGAAAAGCACAATAAGAACTATTTTCACCAGAATCCGCACCACAAAAATGAAAATCTGGTGACAAAGGATCTCCGACTGGCCATCTACATGTATTTTCGCTTAACTGCAAAAGACTAAGATGGCGAGACATAGGTACAACCACGTCTGATTTTGCAGATGCATCAATTTCTGTTACTTCCTCAGCGACAAATTCCATCTTTAAAGCTGTCGCTCCAACACTGCAAGAGGCAGCATTTGCTGGTAATACCGTCGATGCAGCGCGATGCATCCGTGAAACCGATGGGCTAACACTCGCAGATGCCTTTTGTGCACGCGAAACCACTGGCGCTGTTTTACCACGTCCTGGTAGTTTTAGTCGATGCACTTTACCGATCACTGCATTCCTACTCACTCCACCCAACTGAGCTGCAATCTGACTTGCACTTAAACCTTCACTCCAAAACTTCTTAAGAAGTTCAACGCGTTCACATGTCCAACTCATACCAGCACTCCATTCCAGTCATCTCATCGAGATGCGCTCCATTGCACCTTTCAAATATTTCAACCATATTCTCAAATAAGCTGAATGAAAAATTCTTACACCCTATCCGAGCACAAAAAACTTCACCCAACCTGTGGAATTTATGAACCAAAATACAATTTCGTTTGCCGATTTAAACTACAATATGCACTGACTCAATGACAAGTGCCTTTCCCTTTTAAAAGGTCTATTTAGGATGTTTTCCCCAACTTGCGAATCAATCATAGATAAAACTGTCCTTTTTATTCAAGATTTTTTCATACAAATATACCCTTTCAGAACTTTTATTGACTTTTTGCCAATCAATGCAATCATTTATATCGATAATTTATCGTAATAAAATACCGCTGTACTGTATTGAGAGATGCAGCACAGTTTTATTTGTGGCATCGCAAAGCTCACAACATAAAGGAAATAATGATGAATACCATTGCTACACATCCACTTTACCAGTGTTTTGCTCGGCGTCATTTGCATTTCAAGCAAGGTGACGGTGTATGGCTTATTTCCGATAAAGGAGAACGTTATCTTGACTGTACATCTGGTATTGCCGTCAATGCATTAGGATACGCGCACCCAAAATTGGTTGACACGCTTAAAACACAAGCTGAAAAGCTGTGGCATGTTTCCAATCTTTTTCAATCACCTGAACAAGAAACTCTTGCTGCACGACTTTGTGCAAACAGCTTTGCTGATAAGGTCTTTTTCTGCAACTCTGGTGCCGAAGCACTGGAATGTGCATTTAAAACTGCTCGTCACTATCATCATGCATCTGGTCATCCAACACGCGTTGAAATCATTACTTTTGAAGGAGCATTTCACGGACGCACACTTGCAACGCTTGCTGCTACGGGGCAAAAAGAATATCTTGAAGGCTTTGGACCTAAAGCTGGTGGGTTTATTCAAATCCCTTTTTGTGATGAAATTGCTTTACGTAACGCTATCAATAAAAATACCGCAGCCATCCTTATTGAACCTATTCAAGGAGAAGGAGGAATACGAACGGTATCTTATGAAAATTTAAGGCTTTTACGCAAAATATGTGATGATAATGATCTTTTGTTGATTTTGGATGAAGTCCAAACTGGCATTGGACGGACAGGAAAGTTTTTCGCTTATGAATGGAGCGATATCATACCTGACATTCTTACCCTCGCAAAGGGATTGGGTGGTGGATTTCCATTAGGAGCCTGTCTTGCAACAAATAAAGCTGCAAAAAGTATGACACGAGGAACTCACGGATCAACCTTTGGAGGGAACCTCCTCGGTATGGCTGTAGGTAACAGTGTTCTTGATATCATATTAGAACCAAACTTTCTCCACCATGTTCAGCATATGGGGAATAAGCTAAAAAGTGGACTTTTGACGATTCTAAATACTTACCCCGACATTATCTGTGCAATTCAGGGCATAGGTCTTATGGTAGGGATTCAATGTGTCATCCCCTCTCATGTTGTCATTAACGCGTTGGAAAATGAATATATTCTAAGTGTTGGTGCCAG
Organism: Bartonella rhinolophi; assembly: GCF_036576165.1. Classification (NCBI taxonomy): domain Bacteria; kingdom Pseudomonadati; phylum Pseudomonadota; class Alphaproteobacteria; order Hyphomicrobiales; family Bartonellaceae; genus Bartonella; species Bartonella rhinolophi. Next base: position 178,110 of record NZ_JBAFWY010000001.1, read on the forward strand.
CAATAACGTAGTGCGTTTATTACCTCCCCTTATCATCACTGAAGAAGAAATAGATGAAAGCTTATATCGTATTGAAAAAGCAATTTCCTATCTTTCACAAACAAACAAACAGCGATAAGTGTAATATCATGATAAATAACTCCTCATCACTTCATTCATTTATCTATTTGCTCGTAAAGCGCGCACTCCTCATTATGCGAAATGCTTCAAAACAAACTTCAAAGCAAAAAATGCATAATACTTTGTTAGAGAAACATTAACAATGATTCTAGGAAAATTATCTACACGCACGCGGTTCATTTGATATAGAATATAGATATGTACCGTTTGGTGAAGATACTACTCATTCATTGCTTCAGAAAAACAGTCCGTCACTGTAAAGTCTCCCAAATATTGCACAAATATTATCACTTTTTGAAGTACATTATTCCACGAGCGTCAAACATCACAAACTATTCAAATGAGCGCGGTATATTCAAAATTTTAGCTATTAACAATCTTACAGATCATATATATTTTTACCAAACTTTAGTATCTATAAAGAACATTGCAAGACACACTGTTAAAAAATAGCAATAATGTCATCCACCCCTTGATCAACGCAGCAAACTTTCCTTAACTTTCATCTGCGCCTTGACTACACTAAAAATCATGAATCACAGACAAAATGCTAATCTAACAGCACGCACACAAAGTAAATATTGCACGCACAAATAATCCCTAAAAAACTGCCGAAGATATCGATTACACCATAATAAACACGTACAATTTCTAAGATAAACGCTTTGTGACCACATCACTCATACCTTAAGCCTTATCAAACCAATGAATCCGTGATAAATACGCCAAATCCAACATCTTCTTCATGCACTGTCTCACTCATCGTAATCAAGAAGTTATAGATTTTGCGTTCAATAAACCGCATTTTAATATAAAAATCCTCTTCATGCCTAAAAAGTAGTTCCTTCATGATGTTTACAAGATGCATTTTTCTCTTCACAATAACCTGCCAAGACAAATAACATAAAAGGCGAAAATATGGGCAACAAGCACGAACAAGCCAAAAATAAAACTTCTCTCCATAACATCTACATGAATGAAGATGATACTGTTGTTCCCTTTCAAGTCGAAGAACTTGATATACGTGGGCGCGCCGTACAACTTGGGGAAACTTTAAATTCCATTCTTACAAAGCATCAATATCCTGAACCTGTCTCTTACCTTTTAGCAGAAGCTTTAGTTTTAACTGTTCTTCTTGGCACTTCCCTAAAACTTAAAGGAAAGTTCATTTTACAAACTCACTCCAATGGACCAGTTAATATGTTGGTTTGCGACTTTTCTCCTCCTTCCAGCCTACGTGGTTACGCTCGTTTTGATGAAGAAAACCTAAAACAAGCAATAGCCAATGGTCAGACATCCTCAGAAACACTTCTTGGCAAAGGAACTTTAGCCTTCACCATCGATCAAGGCACTTATACGCAGCGCTATCAGGGAATTGTTGAATTAGATGGGTCAAATTTACAAGAAGTTTCCCGTGCTTATTTTGACCAATCAGAACAAATCCCAACCGATATTCGTTTAGCAGTTGCTATCTTGATTAACCGCGACCAACAAGGAAAACCGCAAAAAAGTTGGAGAGCAGGAGGTATTTTAATCCAACTTTTACCTCAAACATCACCAGCTCATCATAAAATATGTGAATCCAATAAAAAATTAGCAGAAACCAAAACTCGTGCCCAACTTGAAAATCAATGGCAAGAAGCCAAAGCGCTTACTGCAACCATTGAAAATACAGAACTGACTGACCCCCAAGTTGGCAGCAAGCGACTATTGTTTCGCCTTTTCCATGAACAAGGCGTCAGAGTTTTTACGTCTCTTTCTCTTGTGAATCAATGTTCCTGTTCGCGCAAAAAAATTAAAGAAATACTAGAAGGATTTCCCCCTGAGGAACGTATCCAAATGATTAAAGACGAATATATTTCAGTGACATGTGAATTTTGCTCAACAATTTATCATTTTAAGCCACAAGAACTTTCTCAAGAAAAAACATGATAAATATTTCTCATAACAAAGAAAATGCTATAATATCTCAATTTCATTTTATATACCATTGCATCTCAGCATCAATGGTTCAGCAGTTTGTTTATCTTAATCCCCTTCAACTTGCTCACTCCTTTACACCTATAACGTTCCTGTTAAAATCAGTAACAAATTCCATTGCAATTTATCAGCACAGCTTTCTTTTTAAAAATTTCATCTTCTTTTAAAATATCTCCGCCATATTTGACATATCAGAAATTGACCGCTTACAAATCAAACCAACTCCTTCGAGTTCTTTTTAATGATAGTGATAAGCCTCAATGACAGCACATCCCCCGATTAAAAAAGCGAAGACAAAAAACTATATGATTTTGATAACGCAATTGCCAACACATTACAAAACATGTGATTATGTAACAAATCATCAAATATAAAGCTGCAAACAAGCGTTTAATTACTGAAAAACCAGAACTTACCCAAATTTCCGCGATGCTCTAAGTGCTACTGTACAGATCATGATTGCACACCTGTTCTGTTTTGCAATAACAGAAACTCTTTTATAAAATCGCAACAGTAGAGATCACTGCCCGCAAAAATTGGAAATGATAATGCAAATATTAAAAAAACCATTTGCTTTCACATCTCTTACAAGAAAATAAGATTCACGGAATATTGTTCTTGATGAAACCAATACTCAATCTAAAATAAACCCAGACAGCACCACACCTTACCTTAACACAGAGCGGCGCAGCCGGACATACAATGCACCACCACCCCCATGCTGACGAGCAGCTTGCCCAAATTCATGCACGTAATATCGAAAAGCTGGTGTCGACAACCAATGAGGAACAAAGTGATACAGAACGCCATCACTCCCATGTGATCGCCCTTTTCCTGTAATCACGAGCACATAGCGCAACCCATTTTGCTGCGATAATTTTAGAAAATTTTTTAAGAAAAAGTAAGCCTCCTCCTGCGTATAACCATGAAGATCAAGATGCGCATCAATAGGATAACGGCCTTTGGAAATTTTACGATGTGCGACACGATCGAAGGAATGATCTGCATATGCCCGTGCAACACATCCCTTTTCTTTTTTAACTGTTATTGATCTTTGTTGATTTTCCTGAGAAAATGAAGAAACTTGTGTTACACGTTGGTTCTCATGATCAATATTTGCAACATCTTCTGGAAGAGCAGAGTGAAGCTGATCATGAAGCGGTATTATAGTACGACATACCATTTCCCATAAAAGACGGTCTTTTAAAACTAATGGATCCCCTTTTCGTCCCCGTTTACCCGTAGCCATTTCAATTTTCAATCTCTCATAAATCTTATCTATACGATTTTATAGATGAAAAACATTTTAATTTTCATCTTCTGTTGCAAAAAGCTTCCAGTTGGGATCTGATGATAGACTATTGCGAACAAAAGTCCAAACATCTCTAACTTCTACAATAGTTTCAGGATCACCATCTATACATTCTTCCTGCTCATTGTAAGTTACAGAAATCATTTCACTGACAATACGCACAGTTAAAAACTCTTCCTTTTCTTGCATTGCTGCCGCAACAAATTCTATCTTATTAATTCCAACAAAAGTAAACTGGACTTTTTCACTATTTCTTTCGCGTTGCTCAATAGCGGCGCAAAAACTTTCAAAGACATCTTGAGAAAGCAATTTTTTAAGCTGGTCGCGATCACCTTTGGCAAAAGCTGTGACAATCATTTCATAAGCAACTTGAGCACCCTTGATAAAAAATTGAGGAGAAAAATGAGGATCACTTTGACGAATAGCCCGCAAGCCTTCATTCAGCACACTTCCTTCAGGTGCGATTGCATCAATTTCACTAAAATCGCCCTTTTGCGAATTGACTTGATGAGGGAACGAAGCAACATTATCAGCCGTTTCTGTCTCAACCTTTTTTTTAGAACAATTTGAATAAGGATCAAAGGGAGGCTTTTCAAAACCAATCCGTTTTCCTAAAACATTACGCAGCTGCACAAAAACGACAACCATAATAACAAGAGCTACGACAAGTACGATGTCAAATTCCATGGACACTGTCAATCTCCAAATTTCAGATGATCTGTAATAAACATTGCAGTCAATATCATTTATCCATAAACATGTAAAATAGGGAATCTATCATTTAAATATTTTTTATAGTTCCCAATTTAAGTTCAAAAAGGATAACTCTTAATAATTTTTTGCCTCAAATTTTGAAAAGGGAATTTTCATGTGATCAAATCTTATCCTATAAATCCTCGCTTTTTTGTCATTGTCATTCTCGGCGCTCTCTTAATTGAAATCGCTAGTTTTATCTTTGTTGGCAAAAAAATTGGAATTTTGGCAACTTTGAGTTTGATCATTCTAACGACAATTGTTGGCAGTATTTTATTGCGAATTCAAGGTATTAGCCTTTTTAAAAACATACAGCGTGAACTTATTCAAGGGCGCACATTAGAGAATTATATAATCAATGATGCCTTCATCATCATTGGTGCAATTTTGCTTATTATCCCTGGATTTGTAAGCGATATTTTGGGAATACTACTCCTTATTAAACCAGCCCGTAAAATTATCTGGTATTTGTTTTTATCATTTAATAACAACACCAGCAGCTACTATAAGAACAATGACAGTACCAAAAATAAATTTGAAAAAATAATTGAGCTTAAAGAAGAAGAATATCAAATTCACAGTGTCAAAGAATCACCATGGCGAAAAAATGATGATAATCATTGAAATGCCTAAAAAATCTGTCACGGACATAAAAATAATAAATACAAGGAGAGCGTTTCTTGCAACCGTTTGTAAGGCGTGGTAACCAGCTTAATCTTTAGATATAAAATAGAAATACACACATTATGATGAGAGGTTCGTAGTATGGCTGAAGGTGAAATTAATAACAATGGTGGAGAACCAGTTTTTGCTGTATTGACTCAATATTTAAAAGATTTTTCATTCGAAAATCCAAGTGCCCCTCGCTCGCTGCGTCCACGTGAGAAGGCACCGCAAATCGACATCAATATTAATGTTAACGCCAACCCAATTGGTGATGATAATTATGATGTCGTTTTATCCCTCTCAGTCAAAGCCGATGATGATACTGAAACGTTATTTCATGTAGAATTAATTTATGGTGGTGTTTTCCATATTAAAAATATTTCACAAGAACATGTTATGCCACTTGTTTTCATTGAATGTCCTCGTCTTTTATTTCCATTTGCGCGGCAAATTATATCTGATGCTACTCAAAATGGTGGTTTCCCACCTTTGTGGATTGATCCGATTGATTTTGCAGCTCTGTTTCAAAAACGTATTGCTGAAGAACAAAAAAACAGCCAGACAAAACCATCTTAAAAAAATTTGTTTTTTTATGATCAAAAAGGTCCTGAAATATCAGAGACCTTTTTTTATAATTTTTTTGCATGGTAAGCAGCTAAAGTTGCAATATTGACAACATCCGTATCGTTTCCACTAAACGGCACAATTTGGACAGATCTTTCCAATCCAATCAAAATAGGACCAATAATAGTTGCTTCACCAAGCTCTTGTAACATTTTACTAGCAATGGAAGATGCATGATATCCAGGCATCACCAAAATATTAGCAGGCTCCGTTAATCCCAGAAAGGGATACTGCTGCATCAATTTTGAATTGAGTGCCACATCAGCACTTATTTCTCCATCACATTCAAAGCTAACCTTGCGTTCATGCAAAATATTAATAGCATCCTGAATATGCTGCGTAACCTGTCCTTTTACATAACTAAAAGTAGAAAATGCTACAAATGCTACCCGCGGTTGATATCCTAAATCACAAACAAAAGAAGCTGCCTGTTCTGCTATATCAGCAAGTTCTTCAGCGTTAGGGTTCTCGTAAACAGCTGTATCTGCAATAAACACAGTCCGCCCACGGCAAATGGCCATCGAGATACCAATCAACCGTTCTTTTGGTTTCTCATTAATTACGCGACGTATATCAATCAACGCTGTCTCATAATTGCGCGTCACCCCTGTAACCATTGCATCACCATCCCCTAACGCTACCATACAAGCAGCAAAATAATTGCGATCATTATTGATGCGACGATGACAATCACGCAATAGCCAACCTTGGCGCTGCATCTTTTTATAAAGATAATTTGCATAAACATCGGTACGACAGGAGAGCTTAGCGTTCATAACAGAAATGCCTTCACGCTCAAGATCAATCCCAGCAACAGCAGCAGTCTTCTTAATTTTTTCTTCACAACCAATCAAAACCGCTTGCCCCAGTTTTTGATGAACATAGGACACAGCTGCCCGCATTACCTGTTCTTCTTCACCTTCTGCAAAAACAATTTGTTTTGGTGCTTGACGAACATGGTTATAAACGCCACGCATAATGGAAGAAATGGGATCACGTCTCGCATTTAAATCACGCTCATAAGCCTCTAAATCATCAATGTGCTTTTGTGCAACACCGCTTTCCATTGCTGCTTTTGCCACTGCAATTGAAACGACCGTGAACAAACGCGGATCAAAAGGGACAGGAATGATATAATTTCGACCAAATTTCAATCGCTTTCCACGATAAGCTTCCGCAACGCTCTCAGGCACTTCCTCATGAGCTAAATCTGCCAGAGCTCTTGCTGCAGCAATTTTCATCTCTTCATTAATGACTGTTGCGCGTACATCAAGTGCACCACGAAACATATAAGGAAAACAAAGAACATTATTTATCTGATTTGGATAATCCGAGCGACCTGTCGCTATAATAGCATCATCACGCACTTGCATAACCTCTTCTGGCGTAATTTCTGGATCGGGATTAGCCATAGCAAAAATGATTGGCTGAGGCGCCATCGACTTTACCATCTCAGGGGTAATTGCGCCTTTAGCAGAAACACCAAAAAACATGTCAGCACCTTCCATCGCCTCAGCAAGAGTGCGTTTATCCGTTCGGATAGCATGAGCAGATTTCCACTGATTCATCCCCTCTTCACGACCCTCATAGACAACACCTTTCGTATCACATAATATGATATTTTCAGACCGAAACCCCATTGCCTTAATGAGTTCAATACAAGCAATTCCCGCAGAACCGGCGCCATTACAAACCAACTTTGTATTTTCCATATCACGCCCAGTTAAATACAAGGCATTCAGCACACCCGCAGCTACAATGATTGCCGTACCGTGTTGATCGTCGTGAAAAACAGGAATATTCATTATTTCACGTAAGCGACTTTCGATTATAAAACACTCAGGTGCTTTAATATCCTCAAGATTTATCCCACCAAAAGAAGGTTCTAAATGGCGCACCAGATTGATAAAACTTTCCGTATCATTTGTATCAACTTCCAGATCAATTGAATCAATATCTGCAAAGCGCTTAAAAAGTACTGCTTTGCCTTCCATTACTGGCTTAGATGCCAATGCCCCTAAATTGCCTAAACCCAAAATAGCCGTCCCATTTGATATAACAGCAACAAGATTGCCTTTTGCCGTATAATCATAAACCAGCGCTGGATTTTGAGCAATTGCTTTAACTGGAACAGCAACACCTGGTGAATAAGCAAGTGCTAAATCATGCTGCGTTGCCATAGATTTTGTCGCAACAATTTCAAGCTTTCCAGGTCGACCACGACTATGAAAATCAAGAGCTTCTCGCTCACTGACACTATAAACCGTTTGATAGGCTCTTTGATCCTGTTCATTTTTTTTCATCTTACTTAATTTCTCCAAAAACAGTGCAAATTCCTGTTCGATAATGCGTTAATTATCTGATTTTAAAATTTGATTCATATGCCAGAAATCGCTATGCTCGCTTTAACAGATATGATCATGCGTTTCAATTTAGAGATAATGAAGACAAGCATTGAAGTAAACAAAAAAGGGTATCAAAGCCTCTATTGAAGGGATCAAGCGCGTAAAAATGAATAATAAAACTGAGCATAAAAATGATTTAATTTCACAACCCGCGCCTTTATCTGCCCCGCATCAAGAACGCCTCACACCTATGATGGAGCAATATATAGAAATCAAAGCAGTCAATAGCGATTCCCTTCTTTTTTACCGTATGGGCGATTTCTATGAATTATTTTTTAATGATGCAATTGAAGCTGCTCAGGCTTTAGGAATTACACTCACAACACGCGGCAAACATTTGGGTGAAGATATCCCTATGTGTGGTGTCCCAGTTCATGCTGCGGATGATTATTTGCAAAAGCTGATTTCGTGTGGTTATCGCGTTGCTGTTTGTGAACAAACAGAAAATCCAGCAGAAGCTAAAAAACGCGGATCAAAATCAGTTGTTCGACGCGATGTTGTTCGTCTTGTTACACCTGGAACCATAACAGAAGAAAAGCTTCTTGATCCAACGCGTGCAAATTATCTGATGACACTGACCCGCATTAAAACCAGCGATGGAGAAGAATTTGCCCTTTCTTGGATTGATATCTCAACAGGTATCTTTCGTGTAGCAGAAAGCCGCCATGAAAAACTTTTAGCAGACATTATGCGTGTGGATCCACAAGAAATCATCGTAGCTGACTCCTTGTTCTATGATAAATCTCACAAATCGCTTTTTAATGTTCTCGATCGTATCATTTCACCTCAACCAGCTAGTCTTTTTGATGTAATCACTGCTGAACGCGACATTTGCAGCTATTTTAAACTCTCAACCCTTGAAGGTGTTGCCGATTATTCTCGCCCTGAACTTTCTGCAATCGCTGCTGCTATTCGTTATATCGAAAAAACGCAAATCTCTCACCGCCCTCCTCTCATGCGTCCTGAGCGCCAAAATGAAAGCGCTACCCTTTTTATTGATGCAGCAACTAGACAGAGTCTTGAACTTGTTCGAACCACATCAGGTCAACGTGATGGAAGTTTACTAAAAGCCATTGATCGCACTGTAACAGGAGGGGGATCACGCCTTCTCGTTGATCGCTTAATTGCTCCTCTAACCACGCCTTCAGCTATTGATAAACGCCTAGATTCAATTGCTTTTTTTCTACGCAATACTTCTCTTGCAGAAGCTATACGGCTTATTTTAAAGGGGGGACCAGATATGCCCCGCGCAGTTTCACGCTTAGCTCTTGGTCGAGGAGGACCACGTGATATAGCGACAATTCAGCGTGGTTTTGATATTATTCGTGAACTTAATCAGCTTCTTAATAATGAATTGCCTCCTCAAGAAATAAACGATGTGCAACATATTTTTTCAGATTTACCCACGGCTTTGCATCTTCATTTAGAGCAAGCATTAGCCGATGATCTCCCACTGCTTAAACGCGATGGTGGTTTTATTCGTCCTCATTATCATAAAGAGCTAGATGAAATGCGTACTCTGCGCGATGAATCCCGCCGTATCATTGCTGAACTTCAAGCACAATATGCTAAAGAAACAGATATTAAAACACTCAAGATAAAGCATAATAATATTTTAGGCTATTTCATTGAAGTAACCAATTTACAAGCACCTGCTCTCACCGATACTCCACAAGCAAAAGCGCGTTTTATTCACCGACAAACAATGGCAAACGCTATGCGTTTTACCACAACAGAACTTGCCGAACTTGAAACGCGTATTGCCCATGCAGCCAACCATGCTATGACTCTCGAATTGGAAATTTTCGATACTCTTGTTAATGAAATTACCGAACAGGCTGATTTCATTCGTAAAGCAGCTGAAGCACTTGCTGTTTTAGATGTATCTGTTGCTTTAGCGTGTTTAGCTGAGGAACAAGGATATTGTCGTCCGAAAATTGACCAATCACTTACCTTTCATATCACCGCTGGACGCCATCCTGTTGTAGAGCAAGCACTACGAAAACAAGCTACAGAACCATTTGTTGCGAACAATTGTGACCTTTCTGTGCAGAAAAATCATCAATATGCAGCAATTTGGCTTTTAACAGGTCCCAATATGGGAGGAAAATCAACTTTTTTACGACAAAATGCTCTTATAGCTATTATGGCGCAAATGGGCTCTTTTGTGCCAGCCACTTCAGCGCATATTGGCGTTGTCGATCGCTTATTTAGTCGTGTTGGTGCTTCTGATGATCTTGCACGTGGACGCTCAACCTTTATGATGGAAATGGTCGAAACAGCAACAATTCTTAATCATGCCAGTAGCCATTCTCTTGTTATCCTTGACGAAATCGGACGGGGAACATCAACTTTTGATGGACTTTCAATTGCTTGGGCAGCAGTTGAATATCTTCATGAAGTTAATCACTGTCGTGCCATTCTTGCCACGCACTTTCATGAAATGACTGCACTCACCGAAAAACTTAACCGCCTTCATAATGTAACAATGAAAGTCAAAAATTGGGATGGTGATGTAGTTTTTCTTCATGAGGTTACACAAGGCGCTGCGGATCGATCTTATGGAGTACAAGTTGCGAAACTTGCTGGACTTCCCGCAGCGGTTATTACACGTGCTACAGATGTTCTGCATCAATTAGAACAAGGCGAAATGGCTGGGAAAGGACATAAATTAATTGATGATTTACCGCTATTTTCTCTTAAAGCAACATCTCCCATTAATGAAAAAACAAACAAACGTTGCGTACTCCATGAAGCTTTAAAAAATATTCATCCTGACGAACTCTCTCCTAAAGATGCTTTAGAAGCACTTTATCATCTTAAACAACTTGAAAAAAACAACCCCCTATAAGGTAAATTAAAAAAAACGCTTTTTCTCGATGATTCTTAGTTCACACTGACATGCCTACCATATTGTTATTGCTTTTTACTCAATGTATCTTGATAATGTAGCGTATAGAGAAAAAGATTTGCGCATAATATTTTCCAAGATCAAATTATAAGATCTCATACAAAAAGGGATGAAACCTACAACAACCCTTAAATCTTATGTTCACAATGATTCGCAACCTTCTACGAAGCTAAGAAAACAGTCTGCTTAAAATATAATGCAAAGCACTACAATCTCTAAAAGCTTTATCTCCCACCTAAGATGAACTCTTCATCTATAAAACATTACGAACCGCACCTTTTGCCGCAGAAGTTGTCATAGCTGCATATGCTTTGAGAGCCTTTGAAATTTTACGTTTACGCTCTTCAACTGGTTGCCAAGCTGCTTTTCCTTTTTTTTCCATTTTAGCACGACGTTGTATCATCTCAGCATCATCAACCAACATATGAATGGCACGATTAGGGATATCAATTTCTATTATATCACCCTCTTCTACCAGAGCAATTATCCCTCCCTCAGCAGCCTCTGGTGAAATATGCCCAATAGAAAGCCCTGAAGTCCCTCCTGAAAAGCGACCATCCGTTATAAGTGCACAAACCTTTCCTAATCCCTTGGACTTCAGATAGCTCGTTGGATAAAGCATTTCTTGCATTCCAGGTCCACCGCGCGGACCTTCATAACGGATTAAAACGACATCACCTGATTTAATTTGATCGGTCAAAATCGCAGAAACAGCTGAATCTTGGCTTTCAAAAATCCTTGCTGGACCTTTAAAAGTTAAAATTGATGGATCAACACCTGCTGTTTTTACAATACAACCATCCTTTGCAAGATTCCCATAAAGAACCGCCAATCCTCCATCTTGTGAATAAGCATGCTTAATATCACGGATTACCCCTTTTTCACCATCAAGATCAAGGGTACCATAGCGACAAGACTGACTAAAAGCTGTCTGTGTTGGAACACCACCTGGTGCTGCACGATAGAATTCATGAATTATTGATTCATGAGTTTGTTTCACATCCCAGCGACAAAGAGCTTCTTTCATCGTTTTTGCATGAACCGTATAAACCGATGTATCAATGAGTCTGGCCGCATCCAATTCTCCTAAAAGTCTCATAATGCCACCAGCGCGGTGAACATCTTCCATATGCACATTAGCAATAGCAGGCGCAACCTTGCATAAAACAGGAACTTGACGTGAAAGACGATCAATATCCGTCATGGTAAAGTCTACTTCACCTTCTTGCGCTGCTGCTAAAAGATGCAAAACAGTATTGGTTGATCCCCCCATGGAAATATCAACGGTCATTGCATTTTCAAAAGCCTTGCGCGAAGCAATAGAACGCGGCAAAACCGTCTCATCCCCTTTTTCATAATAACGCTTCACCAATGTAACAATCTGTCGTCCAGCTTCTTCAAAAAGCATCCGACGATCTGCATGTGTTGCTAACATTGATCCATTTCCAGGAAGAGAAAGCCCCAATGCTTCAGTAAGACAATTCATAGAATTCGCAGTAAACATTCCTGAACAAGAACCACATGTAGGACAAGCAGCACGCTCCATTTCAGCAACTTCTTCGTCTGAATTATGTTCTGAAGCCGCAGCAATCATTGCATCAACTAAATCAACATTCAGATCTTGATCTTTCCATTTAATCTTACCCGCTTCCATAGGACCGCCTGAAACAAAAATTGTTGGAATATTCAATCTTAAAGAAGCCATTAACATACCAGGCGTAATTTTATCACAATTGGAAATACACACGAGTGCATCAGCACAATGAGCATTAACCATATATTCAACAGAATCAGCAATGATTTCACGCGAAGGCAAAGAATAAAGCATTCCGTCGTGCCCCATAGCAATTCCATCATCTACAGCAATCGTGTTAAACTCCTTCGCGACACCGCCAGCAGCAGCTATTTCTTGTGCAACAAGTTGCCCAAGATCTTTTAAATGTACGTGCCCTGGTACAAACTGCGTAAAAGAATTCGCAACCGCAATAATGGGCTTACCAAAATCAATGTCTTTCATCCCTGTTGCACGCCAAAGACCACGAGCCCCTGCCATATTGCGTCCATGAGTCGATGTTCTTGAACGGTAAGAAGGCATTATTTTTTCCCCTCAAATAATTCCATTTTTCTGTTGTGCTGCAACACAATCCTAAAAACAAGAACTCTAACACTAGAAATAAAAAATGTCTCTTATTGAGACATTTAAATCACAAAATTTCTAGCTATGTACAAACCCTACTCAACAGCCATTTTTCATAACCCAATAAAACTGTTCAGTAAAATCTTCTTATGTTACTTTAATTATTATGATGTATAAGTTATAAATAGTTTGTTTTCTTTTTTATACATACTACAAAATATCCACTAACTTGCTTTTTCACTTTCATTACAATAAATCCCCATAAATATCGTAAGCCAAATAAAAAGCGCATAGTGAATGAGCGCATTATGGAATCCATCGAAAAATGCAGGGGAAAATTATTATAAACACCAAACCGCTTCTCAATAAGCAGAGAAACTTTTCTTCAAAATTGATGCCCTATATTAGAAAGCATTCTAGTTTTTTGGTGGAGCTAAGCGGGATCGAACCGCTGACCTCTTGCATGCCATGCAAGCGCTCTCCCAGCTGAGCTATAGCCCCACGAAAATAAATCCCCTCTCTCAAAGGATCGTAAAAAATCTCAAAAAAATTTTTTAAAACGAGAGAAACCGAAGATCAAGAAGAATTTATATTAAATGATTAAGAATAACTTCTCACTTTTTAACCATCATCATCACTAGAAACACCACCGCCTCCGAAAATCTCGGTAACGTCATCATCCTCATCATCTTCATCATGGGACAAAAACGTATCATCGTCATCACCAAGATCCACATCACTGTCTCCCAAATCAGGAAGATCATCGTCTTTAGAATCATCAACATCTTCTTCAAGAAGCATAAAAGCAGATTTTTCAAGCGCTGTATCCAATTCCTCAGCATCAACTTCTTCTTCACTACTCGCTTCAGCTGCTGCAACCTCAAAATAAGAACGAGGATAAGAAATCCCTGTATAAGGCGACACAATAGGGTCGCGATTAAGATCATAAAACTTCTTTCCCGTTTCTGGATCAACGCGTTTAGTTCCAAGTTCTTGTTTTGCCATGAACCGTCCCTCTTTAGTTAACTATCATTCCACTAAAAAACGAATTTTATGGTGCTTAATCGAAAGACAATAGCTTTGTCAAAGATAAATATATCATTCCCTATGGATTTCCTCATGACGCCTTTCAAAGCATATGCTAAAGGATGTTTTATTTAATTGGGATTAAATAGAACTTCTATGCAAAAAGCAATACCCATAACTGCCTACCAATCTACCAATCTCTCTGGCAAAATTAAGATACCAGGAGACAAATCAATCTCCCATCGATCTCTTATATTGGGAGGATTAGCAAATGGTGAAACATATATTCATGGACTACTTGAAAGCGATGATGTCCTCAATACAGCTGCAGCTATGCGTGCTATGGGAGCCTGTATTCATAAAAAAAACAACCTCTGGGTCATCCGTGGAACTGGTAATGGCTGTCTTTTGCAAGCACAACAACCTTTAAACTTTGGTAATGCTGGAACAGGTGCCCGACTGATTATGGGAATGGTTGGTCCTTACCATATGAAAACAACCTTTATCGGCGATGCCTCTCTTTCTAAACGCCCAATGGGACGTATTCTTGACCCATTGCGTTTAATAGGTGTTGAAATTGAAGCGACACATGGCGACCGTCTCCCTTTAACGCTTTATGGCCCGAGAATGGCTAACCCGATTCGCTATCGTATTCCAATAGCTTCTGCCCAAGTTAAATCAGCAATACTTCTTGCCGGACTCAATATCGCTGGCACCACAACCGTTATTGAACCGATTCTCACTCGAGATCATACGGAAAAAATGTTAAAAGCGTTTGGTGCTGAGCTTGAGATAGAAATAAATGCAGAAGGCACACGTTTTATTCATCTCAATGGGCAACCACATCTTACTGGACAAACTATTGATATTCCAGGTGACCCTTCTTCTGCAGCTTTTCCACTTATCGCAGCCCTTCTTGTCAAAGATTCTGATATTACCATTGAAAATGTTCTTATAAATAACTCTCGAATCGGTCTTATTGAAACATTGTGGGAAATGGGAGCAAATATTGAATTTTTGAATCAACGCCAAACAGGTGGAGAAGATATTGCCGACCTTCGGGTTCAATCATCAGTGCTAAAAGGTGTAACTGTACCCAAAGAACGCGCTCCATCAATGATTGATGAATATCCCGCCTTAGCAGTAGCAGCAGCCTTTGCTGAAGGCAAAACCACTATGCTAGGAATCGAAGAGTTGCGTGTTAAAGAATCAGATCGACTCTCCGCTGTTGCACAAGGATTAATAATCAATCATATAAAGTGTGAAGAAGGTAAAGATTTTCTCATCGTACATGGGAAAAATTCTGCCAAAGGATTGGGTGGTGGACACGTCATAACGCATCTTGATCACCGAATTGCTATGTGCTTTCTTGTCTTTGGATTAGCATCAGAAAAACCTGTTACCATTGATGATAAACAGATGATTGCCACAAGCTTTCCAGAATTTATCCCTTTTATGCGACAACTCGGGGGAAAAATTTATTGAAACCTTTTATTATTGCAATTGATGGACCAGCAGCCTCAGGTAAAGGGACATTGGCACGCAGACTTGCCACCCATTATCGCCTGCGCTATTTAGATACTGGGCTCACTTATCGTGCTGTTGCTCATACACTTTTACAACAAAAAATTGCTCTCGATAATGAAAAAAGTGCTGTTGCTTATGCTAAAGAACTTGATTTTGATACTCTAAATCCGACTCTTCTTTCTTCTCACGCGCTTGGTGAAGCAGCTTCAAAAATAGCGCTTATACCAGCTGTACGCGAAACTCTTGTTGCAAAACAAAGTAATTTTGCCAAAGTTTTGCCCGGCAGTGTGCTTGATGGTCGCGATATTGGGACTGTCGTCTGCCCCAATGCAGATATTAAGCTTTATATTTTAGCAGATGTTCAAATACGTGCAAAACGTCGCTATCAAGAAATTTTAAAAAAAGGATATCAAGCAGATTATAATGAGATTCTTGCCGATCTTGAACAACGTGATAGTCGCGATATAACCCGCAAACAAAGCCCACTCAAACCAGCAAAAAACGCCCTCTTGCTTGATACATCAGAATTGAGTATAGAAGCAGCATTCATAACTGCATGTACCTTTATTGATCCTGTCATAAAAACCCATGGAGTTTAAATAAAATCGTCAAGGTAATTTCTAGTCTAGCGCTAATTTTTCCTGTATTAAGAAATAAAGATTGGAAATTACTTTATATCAACACTAACCCAGCGCTTATACCTTTTACTATAAAGGTCTGTATCAGGAGTTCTTATGTCACAATACAATCCTACAACAGCGGATTTTGAAACCCTTTTAATGGAATCTTTCCAAACCAATGACCTCAATGAAGGAGCCGTTGTTAAAGGCCGTGTCATTGCAATCGAAAAAGACATGGCTATTATTGATGCTGGTCTTAAAGTTGAAGGGCGTATTCCACTCAAGGAATTTGGAGCTAAAGGAAAAGACGGTTCTTTACAAGTTGGTGATGAGGTTGAAGTTTACATTGAACGCATCGAAAATGCGATGGGTGAAGCCGTGCTATCTCGTGAAAAAGCACGACGTGAAGAAAGTTGGATTCGTTTGGAAGAAAAATTCAACGCTGGCGCACGCGTCAACGGAGTTATTTTTAGCCAAGTAAAAGGTGGCTTTACCGTCGATCTTGATGGTGCTGTTGCCTTCTTGCCTCGCAGCCAAGTTGATATTCGCCCCATCCGTGATGTTTCACCATTAATGCACAATTCACAATCCTTTGAAATTTTGAAAATGGATCGTCGTCGTGGCAATATTGTTGTCTCACGTCGTACTGTATTAGAGGAAAGCCGCGCCGAACAGCGTTCAGAAATTGTTCAAAATCTTGAAGAAAACCAAATCGTTGAAGGTGTCGTTAAAAATATTACCGATTATGGTGCCTTTGTTGACCTTGGTGGAATTGACGGTCTTTTACATGTCACAGATATGGCATGGCGGCGTGTTAATCATCCATCTGAAATTCTTACAATTGGTCAAACTATTAAAGTTCAAATTATTCGCATCAATCAAGATACGCACCGCATCTCACTTGGAATGAAACAGCTCGAAAGTGATCCTTGGGAAAGCATTAGTGCCAGATATCCGATTGGTAAAAAAATTACTGGAGCTGTTACTAATATTACCGACTATGGTGGTTTTGTTGAAATTGAACCAGGAATTGAAGGATTGATTCACGTTTCTGAAATGAGTTGGACAAAGAAAAACGTCCACCCTGGAAAAATTTTGTCTACATCACAAGAAGTGGAAGTAGTTGTCCTTGAAATTGATCCTTCTAAACGCCGTATTTCTCTCGGTTTAAAACAAACATTTGAAAATCCATGGGTAGCTTTTGCTAATAAATTCCCTGTGAATTCGCAAATCGAAGGAGAAGTTAAAAACAAAACAGAATTCGGTCTCTTCATTGGACTTGAAGGCGATGTCGACGGTATGGTTCATCTTTCTGATCTGGATTGGAATCGTCCTGGTGAACAAGTTATCGATACTTATAATAAAGGCGATGTCGTTAAAGCTGTTGTACTTGATGTTGACGTTGAAAAAGAGCGTATTTCCCTTGGAATCAAGCAACTTTCCAGCGATAAAGTTGGAGAAGCAGCTGCTGCTGGCGAGCTCCGCAAAGGCGCTGTCGTGACCTGTGAAGTTACTGGAGTCAACGACAATGACATCGACGTAAAGTTGATTGACCATAATCTTGAAACAACTATCCGCCGCGCGGACTTAGCACGTGATCGTGATGAACAACGCTCAGAACGTTTCTCTATTGGTCAGAGAGTCGATGCTCGTATCACTGCATTCGACAAAAAGACACGGAAACTTTCAGTATCTATCAAAGCCCTAGAAATTGCAGAAGAAAAAGAAGCTGTTGCACAGTATGGTTCTACAGACTCAGGCGCTTCTCTTGGCGATATTCTCGGTGCCGCCTTGAAAAAACAAGAACAAGATTAATGATTAAATAGGTTAAACTAATAAGGTCGCTCGTTTCTCTAGCGACCTTTTTTATTCTTCAATGAAACTGCCGTAAAGATTTTTCGATTATTTGATTAAAAAATTGTAAATACTTCCAAATACAAATCTTATTATTGAGATAAAAATGCCAATAGCCTAAAATAAAAGAAACCACATAAGTGATGGCAATGAAATATGACGGTGCTTAAAATATCTTTCATGAAGTATTTTTTTTCTCACCAAACAGAAAATTATTGTCTCACTGAAACCAATTTTCCTATTCGCTCACCTTATAAATCGCAAGACGAACTCTATAAGTTAGGTCATGATATCGCTTCAGAAAAAGAGGTCTTATTTCCTGCATATGAAGGAGGAAAGAACTTTCACAAGCGTTTGAGCGAAAATGCTAAATTTATTCTCCACGCCTTTCATACTAGCGATATTGCTGCTCGAAATGATGAAACCATTATACCGTCTGCTCAATGGCTTATTGATAATCATTATACTATCGATAAAACCATACAACAGCTACGCCGCAGCTTACCAAAATCCTTTATTAAACAACTTCCCCTTTATCAACAAAAGGTGGAAATGCCACGTATCTTTGCTTTAGCTTGGCTTTATATTGCTCATACAGACAGCAAATTTTCACAAGAAACCCTCACAGCTACGATCAATGGATTTCAAAAAATTTGCGCCCTTAAAATTGGTGAGTTATGGGCACTTCCTTCTGTCATACAGATGCTCTTAATTGAAAATGTTCGTCGCCTTTCATTGTGTATTGAACAAGCGCGGCATATGCGCCATCTCGCTCATAAAGCAGCTGATCAAATTTTTCTTGCCGAAAATGAAACAAAATTACACACTCTTTTTACTCTGTATGAAGCGTTCACCGCTCATTCGACCTTTTCAGCTCACTTATTTTATCGCCTGCGAAGTACATCTTTCGATTCAACAACAGCATTAACTTGGCTTGAAAAGCAATTGCATAACCAAGGCAGCAGCCTAAAAATTGTAACAACCGAAGAACATACCCGTCAAGCAGCAGATGGTGTAACCATGGGCAACGTTGTTCGTTCCCTAAAAACTATTGATGACATTGATTGGACAGTATGGTTTGAAACAGTTAGTTCTGTGGATTCTATTTTACGTGAAAATAGTG
Source organism: Bartonella rhinolophi (assembly GCF_036576165.1). NCBI lineage: Bacteria > Pseudomonadati > Pseudomonadota > Alphaproteobacteria > Hyphomicrobiales > Bartonellaceae > Bartonella > Bartonella rhinolophi. Next base: position 197,168 of record NZ_JBAFWY010000001.1, read on the forward strand.
ATTTCTCCGAAATTGATTCTCATTCACGCAATATCTATCGACAAGTAATTGAAAAGATTGCACGCTTTTCACCTTTTAGTGAGCTAGAAGTTGCACGCAAAGCTATAGAAATGACACATTTTTCCTCTGAAGATGCCCCTCATCATAACATTTCCTCTGTTGGGTGGTATCTCGTCGATGAAGGGCGTTATATATTTGAAAAGGTTTGTAAATATACTCCACCTTTTTTCAAAAAATGGCTACGAACTTACCGTTTCTCAAAGATAGAAATAATTGCAGTTCCCGTCTCGTTTTTGACGCTTGCTCTTTTGCTCACAATCTATACTCTATTACGAACATCTGACATAACACCATGGATAAGCTTTCTTTTTACCGCATTAGCGCTTTTTCCCGCTATGGAAGCTGCTTTTGCCTTCTTCAACACTGTCGTTTCATGGTTTATCCCACCAAGACAGCTTATTGGTTATGAATATAAAAATGGTATTCCCAAACACGCACGTACAATGGTTGTCGTGCCGACATTAATCACATCACGCGATTATATTGATGAACAAGTACGCAATCTTGAAGTACACTACCTTTCCAACCCCAAAGGTGCAATTCATTTTGCACTCATCACGGATTGGAGTGATGCTCCATTAGAAGAAACACAAGAAGATCTTGATCTTTTTCACTATGCGCAAAAAAGTATCGATAAACTAAATCACCGTTATCATCGTGATGACATCCCTCTCTTTTTCCTTTTACATCGTCGACGTCTTTATAATACGAGCGAAAATTGCTGGATGGGATGGGAACGCAAGCGTGGTAAACTTCATGAACTCAATCTGTTATTAAGAGGAGATCAAAACACAAGCTTTTATCCTCCAAGTCCACATCTTCCTATGGATTGCCGTTTTGTTATGACTCTGGATTCAGACACACGTCTAACCCCCGAGAGTGTCACAAAACTCGTTGGCAAGCTTAATCATCCACTCAACCGCCCCATTTTCGATCCACAAAATGGGCGGGTTATAAAAGGCTACAGCATTTTGCAGCCTCGTATTACAGCTTCTCTTACAACGAATAAAAAAACATCAATTTTGCAACGAATCTTTTCTACCAATCGTGGCATTGATCCTTATGTCTTTGCTGTTTCTGATACTTACCAAGATCTTTTAGGAGAAGGGACTTTTGTTGGTAAAGGCCTTTATAATATTGATGCATTTGAACAAGCACTTGATGGAAAAATTAAAGAAAATACAGTTCTTAGTCATGATCTTTTGGAAGGAGGCTATGCACGTGCTGCATTAGTCAATAACGTAGAAGTGATCGAAGATTACCCAACAGCCTATAATGTTGATGTGACCCGTTATCACCGTTGGATTCGCGGCGATTGGCAATTATTGCCTTATCTCTTTTCTCGATCTCAAATAAGTTCCATTACACGTTGGAAAATGCAAGATAACCTGCGTCGTTCTCTCATACCGCTTATGTGGCTGATCGCAACAATCGTGGGATGGTCTTTTTTACCGTTAAAGATAGCAATCATCTGGCAAATATTCTTGCTGCTAAGCCTCTTTATTTCACCAATTTTAGGTATATTACAACTTCTCGTTTCGATCAATGTTGATCATTCTTTGCGCGGACAACTCCAATTAATTTTAAACAAAACTGCCCTTACACTGACGGATATATTTCTTAAGATTACGCTTCTTGCCCATTCAGCTTATTTTATGACTGATGCGATTATCCGCACACTTTATCGCATGAAAATTTCAAAAAAGCACCTCCTTGAATGGAAAACTTCAGCTGCAACAAAATCGATTCCCAACAATTTGGGTTTCTATATCCTTACAATGTGGCCAGCATCACTGATCGGTATTTTTGCAATAACACCACCTCTATTTTCTCATAGCCTTACAAGCTTTATTGCTTTACCCTTTGGGCTAGTATGGTTTTTTTCCCCCTTGATTGCATGGATTATCAGCCAATCTTCAACGCCTCAAGATACTCTTAATATATCTTCACAAGATAGTAAAACACTACGATGTATTGCACGACGGACATGGCTTTATTATGCAACTTTTGTCGATGCGCAAAGCAATTATTTGCCACCTGATAATTTTCAAGAAGATCCCAAACCTCTTATCGCTCAGCGCACATCCCCTACTAATATTGGAGTCTATCTTCTCTCCATCATTGCTGCTCGTGATTTTGGCTGGATTAGTTTTGAAGAAACCATTACACGTATTGAATGCACATTAAACTCTCTTGCAAAAATGGAAAAATTCCGTGGTCACCTTTATAATTGGTATGCAACGGATACACTTAAACCTCTCCTGCCAACTTATGTATCCACAGTTGACTCAGGAAATCTTGCTGGCCACTTAATCACACTCTCTTCAACCTTAAGTGAATGGGCTGAGATACCTCATGTTTTTCTGCAGAGCGATCGAATGGCTTTGCGTGATGTCAGTGCTATTCTTGAAGAAACTGTCAAAGAAATTCCAGATAATCAGCACGTTTTACGTCCCTTACATCAACAAATCAAAGAACATATTACTTATTTTCATTGCACTACCAATGCTTTTCTTAAAGAAAAATCAGATGCTCCTACTCACTGTATTCTCAACCTCTTGCGCATTGCTCATAATATCGTACATTTAATAGATAAACTCGATCAAAAAATTCAAACGACAGAATCTGCGCGTGCACTCTCTTGGGCAAAATGCCTTGTAGAAACCTGTGAAGCACATCATCACGATATAATCAGTAACTATAATACCGAAATACTCTGCAAAAAATTAAAAACTTTAGCTATAAAAACGCGGCAAATAGCCTTTGATATGAAATTTGACTTTCTAGAACAACCTGAGCGGCATCTCTTATCCATTGGATATCGTGTTCAAGAAAATAAACTTGATGAAAGTTGCTATGACCTTCTTGCTTCAGAAGCACGCCTCGCGAGCCTTTTTGCAATCGCAAAAGGAGATATCAAATTTAAACACTGGTTTCATCTTGGACGATTACTCGTTCCAATCGGTTGGAAAAGTGCCCTTCTCTCATGGTCTGGCTCCATGTTCGAATATCTTATGCCATCTCTCATTATGCATGAACCTTTGGGGTCTATACTCGATCAAACTAATCGATTAATCGTTCGTCGTCAAATACAATACGCCCATAAACGGGGATTACCGTGGGGTATCTCAGAAGCTGCATTTAATGTCCGCGATCACCTCATGAATTACCAATACACCAATTTTGGTGTTCCAAACCTTGGACTTCAACGTGGTCTCTCACGCAATGCTGTTATTGCTCCCTATGCCAGCCTTTTAGCTACACAATATGCACCCTCCCAAGCTATAAGCAATTTAAAACGATTGCGTAATCTTGGAGCGTTAGGAACATACGGTTACTATGACTCTATTGATTTCACGCCTTCACGTGTACAAATAGGAAAAAAATACGCCATTGTGCGCAATTATTATGCACATCATCATGGCATGTCTATTCTTGCTATTAACAATGTCATTTTTCAAGGACGGATGCGCGATCGCTTTCACCGTGATCCAGTCATTGAAGCAGCACAATTATTATTACAGGAGAGAGCTCCGCATCAAATTCCTATTATTCATACCAAAAATGTTAATCCTACACGCAATAGCTCTCAAGAATTTGATGATGCCCCTTCACGCATTATCACTAACCCGTTACTCAAACCACGTGCAACTTTGCTCTTATCTAATAGTTGTTACTCTACAATGCTGACAGCCAATGGTTCTGGTTATAGCCGCTGGCACGATTATACAATTACACGCTTTATTCCTGATGCTACCGAAGATCAACAAGGATTTTTATTTTTCATACGTGATACGCATAGTGGACATTGGTGGTCTGCTACTAGTGAGCCAACACGTATTGTTGAAGAAGAAACGATTAGCATTTTTACAGATGAAAAAGCTGAATATACGAAAATAGTTGATGGTATCAAATCAACACTTGAATGCCTTGTTACCGCTGAAAATAATGGCGAAGGTAGACGTATCCAACTTATAAATACAACGAATAAAGATCGCTTCATCGAAGTTACTTCTTATGGTGAACTCGCATTAGCAACAATGGAAGCAGATTGCTCTCATCCTGCTTTTTCACGTATGTTTATAGAAACAGAAATTGCTGAAGGAGGAAGAGCAATTTTTGCTAAAAGGCGCAAACGCTCCCCCTGTGATCCTGAAATTTATGTTGCTCATTTTGTCACCGATACAACTCACATTATTCAAAAAACAGAAGCTGAAACTGATCGTTACCTGTTTATTGGTCGAGGTCGATCCATTCATCATCCTGCTGCATTTGACCAAAATGCTTGCTTCAAGAACAGTCAAGGTTGTGTTCTTGATCCAATCATCTCTATCCGATGTCATATAAAAATTCCAGCACATGAAACAGCAGAACTTATTTTTTGGACCTTTGCTGCCAATGCAAAAGAAACGCTGCATAACCATATTAAACATTATCAACAATCCAATATTTTCCAACAAGAATTGTCACTGGCGTGGACACACTCGCAAGTTTCGTTGTATCAAAGTGGTATCCACCTTAAAGAAGCTATTACTTATCAAAAATACGCAACACCACTTATCTATCCAGATCAAACATGGCGTCTACCTTCTGAAATATTGGCAAAAACTCTTGGTAAGCAATCCGATCTTTGGTCAATGTCTATTTCAGGTGACTATCCTATCTGTCTTCTCAGATTAGATAATGAAGGAGATATAACTGTATTACGCGAATTGCTTAAAGCACATGAATATTGGCGTATGCGCGGTCTAATTGTTGATCTTGTTATTTTAAATGAACAAGCATTCTCCTATATACAAGATACGCAACGCGCTATTGAATGGGTCTGTGAATCTTACCATCACCATATCAACAACATCGATAATAAACACCAACATATTTTTACACTTCGGCGTGACCAAATAAACGAACAAAGTTTTAAAACGCTTCTTGCATCAGCCCGCATCATACTTCATGCTCAAAATGGTTCTTTATCTGAACAGCTCAAACGTATTGATGATAGTGATTTTGATCTGGTAACTCGTAATAGTCGTCAAGGATTTTATTATAAATTAAACGACAAAAGAAAGAAAATAACACCAGCAAAACAAAACCTCTTTGCTTCCGTTGATCCTATCAGTTCACAAAAATCATCCGCTCTCTCTGCTCACGGAGAAGATTTAAAATATTGGAATGGTTATGGCGGTTTTAACCATCATAACTATTATGTGATACGTCTTAACGGACGCACCACCACACCACATCCGTGGATTAACGTTATTGCCAACCACAATTTTGGCTTTCATGTATCTGCTGAAGGTGCACTTTTTACTTGGGTCAATAATAGTCGTGATTACCAATTAACCCCTTGGACCAATGATCCTGTTTCTAACCGCCCAGGGGAAGCACTTTATCTTGTAGATCGCCAGTCTTTAAACTGTTTTTCACCCGTTTCTGCTGTAGAATGTAATGAAAGCGTTGTATATGAAGCTTGTCATGGTTTTGGATTCTCAACCTTCAAATCCACACATTCAGAGATTGCGTTAGAACTCACCCATACACTCGATCAAGAAAAACCTGTTCGCTTTTCCCGTTTGACCCTCAAAAATAAAGGAAAAAAACCATGTAGCTTACGTCTTTACAATTATGTTGAATGGGTCTTGGGAAATGTCCGCACAAAATATGCACCTTTTATTATCCCCCATTATGATTCTAAACGTGGTGCACATTTCATTCAAAATCCCTATCACATCGAAAAGTCTCAACAAGTGACATTTTTATCAGCATCCGAAATGCCAACAAGTACCACCACCGATCGTACTGAATTTATCGGTGCACTAGGAACAATTGTACATCCACAAGCTATCCGTCAAGCTGGTGCCCTTTCAAATACGGTTGAAGCAGGACGTGATCCTTGCTCGGCATTCGCCTATGATATTGACCTGTCACCAGAGCAAACAAAAGAAATAATCTTCTATCTTGGTAGTACTGAAAATATGCAAGAAGCTGAAAAATTGCTAGACCAAGTGCGCACAAGTGATTTTGAAATTTTGTTAGCGCAACAGAAGCAACAATGGAGTAATTTCGTTTCTCCAATTCAAGTAAAAACACCTGATCCTTCCTTTGATATCATGGTCAATCATTGGCTTCCTTATCAAATCTATGCATGCCGCATGATGGCACGTGCAGCTTTTTATCAAGCCAGTGGTGCCTTTGGCTTCCGCGACCAATTGCAAGACAGCTTGTCTTTGTTATTGTTGAAACCACAACTTGCGCGTGAACAATTGTTAAACGCTGCAGCTCACCAATTTCCTGAAGGTGATGTACAGCATTGGTGGTTGCCTGATACCAATGCTGGTGTTCGCACACTCATTTCTGATGATATCGTCTGGCTTGCGTATGGAACAGCTCTTTATGTAAACACTACTGGTGATTATGCATTTCTTGATACTCCAATTGCTTTCATTGAAGGAAATTCTCTGAACACAGGGCAACACGATATTTATTTTCAACCCACAAAATCTTCAAAAACTGCAACACTTTATGAACATTGTGTTTTAGCCTTAGATCTTGCCATCAAACGCTGCGGGCAACATGGTCTTCCCCTCATTTTAGGTGGCGATTGGAATGATGGCATGAATTTGGTAGGGATTGAAGGAAAAGGTGAAAGTACTTGGTTAGGGTGGTTTCTTGGCACTACGTTACAAGCATTCATTCCTCTTGCTAAAAACCGTGGTGATAACAGTCATGTTGAAGCATGGAATACACATCTTAAACGTTTGACCAAAGCTTTAGAAAAAAACAGTTGGGATGGTGCTTGGTATAAACGTGGTTATTTTGATGATGCAACTCCCCTTGGTTCTAAAATAAATGATGAATGCAAAATCGATACGATTGCTCAATCTTGGGCTGTCATTTCTCGAATGGCATCGTCTAAACGCCAAAAACAAGCAATGGCATCAATGCTTGAACATCTATATGATGAAAAAGGTAGACTTATACGTCTTTTCTGGCCACCTTTTGACAAAAGTGCTCTCGAACCTGGTTATATAAAAGGTTATCCTCCAGGGATTCGAGAAAATGGTGGTCAATACACTCATGGTGCTATTTGGAGCATTTTAGCGCTTGCTGAAATGGGTGAAAATGATAAGGCCTATCGTTTATTTTCTATGATCAACCCAATTACCCATGGGCAAAACCCTGAAATTTATCGTGTTGAACCTTATGTAATGGCTGCAGACATCTACACCATTGAACCACGCCTTGGACAAGGTGGTTGGACATGGTATACAGGCTCAGCAGGCTGGTTCTACCGCGCTGCAACACATGCCATTCTTGGGATTCACCGTCAAGCCAATCAATTATTTTTATATCCACATTTGCCTTCCTTCTGGATAGAATATGAAGCAAAAATGAAATTTTTTGATGCTGTTTATACAATCAAAGTCAAGCAGGGACTCCAAAATATGCTCCATGTTGATGGTAAAAAATATGCCAATGTTTATGCAGGAATAAAGTTAAAAAAAATAGGTACACATGAAATTATACGCACTTTCAAATCCTAAAAACAGAAAAGATAGCAAACTTTTTTACTCTTGCTCAAAGGTACAGAGTTGTTATAGTTCCTGCGTTTCCTATGATGTTTACGTTAGTGCGTCATAATCTTAAATTTTACTTAGCTGAAAAAGAAAGAGTCATGAATCATACGGATATTGCTAAACGTGTTTACAACCATACTTGGAAACTTGATCCAATTATTCGTTCACTTCTCGACACGGATTTTTATAAGCTTCTTATGGTACAAATGATTTGGGGACTTTATCCAAATGTCAATGTCACTTTCTCCCTCATAAATCGCACCAAAACAATACGTCTTGCCGATGATATCGATGAAAATGAATTGCGTGCTCAACTTGATCATGCTCGTAGTTTGCGCTTTACGAAAAAAGAAATGATCTGGCTTGCTGGAAACACATTTTATGGACGTAAACAAATTTTCGAACCAGATTTTCTTAATTGGCTTGAAAATTTTCAACTTCCAGAATATGAGCTAACCCGCAAAGATGGACAATATATCCTTCATTTTAGTGGTTTGTGGGCTCACAGCTCCATGTGGGAAATTCCTGCTCTTGCCATTATCAGTGAATTACGTTCACGTGCTGCCATGAAAAACTTAGGCCGTTTTGCACTTGACGTGCTTTATGCTCGTGCTAAAGCAAAAATGTGGAGTAAAGTTGAACATCTTAAAAAATTATCTGATATTAAAATATCCGACTTTGGGACAAGACGTCGTCATTCTTTTTTATGGCAACGCTGGTGTGTAGAAGCATTAAAAGAGGGCATTGGAGATTCTTTGATAGGCACTTCCAATATTCTTCTCGCCATGGATACCGATTTAGAAGCTCTTGGTACAAATGCACATGAATTACCCATGGTTATCGCCGCTCTCACCAATAATGATAACGAATTGCGCAAAGCACCTTATCAAGTCTTGCAAGATTGGAATCGTTATTATGGTGGAAATCTTTTAATTGTTTTACCTGATACCTTTGGTACAGAAGCATTTTTATGCAATGCACCAGATTGGGTAGCTGATTGGACCGGTTTTAGACCTGATAGTGCTCCCCCCATTGAGGGTGGCGAACGCATTATCGAATGGTGGAAAGAAAAAGGAAAAGATCCACGCGAAAAATTATTGATCTTCTCTGATGCACTTGATGTAGATACGATTGAAAAAACTTACCACCACTTCCATGGAAAAGTGCGTATGAGTTTTGGTTGGGGAACAGATCTTACCAATGATTTTGCAGGCTGTGCACCCCAAAAAATTGCGACCCTTGATGCTCTCTCCCTTGTCTGTAAAGTCACTCATGTTAACGGCAGACCAGCCGTAAAACTTTCAGATAATCCTGAAAAAACGATCGGTGATCCGCAAAAAATACAATATTATCTTAAGTTTTTTGGTAATAAAAAACGTGTTTCTCGACCTATAAAAACCTAAATCGTAAACTCGTTTGCACACAATCAAAACAAATAATTATGAAATCAGTAACGGATCGATATCAAGTAGATAAATACTGTCTTCTCGCCCTTAACTCACAGAAATGACATTCCCATATGAAAATAGCTTATCATTGTCAATCAAGGTTGATTTGGACAGTTAATTGAGCTACTCGCATACAAACCTTTATTGATTAAAATTGCTTCACAAGCGCACCATTCTATCCAAAAAACAAACAATTTTATAACTTAACTATTTTTAAAAAATTAATCAGCTAATATATAAATTGTTATCCTAAAACCTCGAGGCAAAAGCTCTCTATTAATAGCTCAAATAAATCAGGAAAAATAAACAAACCATTTAGCTAATAAAATTTTTTATGAAGATGGACGTGTCATAATATAAATAGCAATCAAAAACAAAGTAGCTGCAACCAATAAGGTAAGCCACAAGGCAGGATGTAATATCATCAAAAATGATAAAAAGCCACACGCCATACTAACCACAACAAAAATTTTAACGAATGTTGGGATGGCTCTCTTTTCTTTCCATTTCCTAATAGGCAAACCGAAAATGCGATGATTATTCAGCCAATAGTAAAAACGTGGTGATGAACGAGCAAAGCACCATGAAGCAACTAATAAAAAGGGTACCGTTGGCATAATAGGTAACACCATGCCAATAACACCTAATATAATCATTGCCCAACCTACTATAAAATAACAAATACGCAAAGGGTAAGATGTCTTAAAATATTTTTTCATCTTCTAGTACCGCTTTCCTTTATGAGAAACATCTGTATCCTCTCTACTTTTCATACGCTTCAGGTGCATAAAATCACTTCTTAATATCACTTTTGAGTAAGTATATTTTCAAGTGACCATTCCTTTCAAAGCATAGAACAGCCTACGCAATATGATAATCATTTCGCAAATTTCAAGCAATGAGAACAAATTTTTAGGAAGAAAAATAAAAAGGCTGCAGAACAAATCAACGCAGCCTCTTAATTATGAATGCAGCGTTTAGGGGGGGGAAGGAAATACTGCATTCACTTGCTAGATATTAGGAGGAAAATAATCTAACGTTTTTTGTTTAGTTAAAATCATCACAAGAGACAATACATAAAAATGCATGACTGCCATGCACGAATTTGTGTTACTCAAATTTTTTGAATCGTGTCTTGACGAAAAAATAATGATATAAAAATAGCAATAAAAATAAGTGTTAAAATTAATACGATTGTGGCAGCAGAATCAGAGCCAATAAATAAACTTAAATAAATTCCTAAAAAACCAGAGAAAGCTGCAACAAGTACAGCAATCGCCAACATAGAAAAAAAGCGCTTAGTGATAAGATACGCAATCGCTCCTGGTGCTATCAATAAAGAGATTACCAAAACAATACCAACGGCTTTCAAAGCTGCAACGATAGTAAGAGAAATCATTGTTAAAAGAGTATAGTGAAGCACCGATATTCGTAATCCCATTGCACGACCTTGAATCGAATCAAAAATATACAGCATAAAATCGCGCCATTTCGCTCCTAAAATAAAAGTAACGATAATAGAAATTATCGCCGTCTGCGTAATATCAAGCCAGTTAACACCCAAAAGATTCCCGAAGAGAATATGGTTCAAATCTAGGTTGCTATAAATAGCCGTTGCAAGCACAAGCCCCAAACCAAACATTGACGAAAAAACAACACCCATCACTGTATCTTGTTTGATGCGGCTATTATTCCCTAAAAAACCTGTTACGATAGCACAAATCATACCTGCCACGAACGCACCGCAAGCGATCAAAGTCATAGTAACATTAGCTGAATCTACGTGCTGAAACCAAGCAAATGGTAAAGAAGTTAAAAATGCTATCACCCACGGCGTTGCCATATAACCAACAACTACGCCAGGAAAAACTGCATGGGAAATCGCATCACCTAAAAGCGCCCATCCTTTTAAAATGAGAAAACAAGAAAGCATTGCCATTGGAATAGAAAGAATCATAACAATAACTATGCCTTTAAGCATAAAAGAAAACTGAAAAGGAAGTAGCAAACAATCAATCATGATATTATTACACTTTTTTTGCCGCTTTTATACGTAAGCGGGCAGCAATAAAGCCGTGTTTAGGAGCAAAAATGAAAGCCATAATAAACAAAAATGCCTGAAACAGCACAACAAGACCACCAGTTTGCGCATTCAAAAAATAACTTACATAAACGCCAAATATACTTGTGAATGTCCCAATCACAACTGCAATAAGTAAAATATTTACAAAACGGTCACTTAAAAGGTAAGCTGTCGCTCCTGGCGTTACGACAAGACAAATAACTAAAAAAGCCCCAACTGTCTGCATAGCAGCAACAGTACAAGCAGATAGCAATGTAAAGAAAAGAATTTTTAAGAACTTTACATTTAATCCAATAGCACGCGCATGTGTCTCATCAAATAAAGCAACTAATATATCTTTCCACTTCAAAAACAGCACCAATAAAGAAAAAAATCCAATAAAAGCCAATTGTAAAATATCTGATGCACTTACTGCCAAAATATTCCCTAAAACAATCGTATCAATATTAACAGACATCGGTTTTAATGATTTGAGAAATAATCCAAAAGCAAAAAAGGAGGAAAAAATTAAACCAATAATGGTATCTTCTTTCAGCTTTGTTCGATGGTTAAAAAAGAGCATCGCTGCTGCCGCAAGCCCACCAGAAAAAAAAGCTCCAAGCGAAAAAGGTAACCCCAAAAGGTAAGCTCCCGCTACTCCAGGCACAATCGAATGGGAAAGTGCATCACCAATTAACGACCAACCTTTTAACATCAAAAAAGCAGAAAGAAAGGCACAAACACACCCAACTAGTCCTGAAACCCACATAGCATTAATCATATACTGATAGCTCAACGGTTCAAGCAACCAAGACATCACACAATACTCTCCACTTTTTGAACTTTCTCAAAACCTAACGCTTTTTTGCTTTCTATAAACACATCATTTTTTGTTGTATCTTGAAAATCAAAAATATGATGGTGCAGAGCACCATCAAAAGTTTTTTCGAGATTCTCCTGTGTAAAGACTATTTCTGTTACCCCAGAAGCCAAAACAGTTCCCTTTATTAAGATCGTATGATCACAAAATTCACGAACAGATCCTAAATTGTGGGTAGAAACCAATATCACAGCGCCTTCTTTCCGTAAATCTTGCAACAAGGCAATAATTTTATCTTCTGTTGTAACATCAACCCCTGTAAATGGTTCATCTAATAAAATAGCTTTCGCCTGCTGTGCCAGAGCGCGTGCTAGAAAAACACGCTTCTTCTGACCACCAGAAAGCTCACCAATCTGACGCTTGGCAAATGCCAACATATCGACACGCTCTAATGCAACACGGACAGCTTCATAATCTTCTTCCCGCGCATAGCGAAAGAAATTCATATGACCATATCGCCCCATTAAAACAACATCTTCAACGAGAACAGGAAAATTCCAATCAACATCCTCATTCTGAGGAACATAAGCAATGAGGTTTTGTTTTAAAGCTGCCGCAACTGGCAAATCAAACATGCGAATTTTTCCCTTTGAAGGGCGTACAAATCCCATAATAGCTTTAAATAATGTCGACTTACCTGATCCATTAACGCCAATCAATGCCGTAATAGAACCTGTTGGGCTTTCAAAATTTACTTCACGCAAAGCTGTATGCCCATTACGATAAGTTACTGTTACCCCTTGAGCAAATATTCCAGTTTTAGTCATTGCCCTTTTACTCCGTCTAATAAAGCGCGAGCAATCCGGTCACTTGTAACACGTAACAAATCAATATAGGTTGGAACCTCACCATTTGCTTCACTTAGTGAATCGACGTAAAGAACACCACCATATTTTGCTCCTGTTTCTCTTGCGACTTGCTTGGCAGGTGCTGGAGAAATAGTACTCTCAGAAAAAACTGCATGGATATTGTATTTGCGAACCATGTCAATAACATGCTTAACTTGCTGTGGCGTTCCCTGCTGATCAGCATTAATTGGCCACAGATAAAGTTCTTTCAAATCAAAGTCGCGAGCCAAATAACTAAATGCGCCCTCACTGGTTACAAGCCAGCGTTTATCCTCTGGCAGTGCTTCTAATTCAACTCTAATAGGATCAATCATTGAGCGAATCTTCTGTTTATAAGTTTCAGCATTTTCTTCATAAATAGAAGCATGCTCAGGATCGTATTTTACAAAAGCGTCGCGAATATTATCAACGTAAATCAAAGCAGCGTTCGGGGACATCCATGCATGAGGATTCGGCTTTCCACTGTAAGGCCCCTCACCAATTTTAATCGGCACAATGCCTTCTGAAACAACGACACTCGGAACATCTTTGATATTTTGAAAAAATTTTTCAAACCAAAGTTCTAACTCTAACCCATTCCATAATATAAGATTTGCCCCTTGCGCACGCATAAGATCGCGAGGTGTAGGTTGATACTCGTGAATCTCAGCCCCAGGTTTAGTGATTGATTCAACATCTGCAACATCACCTGCTACATTCCGTGCCATATCAGCAATGACAGTGAAAGTTGTAACAGCCTTAAATTTTCCAGCAGACAAAGCTAAACTGGGTGTAAAAAAAATAACACTCCCCAAAACTATAGTAAAAATCGCTTTTACGTTCATTGATTCTCTCTTTATTGCCAATGATTTGCATTACCATTCAGCTAATAACAGCTATTTTTTATCTTTGCAATAAAGAATTTTCACAAAAAAATAGACTTTTAAACTATTTAACAATATTCCCTTTCACCTTTTTAAAAGCAGATATTTCAAAAGGATATGTTTAATATGAAGACCAACTTCATGTAGCTTTATGAACCTTGAATACATAAAATTAAGGGAGCACTTAAAAGTGCTCCCACTTCATGAGACAATCCAATAGAAGAAAGTAATACTCAACAACGCAAATACGCACCCGTCATCTTAGTAACGTTCTCCACCACTTTCAAAGCAAGCTTTTCTAGATCTTCATCAGTCAAAGTTCGCTCAATAGGTTGAATAATAACTTCAATTGCAACAGATTTTTTATCTTCTCCAAGCGCTAAATCTTCAAAAATATCAAAAATTTGTACTGAATGAATGAGCTTTTTATCTACTGCACTTGCAGCGCGAACAATAAGAGAAGAAGCAACCGTTTTATCAACCACAAACGCAAAATCACGGCGCACCATTTGAAAAGGCAATAGCTTTAAAGGAGAACGGCTTTTCGTTGCCTTTTTTCTGGGTTCTGGAATTCGATCAAGAAAAATTTCAAAACCGCATAAAGAACCACTCACACCCAATTTCTCTAATGTAGCAGGATGAAAAATGCCAAAAAAACCAAGAATAACCTTTGATCCAAGCTTTATAACCCCTGAACGACCAGGATGATACCAATCGGGTGCTCCAGCTTCAATTTGAATCTTATTAACATCCATACCGCATGCTTCTAGAACAGCTAATGCATCCGCTTTAGCATCAAAAACATCAACTGCTGCTGCGTTCCCATTCCAAAAACGTCCTACTCCTTCAAATCGTTCTGTTCCACGGCGAATACCACCAGCAACATGTTGCTGCTTATCAGGTGTATCACCTTCGTAGATGCTGGAAACTTCAAACAAAGCAAGATCTAGAAAACCACGATCAGCATTTCGCTGCGCTGCCACAAGCAAACCTGGCAACAAAGAAGGGCGCATCACTGACATATCAGCAGTAATAGGATTTACTAATTTAAGCTGTGCTTGACCCCCTCCAAAAGCAAGTGCTTGACTTTCAGAAATAAAAGACCACGTTACTGCCTCCCTCATACCACGATGCACTAAAGCTAGACGTGTAACACGTGAACGAATCTGCGAGCATGTTAAAGCTTGATCTCTTCCTTCCACAAACTCTTCTAACGGAATGGGCTTAATTTTATCCAACCCATAAACCCTCATCACTTCTTCCACTAAGTCAGCTTTACCGACAATATCAGGGCGCCACGTTGGCACATTCACTGTAACCACATCTCCTTCTCCTTCAATGTGAAATCCAAGCTTTGTCAAAATAGTAATAACTTGCTCACGCTCTATTTCCAAATATGTCAAACGCTTAATTTCAGAAAACGGAAAAGTGATCTGTTTGATTTTTGGCTGCTGATAACCAACAACCTTTGTCTTTGATACTTCACCACCACAAAGACGTACAGCCAATTCTGTCGCAATTTCGAGCCCTGTTTCCATAAAAGCTGGATCAACACCCCGTTCAAATCGATAACGTGCATCACTGATAAGCCCTAATGCGCGCCCCGTCTGTGCAATACTATGTGCATCCCAAAGCGCTGACTCAATAATAACGCGACGCGTTGTTTCATCACAGCTTGTTCTTTCACCACCCATAATACCAGCAATCGAGACGACGCCTTCTTCATCTGCAATGACACAATCTTTAACGCCCAAATTATAGATTTTTCCGTCAAGCGCTTGAAACTGTTCGCCTTCACGACCACAACGTACAACTAAATTTCCTTTTATTTTATCTGCATCAAAAACATGAAGTGGACGTCCAAGATCAAAACTTATGTAATTTGTCATATCAACCAGCGCATTAATCGGTCTCAAACCAATCGCACTTAAACGCTGCTGCATCCATTGTGGTGATACACCATTTTGAACATTACACACTTCACGCCAAGCAAAGCCTAAACATAATGGTGAACCTTGCGAAAAATCTAGAGAGACATGAATCGATGTTTCAAAAGAAGCTATAAATTGCGGCAAAGACAATTCTTTTAATTGTCCAATTCCAGCAGCTGCAAGATCACGTGCAATACCGCGAACACCTGTGCAATCAGAACGATTAGGTGTCAAACCAATATCAATGATTGGATCATCTAAACCTGCATAAACTGAAAATAAACCTCCTATAGGTGCATCCTCTGGAAGCTCTATAATCCCATCATGTTCATTCGATAACTCAAGCTCCTCTTGTGAACACATCATCCCAAAGCTTTCAACACCGCGGATTTTGCCTACAGATAATGTCACGTCAAGTCCAGGCACATAAGTACCAGGTAACGCAAGAACACCAACAAGCCCAACCCGTGCATTTGGCGCCCCGCAAACAACTTGCATAGATGTACCAGAGCCCGTATCTACCGATAAAATTTGCAATTTATCTGCGTCAGGATGTTTTATTGCCGTTAAAATCTTCGCAATTACAAAACCTTTTAAAAAAGAACGATCATCAACATGTTCAACCTCAAGACCAATAGCTGTTAGCTTATCGCAAATCTCATCCAAAGATGCATCTGTTTCTAAGTGATCTTTCAACCAAGACAATGTAAATTTCATTTTAAAACCTCACATGAAAGCTATGACAAGATCACACATTTTTTAAATTAGAAAAAAAAGCAGGCATATCAAAACAGCGAAAACCATAATGGTCTAACCAACGTAGATCAGCATCAAAAAAAGCCCGCAAATCAGGCATACCGTATTTTAACATGGCAATACGATCAATACCCATTCCCCACGCAAAACCCTGATATTCATCAGGATCTAAGCCAACATTCTTCAAGACATGAGGATGCACCATTCCGCATCCTAAGATTTCTAACCAATCCTGCCCTTCCCCGAACTTTACTTCTGAACCAGAACGGTCACATTGAATATCTACCTCCATAGATGGTTCGGTAAAAGGAAAAAAAGATGGGCGAAAACGCATCTTCACAGAAGGAACTTCAAAAAAAGCTTTACAAAAAGTCTCATGAAGCCACATCATATGTGCAATAGTAGAGGTTTTATCAATCACAAGACCTTCTACTTGATGAAACATTGGAGAATGAGTCGCATCTGAATCCATACGGTAAGTTTTTCCAGGAATGATGATACGTATCGGTGGTTGTTGCTTTTCCATCGTACGAATTTGTACAGGTGATGTATGGGTGCGTAATAATTTCTGCTCTTTCGTTTTATCAACATCAAAAAAGAAGGTATCATGCATTTCGCGAGCTGGATGACCTTCAGGAAAATTTAATGCAGTAAAATTATAATAATCCGTTTCAATATCTGGCCCCTCAGCAATAGAAAAACCCATATTCGTGTAAATAGCTATAATTTCCTCAGTTACCTGTGAAATAGGATGAATACGCCCCCGCTCAACTGGAGAAGAACGAACAGGTAAAGTGATATCAACCGTTTCACGAGCAAGACGTGCATCCATTGCTTGTCTTTTAAGAAAATCACGTCTTTGCGCCCATAGCTCTAAAACGCGACTTTTTAATCCATTAAGAACTGGTCCTACTTGATGACGCTCTTCGGCATTCATCTTTCCTAACGCTTTTAACTTTTCAGAAATGCTGCCTTTTTTACCTAATGCCGCAATACGTACTGCCTCAAGTGCCTGTTCATCACTCGCTGCTTCTAAAGCTAAACAAATTTCTTGTTCCAGACGCTCAATATCGCTCATGTTTTTGCCTATTTTTTGAATAAAAAAAACCCGCACCAGCAATAACCAGTACGGGATCCCGAATAAATGAATGCTTTAACAGAATACGACTGGCTTACTTGACAGCGCCTTCAAAAGCATTAGGCGTTGTATCTTTCAGATATTCCAAAGCTTCCTTTGCAGAAGCCACTAAAGCAGAAAATGCTGCTGATTCATGGATTGCTATGTCTGAAAGAACCTTACGATCAACCTCAATACCAGCTTTTGATAAGCCATCAATAAAGCGCCCATAAGTTAAACCTTCTGCACGAACAGCAGCATTAATTCTTTGAATCCACAAAGCACGAAACGTGCGCTTTCTATTTTTACGATCACGATAAGCATATTGCTTTGAACGATCAACTGCTGCTTTAGCTGCACGAATAGTATTTTTACGTCGGCCGTAAAAACCTTCAGCCTGCTTAAGAACTTTTTTGTGCTTAGCGTGCGCTGTAACACCTCTTTTTACACGTGCCATATGATACTCTCCTAAAAATCAAAAGCGCGAAACTTAAACGCCATTTGGCAAATAACACTGGACGACCTTTTTAGCATCTGACTTACTCAGAACCATTGTTCCACGTGAATCACGAATAAACTTATTGGAACGTTTAATCATCCCATGTCGTTTTCCCGCAGCTGTTGCTTTAACGTTACCTAATGCAGTGATTTTAAACCGCTTTTTAGCGGATGATTTGGTCTTCATTTTGGGCATTTTGCTACTCCACATCTCTAAAATCGATCAAGCTGACCAAAGCTTGAACAAGCACCTGAACAGCCACGGCATGCCCTGCCGGGCGGCTCCAACAATATTTTCATAAGACAGTATACACAAAATAGCAAGATCGTATCAAAAAAAAATCGGAGCTCCATTGCCTTGAACTTCAACCAAAGGCGCTGGAATTGCATTTGTTTTTATTGTTGCTTTACATAAATCAGCAATGATGCATTGCGTACATTGTATTTTACGTGCTTGACAAATATAGCGTCCATGCAAAATGAGCCAGTGATGCGCATAACAAAGATAACGAATTGGTATAATTTTTAGCAACTTTTCTTCAACAATCTCTGGCGTTTTTCCGGGTGCTAAACCAAGACGGTTCCCAAGACGCAAAATATGCGTATCTACTGCCATAGTAGGTTGTCCAAAAGCAACATTCAAAACAACATTAGCAGTTTTACGCCCCACTCCAGGGAGCGCCATAAGCGCTTCACGGTTATCAGGCACATGACCATCATACCGATCTATTAAAAAGTGGCAAAGTGCATAAACATTGCGCGCTTTTGCACGCCAAAGACCAATACTACGAATATGGCGTGCAATTTCTTCTTCTCCTAACGCAATCATTTTTTCTGGTTGATCAGCGAGACGAAATAATTCTTTTGTTGCTTTATTAACGCTAACATCTGTCGCTTGAGCAGAAAGAATAACCGCAATCAAAAGAGTAAAAACATTGGTATAGATAAGATCACTTTTGGGATGAGGACGTTGAACCGAAAAACGGCGAAATATTTCTGCAATTTCGTCTTCTCTGTACAGTGTTTCAGCAGCTTTTCTTACCTGTAACAATTTTATTGTTTTTTGTGTCATTGAACTTTCTCATCTTTTCTCTTGAAGTTATCACTCACACTCGCCACATGAAAAGAATGCAGAAAACGCTTTTTAGAGTTTGATCAAATAGCCGCGTTGAAGAGGATACTCACAATGACATATGTGATGCTTTTCTTCGATCCCCTTCTTTCAGGATTTGAAACAGCAAAGAAAACGTTACAGCATATTGATAAAACTACAGCATATTGATAAAACTAATGAAGTTCATCTGAGCTATAATATTGAGCGTTTACACAGAATTGATAATACAAATCGCATATGTATAACTCTGGCTGCTTCTGGATTTAAAGTCAATAATCTCGGTGTTTTTCTCAACAATACTCAACTGATTATTTATAGCAAAAAACTAGACCGTAAAAATCACCGATATTTATATCACGCGATAGCTGCCGCACTTTGTTTTTACTTAAAGAAATATATATCACAAATGCTGAGTTGAAAAATGGTCTTTTATAAACTAATCTACATACACTAAACGAAAATAAATAAAACAGATTCCAATCACAGCCAGCAATGGTGAGTGAGAAAAATTAAAACGTAAAGGAACAATGAGATGGGAGAACACAAACAAAACTTGTCAGTGCAAAACATGGTTCACTCTGATGCAAGGCAGGTTGCTTATTTAAAAAAAGTTTGTACAGATGATCTCGCTACTAATTTTCCAGATCTTCCACCAATGACCCCAGGGATTACAATATGGGCTCTCTTTGGTGAAACAGGTTATCCGATCATTTTATCTGACGAACGCTCTGTAGCTCTCGCAGGAGCCAATGAACATGAACTACAAATCGTAACTTTGCACTAAACTATCTTACAAAAAATGATTGAGTTGTCCTTAAATCCTGTCAGCTCTGTCCGATAAAGTAAGAGTGATTCTGTTCCTGTCAATAAATTGGAAAAAACAATTCCAGTTTTAAGAAGTTGTAGCTATTTTCAATTTAGGAAATGTGTACGCACACTTTATTTTGAGCTATCTCTATTACGTATCATCAATCTTTTAGAATAGCAGCGTTTATTCTTTTTTTTACACAAAGAGCGCTAAAGAGCGCGATAATAAGTGTTATTTGGTATATTTCAGATTTGTAATTGAGCGCCTTGCCTCCCGATATCATATCCTTCTTTTGACAAAAGTTTTTACACAAAACCCTCTCCATCACGCATTACAAAAGCTTCTGCTGTCTAAACTTACTTAATTTGCGTAATTCGCGGACTTGTATCCACTATTCGCGTTACGAGAAACTTTGCTATCAAATCAATTTCAAGACCAACTCTATTTCCGATTCAGATATTTGTGAAATTTTTTCTAACGCAGCCCACATGCTCTTAATTGCTGTTCATAGTTTTTAGCTATTCTTTCCATACGCCGTGCTGCTTTTATAAGTGCTGCAGTTGCATACCCCCCATTGCGAGCATAAGCACCATGTCCCATATGATAATTTAAATAAAGGCTATATGCATCATCAAACCTGACACCATTACGTTGAACACTTTGGCGATGATACCAAGCAACAAAATCAGCAGCATCTGCAAAATTGTTACGTCGCGCAAACAATCTTCCTGTAGAGCGGAGATACATTGTCCACGTACCATCAATTGCTTGAGAATAACCATACGCTGTCGACCGACGCTTCCATGGAATAAAACCAAGCAATTTTTTGCGCGGAGGACGTGCATTGTGACGAAAACCCGATTCTACATTAATAGTTGCCAGAATAATAGGCATAGGAATCCCGTGATGCATTTCTGCGCTTTTAGCAGCTTTTCTCCAGTTATTAAAAAAACCACCTTTTTGAGCAAAAATAGCGCAAGCATTATTCGTATATATGGGAGGTTTTGTAGCACACCCTCCCAGCAAAAACACAAATACTCCTAAAAACACAAGATGCCGCATATTTTTATTCCTCTTCACTAAGAAATAAAATAAAAATATTAAAAAATCTTCTAATCAACAAAAGATATGATCACATTCTGTTATATTGGAAGCTTTGTTTTAATCTTCATCAACCAACCGCAATGTTTGCGACTCAACAGGAGTTTTTGCTTGCATTTGCATAGAATCACTCTCTTTTAATTCAAAAGCTTCGATACGATTAGCTCGCTTCATAATTTTAGAAGATGATATCAAAATTGCTTCAACATCCTCACCCACTTTGTAAAAATGCTTCTGTAAATCGCGAACACGCGTATCCATTCGTCCAAAATCTTTCATTAATTTTGCCACCTCCGACTGGATCAAATGCGCTTGTTCACGCATTCGTGCGTCTTTCATAATAGTTTGTACAACCTGAACAGATAACATTAATAAAGATGGAGAAACAATAATCACATGTGCTTGATTAGCCTTTTGTACCAATGACTCAAAATCTTCATAAATTGTTGCAAAAATCGATTCCGATGGCACAAAAAGAAAAGCGGTATCATGCGTTTCCCCAGGAATCAAATATTTTTGCGCAATATCACGAATATGCACTTCCATATCAGCACGAAATTGACGTTCTGCCTCCTGACGCTCTTGAGGTGATGGTGCTTTTCGCATCGCATTCCAAGCCTCTAAAGGAAATTTCGCATCAATAACAAGAGAAGGTGATTTATGAGGCATATGAATGAGGCAATCTGGTCGCTTCCCATTTGAAAGAGTCGCTTGAAAAACATAAGAATTTGCTGGCAAAGCATCAGCGACAATTGCTTCCATACGTCCCTGACCAAAAGTGCCGCGTGTCTGTTTATTACTTAAGATTGCCTGCAACTGAACTACTTGCCCCGTAAGTGACTGAATGTTATTTTGTGCAGCATCGATTACCGCTAACCGTTCTTGCAAACGCGTTAAATTTTCATAAGTAGATTTAGTTTGCACCTGTAGAGTTTGTCCCACGTTTGTTGTCATCATATTGAACTGTTCACGAATAGACTGATTTAATTCAGCCTGCTTTTGACCAAAAATTTCTACCATTGCTTGCATACGTCCTTGCATTTCAGTTTGTGTCTTCAACAATGCTTCTATCTGCATTTGCACTTCACAAGCGCGCTTGGCCATTTCACTTTCTAAAAGTACTTTTTTTCTATATGAGCGTATTAACATAAAAAATGCTGAACAAACTAATAAAAGCAGAACCATTAATCTAGAAAAAGATTCACCAAAGAGTAAAAAAGAAAAAAACGAATCAAACATGAAAAACAATATAATGCTCTTATTGTAAAAAAGCGCAAAAATTTATTATTCAATATTGACCCATAACAAACCATTGATTAGTCTATGTTGATGTTAATAAAATCTTTAGTGACTCTACCTGATCCAGTTTTACGAGAAGTGTCCAAACCTGTTGAGCATATTGATTCAACTCTCCAAAAACTTGCTGATGATATGTTGGACACCATGTATGATGCCCAAGGAATTGGTCTTGCCGCCATTCAAGTTGGGATACCATTGCGTATTTTGACCATAGATGTCTCTAGAGATGATGCTCAGAAAAATCCGCTTATTATTATCAATCCAGAAATCTTATGGCTTTCCGATGAGCGCAATATTTGCAAAGAGGGTTGTCTTTCTATCCCTGAATATTACGCAGAAGTTGAACGTCCCAAACGCCTCTGTGTTCGCTATCAAGATCGCCAAGGAAAGCAAATGGAAATTGAAGCTGATCACCTCTTAGCTACTTGCTTACAGCATGAAATTGACCATCTAAATGGCTGTCTTTTTATCGATCATATTTCGAAAATTAAACGCGATATGGCAATACGAAAATTAAAAAAACGAGCAAAAGAAAAAAATATACGGGAAACAATTTTGTAATGGCATTACGTTTAAGTTTTATGGGAACACCAAGTTTTTCTGTACCCATTTTACATGCTTTATTAGATGCTGGTCATGATATTGTAGCTGTTTACAGCCAACCTCCTCGTCCAGCGGGACGCCGTGGTCTTAAGCCAATCCCTTCACCTGTTCAAAATGCAGCAAAAGCAAAATCCATTCCTGTATTCACTCCTCAAACGTTTAAAGCAGCCGAAGAACAAGCTCAATTTGCAGCGCTCTCTGTTGATGTCGCGATCATTGTAGCTTATGGACTGCTCTTACCAAAAGCCATTCTTGAAACACCGCGTTTTGGCTGTTTTAATGTCCATGCCTCATTATTACCGCGGTGGAGAGGTGCTGCACCTATTCAGCGTGCAATTATGGCTGGTGATAAGGAAACAGGAATAATGATCATGAAAATGGATGAAGGTCTTGATACAGGGCCTATTGCTTTATCTCGATCCACCCCTATCACCGACAATATCACAACCCAAGAACTTTCAGATAAGCTTTCGCATATAGGAGCAGAACTCATTGTGGAAGCTTTGTCTGCCCTTGAAAAAGGTCAACTTAAACTCACTCCACAACCATTGGATGGAATAACCTATGCCTCCAAAATTCGAAAAGAAGAAACACAAATTGACTGGACAAAATCAGCAGAATCCATTCATAAGCATATCTGTGCTCTCTCTCCTTCTCCTGGTTGCTGGTGTGAAATGACTATAGGGGGAAAACGGCAACGGATAAAAATTCTTGGAAGCCGTTTAGCAACAGGTCACTCTCTTGAAATTGGTAAGATAGAACCAAATAACTTGATTATCCATTGTGGACAAGGGCGTCTTGAAATAACTCATCTCCAAAGATCTGGTGGAAAGGTTCTCGATAGCGCAACATTTTTGCATGGATCTCACATTTCTGCAGTTTTTTGATATGCCGCGTTTTAAGCTTACCCTTGAATATGATGGTTCAAATTATTCTGGCTGGCAACGTCAAGAGAAACTCCACACTATACAAGGAGCTCTTGAACTAGCTATTTTTCGCTTTAGTGGTCAACAACTGACCATTACAACTGCTGGGAGAACTGATGCAGGTGTACATGCTACAGGACAAGTTGCCCATATCGATTTTGAAAAAAACTGGCACGCTCACACCGTACGTGATGCGCTCAATGCCCATTTACAACAACAAAAAGAAGATATTTCGGTTTTAAGTGTACAAAATGTCTCTGAAACTTTTCATGCACGATTTTGTGCAACAAAACGCCATTATCTTTTTAAAATTCTCAATCGTCGCGCACCACCTGCACTCAATGCCAAACGCGTATGGTGGGTACCAAAACCTCTCAATGCTGACGCCATGCACGAAGCAGCCCAAAAACTTTTAGGACGACATGACTTTACCACTTTTCGCTCAGCGCACTGCCAGGCTGAAAGTCCTATTCGCACCCTTGAACGTCTTGATGTTCAAAGGGAAGGAGAGGAAATTTTTCTATATGCGCAAGCCCGCTCCTTTCTTCACCATCAAATTCGTTCATTTGCAGGAAGCCTTATGGAAATTGGCATTGGGCGCTGGACTGCAAAAGACCTTGAAGCAGCTCTTCATGCCAAAGACCGCACACGCTGTGGTATGGTGGCACCTCCTTCAGGACTCTATTTGACACAAGTTGACTATTAGCTACCTTAAAGAATCACTTCTTCAAAAGTGATTAACAAAGCTCATAAAAAGAACGAATTTCTTCAAAGGCTTCCGTCGCTGTATTAACAAATGTCACAAGATCCACATCAGAAGGAGAAATCATACCTTGTGCAGACAAATAATCAAAATTGATAACATTGCCCCAAAACTCTTTGCCAAACATTAAAATCGGAACTCGTTTCATACGCCCCGTTTGTATTAGAGTAAGCGTTTCAAATAATTCATCTAAAGTTCCAAATCCTCCAGGGAAAATAGCCAATGCCTTTGCTCGCATTAAAAAATGCATTTTGCGCATCCCAAAATACTGAAAATTAAAACACAAATGCGGCGTTACATAAGGATTTGGCTCTTGCTCATGTGGTAAAACAATATTTAACCCTATCGTTGGCGCTCCAACATCAGCAGCACCACGATTTCCTGCCTCCATTATTCCAGGACCTCCCCCTGTAACAACCACAAATTCGCGATATTTAGTCGTAGCAGAATAACGTGAACATAAACGTGCAAACTCGCGAGCTTGATCATAATAATATGACATAGCTTGTAAATTTTTCTTTTGCATTTCATTTTCTGCTGCCCATACTTCTTGGCGAGATTCAGGAATACGTGCTCCACCAAATAAAACAACCGTTGATTGAATATCATATTCCTGCAGTGTTATTTCTACTTTTAAAAACTCAAGACCAATACGCTGTGAACGCAATTCAGGGCGTTCCATAAATTTTTGATCCATATAAGCTAAACAATCAGTTAGTGAACGCACTTGTGATACATCAGATACTTCACTCATTTTTTGGTCTTTCCTCTTCATATGGAGAGATGGTATCCAGCTATTTTTGCTTATTTCATCTTTTCCCACGTATCTGTCTTATATTCTTGTTTAGTCCTTTTATTGACTACATATATGTCTTCGCATAAATTATAAATGATAAATCTTTATGCTTTCAACTTATTTAATGGCACCTTTGGGAAAGATTCATTCCATGCAATTTAAAACGATTATCGAAGAAGCGTTTAACAATCTCGATTCTATTAACACCACAACAAAAGGGGAAATCCGTTCTAGCGTTGAATATGTATTAGATCTTCTGGATAAAGGAGAAGTTCGTGTAGCCGAACGCCAAGAAAATGGGCAATGGCATGTAAACCAATGGTTGAAAAAAGCTGTTCTTTTGTCCTTTCGACTCAATCCTATGCGTATCATTTCTGGTGGAAGCAATGAATCATATTGGTGGGATAAAGTATCTTCAAAATTTTCTGGTTGGCAAGAAGATGATTTTAAAAAAACGAATTTCCGCTCAGTCCCTGGAGCAATTGTACGTCATTCCGCCTATATTGCACCTAACGTCATATTAATGCCATCCTTTGTAAATCTTGGTGCCTATGTTGATGAAGGAACAATGATTGATACATGGGCTACTGTTGGCTCCTGCGCACAAATCGGTAAACATGTTCACCTTTCTGGTGGTGCTGGTATTGGAGGTGTTTTGGAACCACTTCAAGCCAACCCAACAATTATTGAAGATCACTGTTTTATTGGCGCACGTTCTGAAGTTGTTGAAGGGTGTATTGTCCGTGAAGGTGCTGTTTTAAGTATGGGAGTCTTTATTGGGAAATCTACAAAAATTATTGACCGTACAACAGGCGAAATTTTCATAGGTGAAGTTCCCGCCTATTCCGTTGTTGTTCCAGGATCTCTACCTGGAAAACCGTTACAAAATGGAGATGCAGGACCTAACCTTTATTGTGCTGTTATTGTTAAACGCGTTGACAAAAAAACACGAGAAACAACAGCGATTAATGATCTTTTGCGCGATTAAAAAGTACTTTTCAAAAACTTTAAACCCATAAAAAACGTACAAAAGAAATAAATAAAAAGAGAAGAAAACTTCTCTTTTTGTTCATTATTTACTCATTTTAAGAGCTTGAATAAAAGCTGACTGCGGAATTTCTACTTTTCCAAACTGACGCATTCGTTTTTTTCCTTCTTTTTGCTTTTCCAAAAGTTTGCGCTTACGGGTAATATCACCGCCATAACATTTAGCTGTCACATCTTTACGCAAAGCACGAATTGTTTCACGAGCAATAACTCTACCACCAATCGCTGCTTGAATTGGAATTTGAAACATATGTTGAGGAATAAGATCTCTAAGTTTTTCACACATAGAACGTCCGCGCCTTTCTGCTATGCTGCGGTGCACAAGCATCGACAAAGCATCGATCGATTCTCCATTGACCAAAATAGACATTTTAACCAAATCACCTTCAGAATATTCACGCATCTGATAGTCGAAAGAAGCATATCCCTTTGAAATTGATTTTAAACGATCATAAAAATCGAAAACAACTTCATTTAAAGGTAAGTCATACGTCACCATAGCACGCGTCCCAACGTAAGATAAACCAACCTGTTGTCCACGCCGTTCTTGGCAAAGCTCTAAAACTGCTCCAAGATAATTATCAGGCGTCATAATTGTTGCCCGAATCCATGGCTCTTCAATGGAAAAAATCTTAACAAGATCGGGCATATCAGCTGGATTGTGCAATTCCTTAACAGAACCATCATTCATATTCATACGATAAACGACAGAAGGTGCTGTAGCGATTAAATCTAAATTAAATTCACGCTCTAAACGCTCTTGAATAATTTCAAGATGAAGAAGTCCTAAAAAACCACAACGAAAACCAAAACCTAAAGCAGCTGATGTTTCCATCTCAAAAGAAAAACTAGCATCATTTAAGCGTAATTTACCCATGGCTGCACGCAAATCTTCAAAATCGGCTGCATCAACTGGAAAAAGACCACAAAAAACAACTGGTTGAGCAGGTCTAAAACCAGGCAAAATTTCTTCACAAGGGCGGCGTTCTTCAGTAATAGTGTCGCCAACCCGTGTATCAGCAACTTCTTTAATAGAGGCTGTTATAAAACCAATTTCTCCTGGTCCTAACTCATCAACCTGTACCATTTTAGGAGTAAATACCCCAACCCGTTCAACTGGATATTTTGCCCCTGTATCCATCATGCGAATGGTTTGACCTTTTTTTAATACGCCATCAATCACTCGAACCAAAACGATAACACCAAGATAAGCATCATACCAACTATCAACCAGCATTGCCTTTAGGGGTTTGACAACATCACCTATAGGTGGAGGTGGTAATTCCATCACAATTGCTTCTAAAACATCAGCAATACCCAAGCCTGTTTTTGCCGATATTTCCACTGCCTTGGACGTATCAATACCAATAACATCTTCAATTTGTTCTTTAACACGCTCAGGCTCTGCTGCTGGCAAATCAATCTTATTAAGCACAACAACCAACTCATGAGAATTATCAATAGCTTGGTAAACATTTGCTAATGTTTGTGCTTCGACACCTTGGCTCGCATCTACCACCAACAGTGAACCCTCACAAGCTGCTAACGAACGTGAAACTTCATAAGCAAAATCAACATGACCAGGTGTATCAATAAGATTCAAAATATAAGTTTCACCATTCTTTGCTTTATAATGCAAACGTACCGTTTGTGCTTTAATGGTAATTCCACGCTCGCGCTCAATATCCATAGAATCCAGAACTTGGTCTTTCATTTCTCGTGTTTCAAGACCACCAGTCATTTGAATTAAACGATCAGCCAAAGTCGACTTTCCATGGTCGATGTGTGCTACAATGGAAAAATTACGTATATAATTGCGATCTACAGTCATACAGGGCGATTTAGCAAAGAATAACACAAAACGCAAAGACCAATTACATACCTTTGAAAATCTTTAAAACAAGAAAAAAGTGCTCTGTAAAAAACGAACCTTCCTCCTTGAAATCTACTTAACTCAATCGTAATAAAAATCTTCAAAAATATCCAAATGCTTTTTTATTTTCTCATATAAGTTTAGAGTATCATCAACACTCTTTAGCTCACATTAAAAATCTCTCTACAATTTGATCTGTTGATCAAAGCTTGTGTACTATGCTTTCTTTTGCTTGTGGATTACAGTTCACTTTGTAAACTTGGTAAAGAAAACCTAAAAAAATACCCCCCTCTCCTCCCAAAAGCAAAACCTAGAAAGCATTTTGCCTTTTAATATCTTTTTAAAATACAAAATTTTACTTTTCCCGAAAGAGCCATAAAGATGAAAAATTTTGTCCTGCTCTTTCATCTTATTTTATTTTACCGTGTATAAGCTTTTCAAAACCTCAATGAATATCCCTGTTTTAAAAGAATCATCATTCAAATTGCTGCCCTAGAAAAAGAAAGCTCATCGCTTCTTTGAATCATTTTATTTTTTTTCGCCATTGTGAGGGTTGTAATTCAGCAACAACAATTCCGATCAGAATAAACAAACCACCCAATAAAGCTAAAGGAGATAAATGTTCACCGGCCAAACGCCCAACAATGCCAGCCCAGACGGGCTCCCCCGCATAAATAAGTGTTGCACGAGTAGGGGAAATAGATTTTTGTGCCCAATTCATAGCTAATTGAATTACTGCACTCATGAGTGCCAATCCTATACCAACACTCACCCACACCCACGAAAATGCAGGAATGCTTTCTCCTACTAAAGGCATACAAGAAAATGAACAAAAACTCGCAAAAAACAACTGTACAATTGTAATACGATAGCTATTAACTTTACTGGCAAAAAAACCAATAAGAATGATTTCCACAGCAATCGCTAAAGCGCCTAGCAAAGTAAAAATTTCACCCTTTGAAAAATGAATCCCCTTTATCCCTTGCCCTGAAACAAACATAAGCCCAACAAAAGCAAAAATAATACCAATCCAACTGGTTAAACGAGGGGATTTTTTAAAAATAATCCATTGCAATATTGGAACCATCGGCACATAAAGTGCTGTAATAAAAGCTGATTGGCTACTGATAATCGTCTGAAGCCCAGATGCTTGCAAAGCATAACCAAGAAACATTGCAAAACCAACAACAATACCAGCAAAAATCTCATAAACCGTTATACCTTTCAGAGAGCGCCCAAAAATCATCCCACATATAAATGAAGCAACAATAAAACGAAATCCTATAAAAAAGAGAGGACCACTATAGCGTACCGCCGTATGTGTGACTAAAAATGTAATTCCCCACAGTATTGTTGCAGAAAATAGCACCAATTCCTGTTGACTAAATGAAGGGCGTTTTAACTGTTTTATTTCAGCCATAAAAATTCCATCCTTCGACTTATTCTTCTACATTTTAGGAAACGATAAGAGTCCCAACACCGTGTTCGGTAAACAATTCAAGCAAAACAGAATGAGGAGTTTTACCATTCAAGATAACCACCCCTTCTACCCCATTTCGAAGGGCATTAATACATGTTTCTACTTTTGGAATCATACCTCCTGAAATTGTTCCATTCTTGATAAGCTTTTCAGCTTCAGCAATTGTGAGTTCCTTTAAAATCTTACCTTCTCTATCCAATACTCCAGACACATCAGTCAAAAACAAAAGGCGCTTTGCTTCTAAAGCACCAGCAATGGCTCCCGCAAAAATGTCAGCATTAATATTATAAGTTTTGCCATCGCGACCTGGAGCAACAGGAGCAAGAACTGGAATCATTTCAGAACATGCCAAAAGATCCAGTAATCTTCGGTCAACTTCAACAGGTTCACCAACAAACCCTAAATCTAAAACACGCTCAATATGCGAATCAGGATCAATCACAGTTTTATAAGCCTTTTCGGCAAAAACCATATTACCATCCTTGCCGCATAATCCTATTGCCCACTCACCTTCAGCATTTATGAGAGCAACAATTTCTTTGTTTATAGATCCTGCCAACACCATTTCAACGACTTCAACAATTCGTTCATCGGTCACGCGTAAACCATTCTCAAATCGCGATTCAATCCCCATTTTCATTAAAATTTTAGCAATTTGAGGACCACCACCATGAACCACAATAGGGTTAATGCCTGATTGCTTCAACAAAGCAACGTCGCGCGCAAATGCCCGCCCCAAATCAGGATCCCCCATAGCATGACCGCCATACTTTACAACGACAGTTTCGTTTTCATATTTTTGCATATAAGGTAAAGAAGACGATAAAAATGCTGCCTGTTTTTCAAAAATATCTGCAGCAACTTTCCCAACATCATCCATCAAAAGAGCCTCCTCATAATTTTTCACCATCTCTTAATGAAATTTAGGAAAAGTGAAAACAAATTTTAAAATAAATCTTGCTCTCTCCATCTCCTTGAGAATCGTCAAGTTATCTTAACATTACGATCAAAGTAATAATGAAAAGTAATAATGAGATGAATTAAAATCAGCTTTCTTAGTAATGATTGCTACAAAAGAATTGAAAAAAATAGAAATACACACTGTCAATTTCTTATGACCTTATGTATGAAATCTGGCAGAAAAATTTAAAAAAATTTTAAGAAACATCGTATATTAAGGGGTTTATTGTATCTTATAATAAACCTTTTCACAAGAGTGTGAACATATACAACTGTTGATTTCTTAGTGCAAAAACAAAATCACACCAAAAAAATCTGTAATACATACGTTTCATTACTACATTCTTCTAAACTGTACATACTTCTTTGAAGCAACTTGCGAAATTGTTAAAGTGCCCATTATCTTCGTGATAATTAAAATCATCTCACTCACAACAGAAAGATACCCGAAAAAAATCTAAACACCCTTCTGCAGAGTTTATCTCACTACAAGAAGAAAGCTATTCCCTCTGTTTATACAAAAAAATACACACAACCTCTCCCTTGAGAACCGTTCACTCCCTTCAAAAGACGTAATTTTAAAATCACCATTTTATGACATCATCACAGCCTTAGAATTGCGAAACGTCTAGCATTTATCATACCCTTTCACATGCACAGAATCAGACACACCTAATCGGAGAAAAAATTCTGAAATATTTCATCAAAATGGTCCGTTAGGCATGCCTTTCTCACACTTCCTTACTAATTTTGACCAGAAATATTCTCAAAAAATTCCTTCATACGTGAAAAGAAACCGTGCGATTGCGGCGAATTTTCATGATTTGAAAGCTTCTCAAATTCTTGTAACAATTCACGTTGTTCTTTCGTCAGCTTCTGCGGTGTTTCAATAGTGATATGAATATAAAGATCACCTCTTTCTTTTTGGCGCAGCATAGGCATCCCTTTACCTTTAAGGCGGAACTGACACCCATTTTGAGTACCTTCTGGAACCTTAACACGTGCTTTAACGCCATCAAGATCAGAAACCTCAAATTCGCCTCCTAAAGCAGCTGTAATCATTGAAATTGGAACGCGACAATGAAGATCTGCCCCATCTCGCTGAAAAAATTCATGTGGTTTAATAGAAAGAAAAATATAAAGATCACCGTTGGGACCACCGCGAATACCAGCGTCACCCTCTCCAGAAAGACGAATACGTGTACCATCTTCAATACCAGCTGGAATGTTTACACTCAATGAACGGTTTTTTTCTACCCGTTTTTTCCCATGGCATTTAGGACATGGATCCGTAATGGTTTCACCGCGTCCATGGCATACATGACATGTTCGTTCAATAGAAAAAAAGCCTTGCGCAGCACGCACACGACCAGATCCATGGCAAGTCCCACAAGTTTGTGGTTTAGACCCCTTTTTCGCACCTGACCCCTCACAAGTATCACAAGTAACAGAACTGGGAATATTAATTTGTGCAGTTTTTCCTGAAAATGCCTCTTCCAAAGTCACTTCCACATTACAGCTCAGATCTGCACCACGCTCACGGCCATCACTACGCTTACGGTGCCCACCCCCCATAATTTCACCAAAAAAATCCTCAAAAATGTCGGCAAATCCGCCACCAGCGGCAAAACCACCAAATGGATTTGCTCCCTCTCGACCGTTATTTTCAAAGGCAGCATGACCGAAGCGGTCATAAGCAGCCCGCTTTTGAGGATCTTTGAGAACTTCGTAGGCTTCGCCAATTTCTTTAAATTTCCGCTCTGCCTCTTTATCCCCTGCGTTACGATCAGGATGATATTGCATTGCCAACTTACGAAAAGCGGATTTCAGCTTTTTATCATCACATTCACGGGTCACACCAAGAATTTCATAATAGTCAACCTTCATCATGTATTCCTGATAAATCATTTGTCATCTATTTTAAGATAACATTTTCTTTCAATTTATGTCTTTAGTAACAGAGTTGCAACTAATCTCAAACAATAAAGCCCCGCCTTATATTTCAAAGGCCGGGTTTATTGATTCATTAACACATTTTCTTATCACTATTTCTTCTTATCATTAATTTCTTCAAAATCAGCATCGACAACATCATCACTTTCTGTATTTGTCTCAGTGTTGGCTGCTGCTTGCGAAGCTTCATACATAGCCTGTCCGAGCTTCATACTTACCTCTGCTAATTTTTGCATCTTTGCTGTTACCTCTTCAGTATCAGTGCCATCAAGCGCAGACTTCAAATCAGATATTGCGGTTTCAATCTGCCCTTTTTCTTCAGCTGATACTTTATCGCCATATTCAGTCAGTGATTTTTCAGTTGAATGGATGAGAGCTTCCGCTTGATTTCTAACTTCAACACCTTCACGGCGCTTTTTATCTTCAGCTGCATGTTCTTCAGCATCTTTAACCATTTTTTCGATATCAGAATCACTCAAACCACCCGATGCTTGAATACGAATCTGGTGTTCTTTACCAGTTCCTTTATCTTTGGCTGAAACATTCACAATACCGTTCGCATCAATATCAAAAGTAACCTCAATCTGAGGCACACCCCGTGGTGCGGGTGGAATACCAACAAGATCAAATTGCGCCAACAATTTATTATCACTAGCCATTTCGCGTTCACCTTGAAAAACACGAATAGTCACAGCATTTTGATTATCATCTGCCGTTGAAAAAACCTGTGATTTTTTAGTTGGGATAGTTGTATTGCGCTCAATTAAACGCGTGAAGACCCCACCCAACGTTTCAATACCCAAAGACAAAGGCGTTACATCCAAAAGCAATACATCTTTTACATCGCCTTGCAATACGCCCCCTTGAATGGCAGCACCCATCGCCACAACTTCATCAGGATTAACACCTTTGTGTGGGTCTTTGCCAAAAAAGCTTTGCACCACTTCCTGAATCTTGGGCATACGAGTCATACCACCCACTAAAACAACTTCGTCAATCTCACCAGCACTCAATCCAGCATCTTTTAGTGCAGCTTTACAAGGCTCGATAGTACGTTGAACTAAATCGTCAACTAAAGATTCAAATTTTGCCCGAGTTAATTTCATCGTCAAGTGCTTTGGACCAGATTGATCCGCTGTGATAAATGGCAAATTAACTTCTGTTTGTTGTGAAGAAGAAAGTTCAATCTTCGCTTTTTCCGCCGCTTCTTTTAAGCGCTGCAACGCCAGCTTATCATTTTTCAGATCAATTCCTTGTTCCTTTTTGAATTCATCCGCAAAGTAACCAACCAAGCGCATATCAAAATCTTCACCACCTAAAAAAGTATCTCCATTGGTCGATTTAACTTCAAAAACGCCATCTCCGATTTCAAGGACAGAAATATCAAAGGTACCGCCACCAAGATCGTAAACAGCAATAGTTTTCCCGTCTTTTTTATCCAAACCATAAGCTAAAGCAGCAGCTGTTGGCTCATTGATGATCCGCAAAACCTCAAGCCCAGCAATTTTACCAGCATCTTTAGTAGCCTGACGTTGCGCATCATTAAAATAAGCAGGAACTGTAATAACTGCTTGTTCAACCTTTTCACCGAGGTAAGACTCGGCAGTTTCTTTCATCTTTTGCAAAATCATAGCTGAAATTTGCGATGGAGAATATTTTTTACCCGTTTCTTCAACCCACGCATCACCGTTGTCGCCCTTAACAATTTTATAAGGCACAAGTGCTTTATCCTTTTCAACCATGGGATCATCAAATCGGCGACCAATCAAGCGCTTAACTGCAAAAACCGTCCCTTCAGGATTTGTAACCGCTTGTCGTTTAGCAGGCTGACCAACAAGCCGTTCACCCCCATCAGTGAAAGCAACAACAGAAGGTGTCGTACGCGCTCCTTCTGAATTTTCGATGACCTTTGCATTTTTGCCATCCATAACAGCGACACAAGAGTTAGTCGTCCCCAAATCAATACCAATTACTTTTGCCATATTATAATCTCCATTCAGCAAGCTGCCTCAACCTTCATCAAGCATCTTTTTAAAACAGCTCCTTATCACATTCAAAGCCTGCATCTCATTTCAAATTACACAAAAATAATAAATTGAAAGCCACAACAAGCCCCGTTGCTTGGTATATAAGAACAAGCTCTTATCCCTACAAGAGAATAATGAAGAAACATTTCCAAAATAAAGTTTTTCCTTAAAAAGAGTATTATATTTGCTATATTTGCGTGCAAAAATCATCTTCACTGAAAATACAAGTAGGCACAACAATGGGTTCCTTCTTTGATTTTTGCAACATGCAAAATATTAACTGGTAAGAATTGAAAAAATGACAAAAGTAATGATGAACATCTTATCTGACACCCTTTATCCATATATAAATCACTGTATGTAAAAAACTTTTAAAAATATTATTCAAGCGCAATAAATTTATATCACGAATTGCAGTCTTCTTTAAAAAAACCCTCATTAACTGTAATATTATTACGCAATTTATGAACGTGGTACCTCTTGCATCTCAGCTTATAATAAGCTCATCTTGCCTATTACAAAAACAAATCTTTCATGAAAACAAACGTTTCACTATTATCTGAAATGCACGTCATTTTAAACCTTATCTCCTTCCTCCCAAAACAACAAACTCATGCATTCTTACCAAAAATAAGATGAGCAATTTTCTCTATTTATTTTGACGAAAAACTCTGCTAATGCATTCACAAATATTCAAAGGTAATTTTAATAAATGAGGGTGAATAATGGTGATACTTATTACAAGAACAGTTATCAAAAATATCTTAGGAATTCTTATTTTTTCTTTTATAACTTTGCCAGCAATCGCTCATGGATATAAACTGGGTAATTTAGAAATCGTCCACCCTTGGACACGTCCAACACTCACAGGGACAAAATCTGGTGGGGGTTATCTTAGTATCATTAATCATGGCAACACCCCAGATCGTTTAATTTCTGTTTCAACAAATGGAGTACAGACAACAGAACTTCATTCCATGACAGTCGTTAATGATATTATGAAAATGGAAAAAATTCCTAATGGCATCGAAATTCCTGGCAATGGTGAAGTTACACTTAAGCCAGGTGGTGATCATGTTATGTTCATGGGGATTTCACAACCATTCAAACTAGGCGATAAAATCAATGCAAAGCTAACATTTGAAAAAGCTGGTACAATCAACATTTACTTTTATGTAAATACACAAGCTACATATGAGTAATTCCTAATTTACTCATTTAATAAATTTTTCATTAATATTCAACTAGTTTGGCATGTGAGAAGCATAAAAAAATTTTATGCTTCTT
This sequence comes from Bartonella rhinolophi, assembly GCF_036576165.1. Taxonomy (NCBI): domain Bacteria; kingdom Pseudomonadati; phylum Pseudomonadota; class Alphaproteobacteria; order Hyphomicrobiales; family Bartonellaceae; genus Bartonella; species Bartonella rhinolophi. The sequence goes on from NZ_JBAFWY010000001.1 coordinate 233,245, forward strand.
ACTTTTTATTCAGCGTTGCGGATAGAATATACCTTAAAATAAAGGATTCACCTTACATTTGGTTAAACTTAGTTAAGCTCAGGAATACGCAAAACTTGTCCAGGATAAATTTTATCAGGTGATTTGAGCATCGGCCTATTGGCTTCAAAAATGAATGCGTTCTTATCACCTTGCCCTTTTCCGTAAACTTTTTCAGCAATTTTCCAAAGACTCTCACCAGATTTCACCTCATAAAAACGAGAAACTTTTGTAGATGTAGTGTTCGCAATCTTTAATTGATCGGTATCAACAGAAGAAATCCCCTGCGCGTTACCAACAACTAAAACCGCCTTTTCAAATGTTTCCCTATCTTGAACTTCACCACTCAAAATAGCTTTACCATTTTCAACCCGAACACCTACTTTTTCTGTATTAAGCTGAAAATTATCAAATGCATCTTTGAAATCTTTTTCTTTTGGTTCATGATCCCCAATACCAAGCTTTTCTCCAACTGTTTTAACAAAATTAAATAGTCCCATTATGATCTCCTTTTTTGAAATTTAGACACATTTTGTATTTGTTTATCACCACGTTATTTTCTTTGTTTTTAAAATTTTTTTGCTTTTAAAGCAGATAGGCGGGTTTTCTAAACTTCAACTATCACAAATGAGTCTGTTCATTTATTGGACATAAATAACGGTAAATTTTGATAAAAATGCCTTAATGAAAATTTTATTCTCAAAAGATGGAACTTAATACATGCAAAAGCATTATAAAAATGCAAAGACAAAATAGCTTTTATTATGACGATAAAAGGTTTTTTTACTCTGCTACAATTTGTGTCATATTTGCTTTGCAAAAAAAGTGTGAACTCCCATATAAATAGTGTGGGCGATTTGCTACCACGGCAATAGAAAGGTCTAAGAAGCCATGAAGGATACTCCAACAATCATCCAAACGATTGTACTTGTTGATGATGACCGCAATATTTTAACATCTTTATCTTTTGCGCTTGAGACAGAAGGCTATCGAGTTGAAAGCTACACGGATGGAGCATCTGCACTCAAAGGCTTAACATTGCATCCCCCACATTTAGCTATTTTTGATATTAAAATGCCTCGCATGGATGGTATGGAGCTTTTACGCCGACTTCGTCAAAAATCTGATGTTCCAGTTATTTTTTTAACTTCTAAGGATGATGAAATTGATGAGCTGTTTGGTCTTAAAATGGGAGCAGACGATTTTATTACAAAACCTTTTTCTCAACGTCTTCTCATTGAACGAGTGAAGGCTATCTTACGTCGTTCAAGTACTCGTAATCAGCCACTTACAACAGGAATCTCACCTGCTTCTTCTCTTAAGCGTGGAGATCTTGTTATGGATCAAGAGCGCCATACCTGTACATGGAAAGATAAACCTGTTATCCTAACTGTCACAGAATTTTTGATTCTTCAAACCTTGGCACAACGCCCAGGGGTTGTAAAAAGTCGTGATGCTTTGATGGATGCTGCCTATAGTGATCAAGTATATGTAGATGATCGCACCATTGATAGTCACATTAAGCGTTTGCGTAAAAAATTTAAACAAGTGGATAATGATTTTGCAATGATTGAAACACTTTACGGTGTAGGTTATCGTTTTCACGAAGTTTAAAATATTTTGTCGCAAAAGTTTGAACGGCGATCAAATCAATGACAAAAAATGTTCAATTGGAGACTTTGCAAAAGAAAGCATCAAACAACGCTTCTTTAAAACGGTTTTCTATGCTTGCCCATTTGCGTTCTCGGGTACAACGATTGTACAAACAATTATTTTTTTCTAGTCTTACACGTCGTATTGTCATTTTAAATCTTGCTGCCCTTGGCATTCTTGTTACAAGTATTTTATACCTTAATCAATTTCGTGATGGTTTAATTGAAGCAAAAATCGACAGTTTGTGTATTCAAGGGAAAATTATCGCTGGAGCTATTGCTGCCTCTGCAACTATAGATACAAACTCTATTCTCATTGACCCCCAAAAACTTCTGGAATTACAAGTTGGAGAAAGCATCACACCAGCACCGCAATCAACTGACTCTTGGGATTTTCCTATTAATCCTGAACGCGTCGCCCCACTTTTACGACGTCTTATTACGCCAAAAATAACAAGGGCACGTATATATGATCGTGATGCCACATTGCTTCTTGACTCACGTGTTATTTATTCTAGCGGCGAAGTTTTCAGCTATGACTTACCCTCTATCAAAACTGAACACAATCTATGGAAACGCCTCTATTCATGGTTTTTAAATATTTTTTATGGCAGTGGTATTACCCTTGATAAAAAGCAAGCAAAAAGCAGTACTATTGTCTATCCAGAAGTTTACCGAGCATTGAATGGTTCTCTTGCCACCGCTAGACGGCGAAACAAACAAGGTCAATTAATAGTTTCTGTTGCTGTACCTGTTCAGCGCTATCGTGCAGTGGTGGGTGTTCTTCTTCTCTCAACCACAGGAGCAGACATCGATAACATTGTAAAAGGCGAAAGACTGGTTATTTTTAAAGTTTTTGCCGTTGTTGGTAGTGTACTCTTGGTGCTTTCCCTGTTTTTAGCTCATACGATTGCTTATCCATTAAGCAAACTGTCTGCTTCTGCCAACCGTGTACGCAACGGCAATAATAAACGTGTAGAAATTCCTGACTTTTCTGCACGCGAAGATGAAATTGGTCATCTTTCGGCTTCTATTAGAGATATGACCAATGCCCTTTATACACGAATTGAAGCTATTGAACGCTTCGCCGCCGATGTAAGCCATGAATTAAAAAATCCCCTCACCTCATTGCGCAGCGCTGTTGAAACACTCCCACTAGCTAAAAATAAAGAAGCGCAGACACAATTGTTTGAAATTATCCAACATGATGTGCGTCGTCTTGATCGTTTAATTACCGACATTTCTGATGCATCACGGCTAGATGCAGAGTTTGCTCGTGAAACCGCGCAAATTGTTGATATGGGTCTGCTTTTAGAAACTTTTGTTCATGCTACCCACGAGATACACCGTAATACACAAGCCATTGATATTAGCCTTAATATTGTTCCACGTCCTCATGGCAAAGCTTATCTTGTGTTAGGATATGAACTTCGTTTGGGTCAAGTTATTTCCAATCTCATTGAAAATGCACGCTCCTTTATTCCTAATAATGGTGGGCAGATTCGTATAACTATGAAAAGCACCGCTTCAACTCTCATCTTAACAATTGAAGACAATGGTCCCGGTATTCGCTCAGAAAATATTGAGCATATTTTTGAACGCTTCTATACCGATCGACCAAGCGAAGATTCATTTGGACAAAATTCAGGACTCGGCCTTTTTATTAGTCGACAAATTATCGAAGCACATAATGGGACAATTACAGCTGAAAATATTGTTGACCCCATAACTGAAAATAGTAAAACTGGTGCACGATTTATTATTGTACTTCCCTTTGCCAAATAAGATTCTTATCCAAAGCAAAAAGTATGACAACAAAAAATGAAATACTACATGCAAACTGTCTCCAACTTGGAGGCAAAGGGCTGTTGATTATAGGTCCATCGGGATCAGGAAAATCAGCTCTCACACTTTCCTTACTTGATCGTGCTGGATGGTCAAAACGTGAAGCAAAACTTATCAGTGATGATTATACAATGCTTTGTGTAAAAAATGGAAAACTTCACGGATATACTCCAGAAAATTTACAAGGTGGCATAGAAATTCGCGGTGCTGGTCTTTATACAATAGAATTCGAAAAACAAACAATTATTGACTGCGTTATTCTTCTCGGCTCTGAATATGAACGTTTCTACACAAATCAGACTTTTCAATTTGCGGATTTGCACATTCCTCTTTTAAAGCTTCCCAGCCTTCATGAAGCAGACTGTACAGTCATTTGCCAAGCCATTGAAGCATTCTTTTTTAGAACAATATGGCATAAATCTGTCTAATTTTTTTCAGAAGATAAAAAAATCATTATTTTTTCTCTTTTTTGAAAATTTTTCTTGGAAGTACAGCAAAGCCTTGTAAAATAATACTCTCGCGGTATGGGGTCTTTATTAACAGGAGTTTTTGTAAAATGATTGGACTCGTGCTTGTTACGCACGGCGGATTGGCTATCGAATTTTTACATGCTGTGGAACATGTTATTGGAACACAAGAAAAATTCGCAACAATATGCATATATCCTGATGATGACATTGATCAGCGCCGAAGTGATATTATAGCTGCAATTTCCTCCACAAATACAAATCATGGCGTAATCATATTAACAGATATATTCGGTGGAACACCATCAAATATGGCTGTTTCTGTTACTGAAAAAGGACAGGTTGAAATGATTGCGGGCGTTAATCTTCCCATGCTCATTAAACTAATCTCTATTCGTCAATGCCCTGATATTTCATTATCAGAAGCCTTAAAAATAGCACAAGAAGCGGGGCGCAAATATATTAATGTGCCAAGCATGATTTAGCGGATAATTAAACACTGATGCCCTCTAAAGAAACTCTTCCCAATAATATATTAAGTCGTCATCTCAATATTTGTAATAAACGTGGACTGCATGCACGTGCTTCTGCAAAATTTGTACAAACTGTTGACAATTTTAACGCCATTGTTGAAGTTGAAAAAGATGAAAAAACCGTCGGTGGCTCATCAATTATGGGACTTATGATGTTAGCAGCTTCATCTGGCTGTAACATCACTATCCACGTTTCAGGACCCGAAGCAATTGATGCTCTTGATGCTCTTGAAACACTTATCAAAAATAAATTTGGGGAAGAGAATTAAAGCTCTTCGCCTAAAAAATTATCATCACCTTAATTAAACTCATCATTATTTTAATCAGCTCCCTTTTTTCTTTTATGAATATCAGCATATAATTCCATATAGATGTGAGTGCTTTTAGCATTATAATCATCTCAAATATAAGAATTTATGTCAGTTATATGACAATATTTGTACACACCTCTCTTTAGCCAAATAGCTATCACCATGCTTAACATTTTTAGTTAAATATTTATAAAAGAGAAACATATGATTTTTTAACTAATTATGCTAAAACATCTTGGGTTTATTTTTGACAACCGTGAAGATTATTTTACAATCAAAATTTTAGCAATTTTTTTTATTTTGTATTATATTCGTAAATATTTGTAATGCTGATAATAAAAGTACAAGTAATTTTCTAACCCTATATCTGTGCGATAAATTTTACGTAAATATGGCTCTTGTTAGCATCACAACTATATTTGTAATCAACAAATCTTATAAATTCAATTTATTTACGATAGTCATTTTTTAGCCATTCTTTATCTACATTAATTCTTCTTTAGTAGCATAATAGGAGCTGCTATCAATTTATCTATCGTCATGTTTATGACGGTGTCTTTTAAGCTATAAGGAAGTATCATGCTACGTTTGTTTAGTGCTCTTCAGATTCCTCAAGAAATAACGAAAAAACTTGTATCATTACAGCATGGTTTGCCTCAAGTACAATGGATGAATCCGCAAAATTTTCACATTACTTTGTATTTTTTTGGCGAAGTTGAACGCTGCGTAGCAGATGAAATTATTTGTGCCTTTAACACAATAAAGCTTCCCCCTTTTCAATTACGCACTCATCATTCCAAGGTTTTTGATTCAGAAACTATTCCTGATTCTCTTGTTGTCCGTATTGAACCTTGTGAAACTCTCAATCTTTTGCATGAACAGATACAATGTATTCAAGAACGTTTAAAATTACCTCGTGATCAAAGAAAGTTCACTCCTCACATAACCATTGCACGATTGCTTGATGTTCAACCTGAAGATCTTTCTTCTTATGTATCTTCTAGGTGTGATTTTTCGCTTCCTCTTTTTGATATTGATCATTTTGTTTTATTTTCATCGCCCTCTGTCGATGACAACGTTCCTTATATAGTGCAAGGAAGTTGGGAACTTCAAGCATAAAAGGGCGCTAAAAACACCCTTTAGAACTTCTTTGAAAAATGCCTCAGAAATATGAAACCGCACATAATATTAATAGTTTCATTCTGAGAATATTGTTGCTGATATATTTATGCTGGATCAGGCTCAACGAAAGCTTCTTTTGCTCCACTTTTTGTGACACCAACTATCGCTGGACGTAGGACACGTTCACCGATGATATAGCCTGCTTGAACAACCTGCTGAACGGTATTATCTGGAACATCAGAATTAGGAATTTCAAACATCGCTTGGTGAAAATGGGGATCAAATTTTTGCCCCTCTGGATGAATTTTCTTCACCCCATGACGCTCTAATGCTGCCATCATTGCACGCTCAGTCATTTCAACACCCTCAGCTAATGCTTTCAAACCAGCATCATTTTCCCGTGCACCCTCTGGAATAGCCTCCAAAGCACGATTAAGATTATCAGAAACAGATAACATATCACGTGCAAAATTAGCAATTGAATAAGCTCTCGCATCAGCCACATCACGCGCAGTACGGCGCCGAAGATTTTCCATATCTGCAGCAAGACGTAAAAGTTGGTCTTTTAGTTCTTTATTTTCATCCTGCAAAACATCCAAGGAATTGGTACATTCATCGCCTTCTTTTTTAACATCTGTGCGCTCTTCAACGTCTGCGTGATTTTCTGTTTCATGCATTTTCAAAAATTCATCAGCAGCTTGTTTAAGCGTAGCGTGATCAGCTGGATTTTTCAAATCGCAATTTTCAAATGAAGCGCTAGTAAATTTGTTTTTTTCATTAGACATAAAAATTTCATTCCTTCATAAGACTTGTTATTCTCGATATCGAAACTTTACAGACAAAAATCAAGGGGTATTTACACATCTCAACACAATGAATGTCTATAATAGAATACCCAACCTAATAGTCTAACGCAACAATTGCGACACAAGTTGAGCCGTATAATCAACCATAGGAACGATCCTTGCATAATTAAGCCGTGTCGGCCCAATAATCCCCAAAGCGCCGACGACTCTTTGTTGTGAATCACAATAAGGTGCCACCACTAAGGAAGAACCAGAAAGCGAAAATAACTTATTTTCTGAACCAATAAAGATACGAACGCCCGAACCTTCATCCGTTAAATCGAGCAGTTGTGCCATACTTTCACGCGTTTCCAGATCATCAAACAGATGTCGTAATCGCTCTAAATCTTCTTCTGCTTTTACATTTTCAAGCAAATTGCTTCGCCCACGAACAATAAGATGTATTTTATGATTAGCATCTTCTCCTCCCCAAAGAGCAAGCCCAGTTTCCACAAGATGATGAGACAAATGATCGAGTGCAGCTCGTGTTTCAGAGCATAAACGCGCAATTTCCTCTTTCGCTTCACGCAATGTGCGCCCCTGAATATGTGCATTAAGAAAATTTGTTGCCTCTGTCAATTGTGCATGGGTAACCCCTTCTGGTAAATTAACAATACGATTTTCAACCTCACCTCTTTGAGTCACTAAAACTGCAAGAGCATGCTCTCTATCAAGGCGCACAAATTCAATATGCTTCAATGTTCCTTCATGTTTTGTCGCAAGAACTAGCCCCGCCCCACGTGAAAGATCTGAAAGAACTTGGCTAGCTTGAATGAGAAAATGTTCAACCGATTGTGTATGGCCAGCCTCTTTGACTTGATTTTCAATATTTTCGCGCTCCTGTGTCGGCAAATCACCTGCTTCCATAAATGCATCAACAAAAAATCGTAAGCCTGATTGTGTCGGCATTCGCCCTGCAGAAACATGAGGCGCATAAATCAAACCAAGATGTTCAAGATCACTCATGACATTACGAATCGTTGCAGGTGATAATGTCTGTTGTAAAAGCCGAGAAAGATTTCGTGATCCTACAGGTTCACCATCATTAAGGTAAGCTTCAACAATATGACGAAAAATATCACGCGAACGCTCATCAAGACATTTTAGTTCATCATCAATCGATTTGTGTCTCATCACAATTGTTTCACTACTTTAAAAATACTTGCTTCTTATATAAATCCTGCCAAGGTTTGGTCAAATAGTTTAAAGTGGTGCAAAGGTATATCGCATATTTATCATAAAAAAAATACCATCGTCAAAAAGAAAGATACTTCTCTTGGATTTCTCCCACTGCCCTCTCATCCAATACAGAAAACCTTATTTAAACTAAATATCAGCAAACATACGGAAAAATCATATCTTGTAAAATTTTATAAGACCCATATCATACGATCATTTCAGCTCGTTTTAAATACAGAAAATAGCCACTTCACTTCATTTTGGAGAAATGTATATGAGAAGCATAGCAACTCAAAATCTCGTCATTGCCACACATAACATCGATAAATTGCACGAAATTACTACATTGATCGCTCCTTTTGGTTTAACAACACTTTCAGCAAAGAAGCTCGGTTTGCTCGAACCACAAGAAACAGGAACAACATTTGAAGAAAATGCTTACATAAAAGCTTTTTCAGCTGCAAAAAATACAGGATTTCCTGCCTTATCTGATGACTCTGGCATGGAAGTGGACGCATTAAATGGTGCGCCAGGTGTTTATACAGCTGATTGGGCTCTTCAATCCGATGGTACACGTAATTATTCACAAGCTATGCAAAAAATAGAAAACGAACTTCAAAAAATTGGAGCATATGAAAAAAGCCAACGGAAAAGCCGATTTATATCGGTCATCTGTATTGCATGGCCCGATGGTTACGCAGATTATTTCCGCGGCAGCGTGGAAGGTACATTTATTTGGCCTCCGCGCGGAGATAAAGGTTTTGGCTTTGATCCTATTTTTTTACCAGATGGGTATGAAAATACTTTTGGTGAAATGTCAACGGAGCAAAAACATGGCTGGAAACTCAATGATAAAACACCTCTCTCACATCGCGCGCGCGCTTTCAAGCTTTTTGCAGAAAACCTTTTGGCACTCTCATGAATGAATCTTTTGGTATTTACATTCATTGGCCCTTTTGTACTGCCAAATGCCCCTATTGTGATTTTAATTCACATGTTCGCGTAAATGGGGTGGATCAATCACGTTTTGTAACCGCCTTTGAACGCGAAATAGAAACGCAATACCATAAAATAGGTCCACGTCATATTACGAGTATTTTTATCGGCGGAGGAACACCCTCCCTCATGACGCCTCAGACTGTATATGCCTTATTGCAAGCTATCGCAAAAAAGTGGACAGTCGATAATCAAGTTGAAATCACACTGGAGGCCAATCCATCCAGTGTAGAAGCAGAACGCTTTCGTGGATATCGCGCAGCAGGAGTTAACCGCCTTTCTCTAGGCGTACAAGCACTCAATGACAAAGCACTGCGAAAACTTGGTCGTCTTCATGATGTGAAACAAGCCCTTAACGCTATTACTTTAGCGCGGAAAATCTTTCCACGTTTATCCTTTGATTTAATCTATGCTCGCCCCGAACAAACACTCGAACAATGGAAATATGAACTTTTTCAAGCTATTGATTTGGCAGCAGACCACCTTTCTCTTTATCAATTGACTATAGAGGAAGGCACTGCTTTTAAACGACTTCATGCCGCAGGAAGACTTACCCTTCCCGCATCAGAGCTTGCAGCAGATATGTATCATCTCACCCAAGAAATAACCACTATGTGTGGACTTCCAGCCTATGAGATCTCAAATTATGCAATACCTGGTGCTGAATCAGCGCACAATCTTCTTTACTGGCGTTATCATGAATATGCGGGCTTTGGTCCAGGAGCACATGGACGCTTTATCAAGTACCTACCAAGCGATTCCTCTTCCTTTTCAAAAGCACCTTCATCTCAAATTACAAATCATGAACGTTATGTAACAATAAATGAAAAATATCCCGAACATTGGCTCGAATTAGTCGAAACTACAGGGCATGGCTGCGTCGAAACAGAACAATTGACCAAAGAACAACAAGCAAACGAAATGCTTCTTATGGGCTTGCGCCTTTCAGAAGGTTTGGATCTAACCCGTTATGAAGCTTTAAGCCCCAATGGCTTATCAATGGACAAACTTATCGCTTTACAACAACAAGGATTGGTAAAAATGGTAGGAAACCAGTGCTTAAAAGCCACAACAACAGGACGTATCCTTCTTGACTACATCATCAATCAACTGGCAAATTAAAACACATATGACTTCAACCTGCCATCAAAGTAATCGCTTTTCTACGAAAAAAAATCGACAATAAAACGTTCATAAATAGAAGTGAGGCTTTCCATTGCATCAAGAGCTACACACTCATCTACCATGTGCATAGTCTGCCCTGGTAAACCAAATTCAACCACTGGGCAATAATCCTTAATAAACCGTGCATCAGAAGTCCCACCCGAAGTTGAACACTCTGGTACACTTCCTGTCACACTTTCAATAGCATTTGATAAAGTGTTCACGAGTTTATCATTTTTGGTCACAAAAACACTCCCCAAACTTTGCACCCATTCCAGCTGATAGTAAGGTAAGTGATCATTCTTGTTCTTTGATTGCACCAAAGCAAGACGCTTTTCAATCTCTGTCACAAGCATTTCTTTTGTCCATAGATCATTGTAGCGTATATTAAAACGTATCGTCGCCTGTGCTGGAATAACATTTACCGCAGAATTCCCTGTATCAATGGTTGTTAATTCTAAATTACTGGGTTGAAAATTCTGCGTTCCTTTATCCAAAGGATTTTGTGTCAACGCTTGGATAAGTTTACTTGCTAAAGGTAATGGATTAGCTGCCCGCTCAGGAAAAGCAACATGACCTTGGCGACCTTTGACCGTAATGATACCAGAAATTGATCCTCGACGACCAATCTTGATCACATCACCAACGGTTTTTACGCTCGTTGGTTCTCCTACAAGAGCCGCAGTCCATTTTTCACCTTTTTGTTCTGCCCACTTTAGAAGCTTTACCGTACCGTTAATAGCTGGACCTTCTTCATCGCCAGTGATCAGAAAACTTACTGTTCCTTTAATGGGACGCCTCTCAAGAACCCGAGCCAGTGCTGCAATAAAGCACGCGATCGCACCCTTCATATCAACAGCGCCCCGTCCGTATAATTTCCCTTGATCTATTACACCTTCAAAAGGAGGATGTTTCCAATTTTCTAGCTCTCCTGGTGGTACCACATCAGTATGACCAGCAAACATGAGATGCGAACCCTCTTTCCCCATTTTTGCATAAAGATTTTCAACATCTTGTGTATTTTTATCTGAAAAAACAGGACGCTCAACACTAAATCCCATCTTTTTTAAAAATTGTTCTAAAGTTGATAAGGCGCCTGCTTCATGAGGTGTAACAGAAGGACAACGGATAAGGGCTTGTAATAGCTGAATAGGATTTGTGAGAACACACATAAGTACTTTTCCAATCTGAATTGAGCATTATTTAAGCTGAATTACAAAAAAGATAAAGCAAAACATTGAAGACACTCAGCAAACCAAGTAGGGGAAGACAATCGTGCTGAGGCTTCAATGGCTTCCTGACCATGCAACGAAGCACATATATAACGGAATACAAAACAAGAAGTTCCATCAAATATGTCTTATTTTTCATATCTCCAGCTTATATGAATGAAAATTAACTGCATGCAACCTATAACCATTTTTCTTTAACCAAGCACGACAAGCTTTACTATCGGGACAAAGTCTTTCACAAATATCCCAAAATTTTTTCCCATGATTCATTTCAAGAAGATGGGCTACTTCATGTGCAACGACATATTCTACAATTTCCTTTGGCGCCATAACAAGACGCCAAGAAAAAGAAAGACGCCCATCTGTTGAACAAGATCCCCAGCGACTCTTGGTATCCTTATAACAAATTGACCTTACCTGACATTCTACTTCATTTGCATAATGCTTTACCATCGGCGTTATAACAAGTGCAGCCTGCTTTTTTAAAACATCAGCAATACGCCTTGGCAAATATTCCAATTGACCATAAACAATAATTTTTGGCTCTTGTCCCGCACTACTTGCAACAATTTCGGTCACTCCGCGCCCTTTTTTATGCCGAATGGTATGTGCAATACCCAATAAAGGAATTGTTGAACCTTCTTTGAGATGAGAACTTTCGTGTAAACCTTGTACACGAGCAAGACGTGCCTCAATCCAAGATCGGTGCTTTTCAATGAAACCCTGAACCGAACTGAGACTTGTCTCTGGTGGTGTTGTTACACAAATTCCTTGAATGCCTGCATTAATACGTAATGTAAAACGGCGTGCGAATTTATGTTCCCGCACTCGCAGAGGCACAATGCGATTAGAGAAAATAAAGTGCTGTTCATAAACAGTCATACACTATGTCTTCAACACCAATGAATTTGCCCCTTCTTATTTTGCCTTAACTCGATCAACCAATAATTTCAACGCCGTTTCGATACAATCCAAATCTTGCGGACGCGAAATTGAATGGTCTGCATCACGAACAAGCGTCAATGTTACATCATTTAAAGGTAAATGATTAAGCAAATCCAATGTATGCTGATAGGGTATTTGTTCATCTTCCATTCCGTGCAGAATATGAACTGGACATCCAACATCGATGCACCCTTTCATAACAAAATTTTCTCGTCCATCTTTAATAAATACCTTTGAAACAGGCTTCGGCTCCACGTAACCAATTTTACGAATTGCAGGTACTTCAATATATCCTTTTTCTTCCAAAATTTGCCACTCTACTATACCCAACAATGGCTCTACCACTGTTCGCGTAAAATCAGGAGCAGGTGCAATTAGCATCATACCAGCAAGCATTTTGCTTTTCTTTGCTAGCATCTGAGCAAGCCTTAGAGCAATCCACCCCCCCATAGAAGAGCCAATTAAAATCTGTGGTCCTTCACAATAGGCTTCAATAACCGCTAAACTTTCCTCCACCCAACGTGAAATCGTTCCTTCAAGAAAATTGCCCTCAGACTCTCCATGACCAGAATGATCAAAACGTAAACAAGACAAACCATTTTTTTGAGCAAAAGCGTCAACCATAACCGCCTTACTAGCCAGCATATTAGCTCCATAACCAGTAATCCAAACTAAGCCAGGTGAGGAACTGCCTTTACGGTGACGTACTGCAAGAGCGGTGTCCTTAAATGAAAAAAATTGGCAAGGGAGATCTTGATCCATTATTATTTCCTCCTTAAAATACCCCCACTTATAAAAGAAAAGTTTTTATCCTGCAAATCAAACACAAAAATAATAAATCAAAGGATGAAAAAAGTAAGAATTCTAGTTGTTTTTTTGTACATAATTATATATTAAATTACCTCACAGATGAATCTAAATGAAGGAGCGTAAACCATTCGCAGACCGTTTAAAATGACACATACCCAAAAAGATGGGCCACGTTCAAATCAGGATATTCGGGTTCCCTGCGTTCAACTTATCAATGATGAGGGACAGCATCAAGGGATTGTTTCGATACAAGAAGCACTTGCTATGGCTGCAGAGGTTGGACTTGATTTAGTCGAGATTGTACCAAATGCAGAACCGCCTGTATGTAAAATCGTTGATTTGGGCAAACTGAAGTATCAGAATCAAAAAAAAGCCGCTGAGACACGCAAAAAACAAAAAATCATCGAAGTCAAAGAAATTAAGATGCGTCCGAATGTTGATGTTCATGATTATGAGGTCAAACTTAAGGCTGTTCATCGTTTCATTAATAATGGTGATAAAGTAAAAATCACTTTGCGTTTTCGTGGACGTGAGATGGCGCACCAGGATCTTGGATTAAAGCTCCTTCAGAGAGTTAAAGAAGATACAAGTGGAATCGCAAAAATTGAATCTGAGTTAAAACTTGAAGGCCGTCAGATGATGATGGTGATAGCGCCTAAATAATTTTTCATTAAGATGACATATAGCGCGTAACTGATCAAAAGTGAGCGTGAAAAGGTGATTTTAGAAGCATCACATGTTACTGTTGTGATGCTTTTTAAAATTAGCGGCTAGCATGTAGCCAACCTCTCCATAAAAGAGTACTTTTTTATCAAAAAGGCTCAATGTCTTTAACAAAGAGTCTCCCATTCTTATATAAATTCTTATATAAATAACGATAAAATATAGAAGCGCTTCATGGTCAAAAAACAAATTTCCTCTTTTGATAGACATCTTATCATTCGTCTTTTACGAGAAAATTTTCGCAAACATGCACGATGGTACGGTGCAGCTATTTTTTCAATGATCATCATTTCCTGCATGACTGCAGCCAGCGCATGGATTATACGTGACGTTGTCAATTATATTATTGATGCGCAGAATTTTAATATGGTTATTTTGACTTCTAGCATCATTGCTTTCATTTTTATTCTCAAAGGGATTTCAACTTTTGCCCAAACTTATTTTCTAAGCAAAGCTGGAAATAGTATCGTTGCTGAACAACAGCGCAAAATTTATGCACGCCTTATGGAACAGGGAGTCTCCTTTTATCAAAATAATACATCATCCGATCTTCTTGTCCGTGTAACTCACAATGCCACAGCAGCCCGTAATATCATTGATACTATTATCACAACTTTTGTACGTGATTTGCTCTCAGTAAGCGGTTTATTGCTTGTTATGTTCATTCAAAATTTTGCATTAATTGTTATTACCTTAATAGTAGGTCCATTGGCTTTTTTAGGGGTGAGAATAACTTTAAAACATGTTCGCCGTCTTATGGAAAAAGAACTTCTTTCGCTCGGTGAAATCATCAAAATTGTGCAAGAAAGTACTATTGGCATTCGGGTTATAAAGGCTTTTTCATTAGAAGAGTTAATGAAAAAGCGTATGAACAAAGCCGTTTGTGATGTTGAAAAACAAGCAAACAATATTGCAACACTTGAAGCCATTACACATCCAATGATGGAAACACTGGCTGGTATTGCCATTGCAGGGATTATCTGCTTTTCTGGTTATCTTGCAAAACAACGTGCAGGCGTCCAAGGTGAATTGATGTCTTTCATTGTCGCGCTACTTCTCGCTTATGATCCTGCGAAAAGACTAGCAAATGTGCGTGTAAAAATTGAATCTGGTTTAGTTAATATCCGCACGATGTATGAAATACTTGACCATCCTCTTACGGTTACAGAGCATGAAGAAGCTAAAGATCTGGACAAAACGCAAGGAGCTATTTGTTTCGAAAATGTTTCTTTCGCATATATGGATGATCAAATGGTGCTGAAAAACATCAATCTAGAAATAGAACCAAAAAAAACGACCGCATTAGTGGGACCTTCAGGTTCAGGAAAGTCAACTTTTATCAATCTTATTATGCGTCTTTATGATCCCACACAGGGACGTATATTAATCAATGGGCAAGACATTCGATACATCACATTTCGCTCCCTTCGAAATCTTATGACCTATGTAGGACAAGATACTTTTCTTTTTCAAGGAACTGTCAAATATAATATCGGACTTGGAAAAGAAGGTGCCAGTGACGATGATATCATTAAAGCAGCAAAAACAGCCAATGCCCATGACTTTATTATGGATTTGCCAAATGGTTATGATACACAAATAGGTGATAATGGTAATAATCTTTCAGGTGGGCAAAAACAACGACTTGCCATTGCCAGAGCAATGCTTCACGATAGCGAAATCTTAATTCTTGATGAAGCAACAAGCGCGTTGGACTCACACACCGAAGCACAAGTTAGTGAAGCTCTTCACCACCTCACCAAAGGGCGCACGACAATTATAATTGCCCACCGCCTTTCAACAATTGCTCATGCTGATAAAATTGTTGTCATAAAAAATGGGAAACTCATTGAACAAGGAACCCAAAAAGAACTGCTGGAAAAAGAAAATGGTTTTTACAAAAAGCTCCATAATATCCAATTTAAAAAGCAAAAATTTTAAGCAATTAAATTTAAAAAAGCTCTCCCCTTAATAGTCTTTTTCATAGAATAAACCAACACTCGAATTCTTTTCATTTCCTATAGCGCCTTTAGCTTTAAGGTGACGTGAAATGTCTAAATTAATTGTTCCCTTCGTCGTTCCATCAGACTCCGCTTCAAAACCCAAATAAATGTTATTGTGTATATAGCGTCCAATACGTAGACCTGTATTACCCTTTTCATTAACGATAACATCAAGATCATCAAGACCAATTTTAGTCCGTAAAGTGTTCAACAAAGATGTATTAGAAGCTCCTGCAAGATCAGCTGCAGCTGCTGCAAGCTGAGCAATCTGAAATGGTGATAACTCGCTAAGGGAACGGTTAAAAATCAAACGCGCCAAAACCTCATCCTGTGGCAAACTAGGTTGTGAAGAAAAATGAACATCAAGATTATCAATCGTTCCACTTACAGTTACAGTAACGCGAATATCGCCACTATTATTATTTGTCACAAAATAAACAGTGGGATTAAGATTACCGCTAAAACTCGCTTGTCCCTGATCGAAATCAAGACGCTGTGAAAGAATATCAAAACGTCCACGAATCATCTGAAATTCACCAACTGGATGCACGTCAGATACTGGACCCGTCAAGTTAATGCGTCCTCCTAACTCAGTATCTAGACCTCGCCCACGTACAAAAAACTGATTATGTGCAGTAATACGCATATTTAATTGCACAATAGATGAAGATTTTTGAGAAACACTGCGATTTTTATTAAAACTCTTCACATCAGCACGTTCAAGCGTTTTTTGAATCGATTTGGTTAAATTCCTATTTTTAATATCAAGAAATTTTGCATTTCGAAAATGATCGGGAACAAGAATTTCAGCTTTTTCAACTGTAACATCACCACCAATAACAAGCTCACCAAGAAAATGACCCGTCACTGTCATCTTGCCTGACAACGTTGCAAGGATCATAGAACCATCGTTATAATTGGCATGATCGAGATGAACAACCAAATCTGCCTGTAAATCATTCGTGATACGACCCGAAGCAGAAAGAGATCCCTCACCGCTCGAAGAAGCAGAAGCCTTCTCTATAAGAACATGGTCACCATTTAGTTTGCCTATAAGCGTTATATTGTTTAATCCTAAATTTGTTTGTGAATCAAAAAAACTACCATCAACTATAGAAAAATGTCCACTTAGCTGTGGATGCAATAATGTGCCATTTAGAGTCGTTTCAATTTCTGCGATGCCCGTTACATACGCACCACGCTTCGCTAACAATAAATCAACAAAATCAAGAGGCATTCTTCCTTTAATATTCAGCTTAGCCTCTGAGCCATTGAGAGAAAAAGGTCCATTTACGGAAAGATTTAGTCCTTTGTCTCCTGTTGCCATCATATTCTCAATATGAAATGTCGATTGTTTATAAGAACCAAGTGCATTCATATTTACCAACATGCTTCCCTTAGGAGTCATAATAGTCATGTCCTGACTAGAAAACTCAAAACGAGCAGATGGATCCTTCACTGTTCCACTAATATCAACCTTGCCTACCACTCTTCCGCCAAGCGCTTGCCCTTCAATAAAGCCATCAGCCAAACGCGCAGATAAATTTTGCAAATTAACATGTATATCAAGTTTGTTTTTGTCTAAAGATACATTCCCCTGTGCTTGTGCTTGTATTCCCTCACCTGTTAAATCTGCATTTAAAGTAAGGATTTGGTTTACCGTTTTCCCCGTAACAGAGAGCGCCAAAGGCATTATTTTTTTATCTTTAAGAGCAACGGTTGTTAAACCCTCACCTTTTATATCATAGGTCATATCAGGTTTTTTCAAATTACCACGAATCATAACCTGTCCTGTTAAAATACCTGCAGCTCCAAGACCAGGTTTCCATAAATTGGCTAAAGCGGCAGGAAAAGCATTCATTGTCAGATGCAGATTAAGGGTATCATAAAAATTACCCGTAAGCACAACTTTGCCTCCATTAACTGAGAACCCTAATTCGCTTACCACCATCCCATTTTTATCAAAAATAATCGTAGCTGGTTTAGGCAATGTCACGTGGAAATTGGATTGTTTTACATCCATGGCTTCAACCTGCACTTCTCGTTTTACGCCTTCTGGAAGTCCCACCGTAATCACACGACCAGAAAGCTGTGTGTTTATATTATTATGCAACATTGCCTGAACAGTAAAAACCGTTTGTTCATTCTTACAACTAGCATGAGCATTTAAATGATTGACCATCACCAAAGGTGTTTGGATATGTTCAGCATTGATCAAACCTTCAAACTGTATCATACCAAAAGGATCAAATATGTCGGCTTCTACCGCTAATTTTTGAACTCTATTCTTTGCAAAACTCAAATGATCAATATGCGCCTTCAAATTGGCTTTTTGCATGCCATTTTGTTCATCAAAAACAAAATCTCCTTTTACTTTTCCACTACCTTCCTGCAAAAATAATGCAGAAAGTACTGAAATATCATCAGCATCAATATGCAAAGCACCTTTTATAAAACCTCCCAATGTTTGGGAAAAATCACCAATTATCTTCGCACTTCCCCCTATAATATTGATATCCTGAAGCTTTCGAACCTGACCAGAATTTTTAAAAGAAGCAGATACATACAATGGTTTTTGAGCAAAAGTTCCCTCGCCTTTTACAGAGCCTGTTAAAGAAGAAGAAATCGGCGATGTATTATCCAAATGTGTATGAATAACAAATGTTGTATTCTGAAGTTCCTTTCCCATCAACAATGCTTCAGCAATATGAGCATGCGTACTAAACGTTATAAGGTTATTGCGTCCTCTCGCAGCACTTTGGATTGTAAATGCGCCGCTCATTCTTGGATCCAATATGGCAAGATCAGATATTTGAGCAGTTAAATTCATCTTAGCACTTTCACTTGAAAAATGCCCATCAGCCTTTACATTTGCATATTGATTTCTCAAATCCAAACGACGCAAAACCAAACCCGTCATATTTCGAGCAATACCACCTGAAAGAATGAGATTTCCCTTGAATAAACGATCAAAAGGTTTCATACCTATTTTTATATTGTCAGCAATCCCTGATAACTTAATATCAAAAACACCACTCATTAAACCAATAGTTCCTCTGGCTTTAATATCTGCGCGACCAGAAAATGGTCGCTTACTCAATAAGTTTAAAGGTGCTAATGTTTGTGCCTTTAAACCAAGGTCACCTTTTAAAACAAAGTGATTTACTTTTCCTTTTAACCAAGCAGAAAAACCCTGAGCTGTGACACTAAAATCATGAATCAAAACTGGTTTTTTAGAAACAATATCTGTATCTAAATGCACATGAATCGTTTGGCTTAAACCTTCTGCTAATGTCTCTTTAGTTTTTGTGATCCCTTGAAGCGTTCCATTAACCTGAATACCGACATGACGCGAAGCTACATTATCAAGATTTTCGCTCACTCCCCCCATATCAAAAATAGCATCGCGAATATAAACATTTTCATTACCCAAATTATGTATAACAAGCTGTCCCTTCCAAGACTGCTGCCCTTTACGACCATAATCAATGGTTAAAGCAAGATTATCCATACGCGTTGGATCTTCTAAATTATCTTCGTGCTTTGGTACTTCTAGCACTGGTAAATGAGAAAACTCTTTGTCCTTATCAAGGGTAAGCTTGCCATCAACAAAAAGCCTGCGTAAAAATCTGTCTGCTGTTATTTCAGCATTGGCAACAAAATTGATCGCTTTACCTTGAATAGCCATATGATCAAGATGCACCACACCTTCTCTTGTCATTCTCGCATCTGCTTTCAACATCACATCAGATTCAAAGAAGTTGCGGTATTGAGGAGGCATAAAAAGACCAAGTGTGCCTACAAAATTTGTAGAAAGACTGTGTCCTTCTGAAATACTTGCAAGAGTAACATTGCCATCCAAAATAAGATCATCATCAGCCTTTAAATAAAGCTTGACAACCAAATCATCGAAAGTACCATCACCTTTAATGGAGAGATTTAATGCAGGGCGTTTTTCAATATTAAGAATATTAGCCACAATACCGTTTTGCGGTTCATTAGCAGAAATATCAATTTTGGCTGTGCGGTTGCTATTAGATATCTTTGCCAAAACGGAAAAAGAACCTAGCTCATCTAAACGGTGAGCCATTATATCAGCATCAAGATCATCTTTAGTTAAAGTTAAATGTCCTTTTAAAGACACATCAGCAGAAAAACCAAAAAAGTTCTGTTCAAACATTACATGCTTAGCCATAAGCGTATTAATAGAAACTGCTATAGGCAATTTAGGTAAAGAAAATTCTCCCGCTTCAATGGAAGAAACAAGTGAAGAGCCTTGCGATTTGCGTAAAAACGTAATTTGTTCAGCAAAAAGCTGGTTAATCTCCACACGCCCCCTCAGTAATGCTAAACGGTTCCAATCTATTTTAGCATTGGTAATTTTAAGCCAAACACCTTTTTTATCGCTGACAGTAATAGCACCAATTGATATTTGAGAAGATATTGCTCCTTGCATATTATGCAAACGGATTTGACGATTAGGTGTTGAAAGTCTATGTTCAATAAAAGAGACGAACCATGAACTACTATACGCTGTCGCTTTGCTCAGATGTGAAGTATCTTTCTGTACAAAAAAAATAACACCCACCAGAAGAAGAAAAAGCAAAAATAAAAAGATCCATAAACGCACTATTTTTTTCATTAAAACGCTTGTCCTATTCCCACATAAAAACCAATGCGAGGATCACCTTTCTCTCGCTGAAGGGGAAAAGCTAAGTCAACACGTAAAGGACCAAGACCTGTCATGTAGCGACCTCCAATACCAGCGCCCCATTTAATGTTTTTAGAAAAATCAAATCGTGCTTTCTCCCCTATGAGACCTCCATCAATAAAACTGACAAACCCTATCTTATCATTTAAAGAAAAACGTAATTCTGCTGAACCCTCGACAAGTGCCCGCCCGCCAATAATAGCATTATTTTCGGTTTTAATGCCAATATTACGATAGGCGTAACCACGAACAGATCCACCTCCACCAGCAAAGAAGAGTGTATCCGAAGGTACTTGTTCTGTAACACTCCCAATAATTGTACCAAACTTTGCCCGCGTTGCAAAAATAAAACGTTCTTTTTCATCCAATACCCAATAAGAACGACCTTCCACAGTCATTTTTGCCACAAAATTGCCAAAACGCATTTCGTAAAAAGGTTCAAGAAGTGCTTCACCATATAAACCTTTTGTCGCATCAAACTTATTATCACGACTATCGTAAATTAAACCACTTGGTAACCCAATTGTCATGAAATTACGACTTCCAAAATAGATATCGTCTGAATAACCACGAGAAACTTCTAAAGCAATCTGCCCCGATAGATCGCCACTAAAGATATGTGTAACACCCCATTTTCCACTAATAGCTTTTGTGGTGTAATTGTCTAAGACACATTGCTGCACTTTTAGCTCTGCTCTAAAATCTGTATCAGGGGTGAGCACACCAGGCTTTATAAATGTACCTCCGAAAAGATAATCAAAATTTTTAAGATTATATGATTGCTTCTTATTACTGCCAACACCGCTTATCTTTGTCTCGATTTTAAGGCTTTCTGCATGGCCAAAAAGATTGTTATGCATCCAGTAAGTATCAAAACCTGCACCATCTAATGTTGAATAACTTCCACCAACACCGAAACGTCGTAGTTTACGTTCTTCCAGAACAAGCATAAGTGGCAAACTACCATCAGGGTTAATCGCATCAGCTTCATGTATATTCATAGCACGAAAAACACCAAGTCGTGTAAGTCGCTCATTCGTCTTAGCAAGTTCATCAGAATCATATTTCTGACCTAGCTTCAACCCTGCCATCCATGCAATATAAGCTGAATCTATACGTGGCTTTTTACTTACATTATGTATTCTTAAAGGTCCATAATATGCTTCTTGTCCAAGATCAACTGTAATCTGTGCATCAATAAGACGTGCAGCATGATCAGCAACTATCTCACGATTAATAATCTTAGCTTTAGCATAACCTTGTCGACGCCATCCCTCAATCGCCCACCTTTCTGCTTTAAGAATGACGTCAGAGTGTGCCACAGCCCCAACTTTATAACCTAACTCTTCAATTGAAGGCATTTTATTGGTTTTATATTTCGTGAATGGAGCAACTTTATTGATGTGCGCAGCACTAAAGATGTATTGTGGACCAGCATCAACCATAATAACAATGTTAGATTTTGCTGGCAATTGAGTTACAGGACTCAAATCAGCAACTTCTAAACCATTAATCTTAATACTAATAACACCACCATAACGTCCATCAGCATAAAGAGCAGAAAGAATTGCACGATAATCCGAACGGGCTTTAGCCAATAGACCAGAAGAACTAGATAATGCTTTACTTTGATCAGCAAAAAGAGAAGATACAGCCTTAACTATTTTAACACCTTCTGGTGGCGCACCTTGTGGTGCAACAACCTCAATTTTATAAATTTTCTCTGTACTGTTGACGCTATCTGGAGAGACACTTGCCTTCCTTTGACCAAAAAGAGGAATGCCGAAAAGCTCAAATGCTGCAAGCGACTGCGAAAAAGCAAAGACAAAGCATAGACCTATAAATATACTACGCATGGTTCCTGATTTTAAGAAAATTCTTGCCTGATATATCATCAAATCAGATACCTTAGTACACTTTTTACACTGCTTTATTTATCAATAATACAAAACAAGAAATATAAATACACCTGCTCAGAATATTCCACGCATTTGATGATATCAAACGACATTCTTTACTTAAACATTTCTTTTTCTATTTACAAAACCCTAAGCTCCTGTGTGACACAAATAACCCTTTTTCCTTAGCATATTCTTTTAGCTCATTATAAATATTTTGTTTAGCCGCACATTATCATGTTATCATAGTTAAATTTACGCAAATCACCATTTTTGGTGGCATTGCAAAAATCTACATAGGTATATAGGTCTCTTCACCTCAAAAGCTATATAAACGCTTCTTGATTTTTATGTACAGATATGATTGTCTCTTTACAATCAAAGGGGGGAAAATAAGCTGATGATCGCGCATGTTACAACTGTTGCTTTTCGCGGTCTAGAAGCGGTACCAGTCGACGTTCAGGTTATGATTTCCTCTGGAAAAATAGGAATGGCTATTGTTGGATTAGCCGATAAAGCGATCGCAGAGAGCCGTGAACGTGTGCAAGCAGCAATTCATGCCTGTGGGCTTTCTATGCCAAATAAGCGGATTACCGTTAATCTTGCGCCAGCTGATTTACCTAAAGAGGGATCGCATTATGATTTGCCAATTGCAGTGGGCTTAATGATTACTATGGGACTTCTGCCTCCTGAAGTAGCGCAAGACTACATCATTTTAGGTGAATTATCACTGGATGGATCTATTGCAGCAGTCAATGGTGTTTTACCAGCTGCAATAACAGCTTTATCACTCGATAAAGGACTTATTTGTCCATCTCAATGCGGATCTGAAGCAGCGTGGGCAAATGCAGAGACGAATATTCTCGCGCCTGAAACTCTTCTTACTATGGTTAATCATTTTAGAGGAACCCAAATTCAACAACGCCCGCAACCACGCGAATATAAAATCCAAACTGATCTTCCAGATCTTTCTGAAATTAAAGGACAAAAAACTGCCAAACGTGCATTAGAAGTTTGCGCAGCTGGGCGGCATAATCTTTTATTTGTAGGTCCTCCTGGTGCAGGCAAATCTATGTTAGCACAACGTTTACCTTCCATTTTGCCGCCTCTTGATAGCCGTGAACTTTTAGATGTTTCTCTGATTGCTTCTATCACGGGAGAAACAGTACATAATAATATTTCACTCCACTGTCCCTTTCGTGCTCCGCATCATTCTGCTTCCATGGCAGCAATGATCGGTGGTGGTCTTAAAGGACGACCAGGAGAAGTTTCACTTGCACATAACGGCGTTTTATTTCTTGATGAATTGCCTGAATTTTCTCCACAGGTTCTTGATTCTCTTCGTCAACCCCTAGAAAGCGGAGAATGTGTTATTGCCCGCGCTAATCATCACATAAGCTATCCTGCCCGTATCCAACTCATTGCTGCAATGAACCCTTGTCGATGTGGTATGGCAGGTGAAAAAGGTCATGTTTGTGCTAAAGGAATGCGCTGTCAAATCGACTATCAGTCCCGCATTTCTGGTCCTCTCCTTGATCGCATTGATTTACGGATTGATGTTCCAGCTTTAACAGCTATGGATCTTATGCAACCAGAACAATCAGAAAAAAGTTGCGATGTTGCAAAACGCGTCGCACAGTGTCGTGCCATTCAAATTAAACGTTTTACCGCATTGGGTCTTGACCATATTCGCACCAATGGCGATTGCCCTGCTAAAATCATTGAACAAATTGCTATTCCTGATAAAAATGCTGCCACACTCTTACGGGACGTAAGTGAAAAGATGCATCTTTCTGCACGTGCTTATCATCGCATTCTTAAAGTCGCGCGTACTATTGCCGATCTTGAAGAAGCAGATCACCTTTCACGCCATCATCTTGCCGAAGCGATTTCCTATCGGCTGGGAAATGAAAGGCTAACAGCACTTACCTAGGATTAAAGCATTCATCAATAAAAACTGACTGGAAAGTAGCGCAGATAAAGTTCTGCAAGTTTGCCATCATCTTCTAAAGATTTCAGAGCATAATTGAACATATGAACCAATTTTGCATTCTTTTTTGCAACAGCAATGCGCATTCCTTTTCCTAATAACTGTGGAGCCATATACACCCCCCCAACAAAATGACAGCAATCAGATGATTTTGGATCATTTAACCATAAAGACAAAGCAAACCCATCATCAAAAATAAGATCAATTGTATGATCTTGTAGCGCTTTGTAAAGCTCTTCCCTATTCTTAAACCCCTGCCATTTGGCTTCAGGAAAATAACTATGAAATAACTTTTCGTGCGCACTCTTGAGTAAAAATCCGCTGTTTAAATGTATAAGTTTTTCGCTTATTGGCTCATCCAGATTCACAAATTGAGAAGCAACAAACCGAGCAGGAAAACGCAAATAAGTCCGAGTAAACACAAGATCTTGCTGTGTTTTGATTGTTTCTTTTAAGCCAGCGATAACCACTTCTGCGTCACCATTTTTGACATGATCCACTAGCTCTTCCCAAGGAATAACTTCTACCTCACAAAATTTTTCAAGATTTAATTTTGAGCAAATAGCGCGTAACAAATCGATATTATAACCTGTAAGATGTCCTGTTTTATCAAGAAAATTAAAAGGGGGAAAATCAAAAGTTGTTACAAAACGCAAACGAATTATATCTGTTGTATCAGGTTGCACAAAACGCTCATGCGCACCAAAAAAAGAGGGTAACTTTCCAACCGTTTCTGCTGATGCGAAGGACGAAAAGAAAATCCCCCATGCTATAAATAAAATTCCAATAAAAGCACTTAATACGTCTATAGATTTACTCATTACCAAAATCTTTTTTCCCTCGATTTTTTATAACTAAAATGTCATTTTTCCCACTCCACTGTATTTAATGCACTTTACTCAAATGTCTGCCACGTTAAGAAATTAACATGTATCGTTGTTCTTTAAAGTTGTTAAAAATTTAACAATGTTCATATATTTTCAAAATACATTGGTGTTATCAGAATTTGTGCATAAACCTTTCCAAAAAACGCAAAAAAACTGTTTGGAAGAAAAAAAATTTTTAGCACAAACATAAAATTTTACTCTAAAAAAACATCTTCTGATTTTGCTGGAGTGTACAAGCTATACACACTTCAAGCATTATTATACAACTTCATCAAACCCTTTCATGTGCCAACAACAAATGACGTAAAAATACATTACCAATTTGTAGGATTATGCAAGAGCTAAGCAAAAACAAACAGTATATTTTTTCAAATCGATCATTGTATATCGGATAAAACTAAAGTGTTCATAAAAGCACAAAAATTGGCTTCATTAACTTTCCACATACTTTTATCAATCATCAAAAAAACAATAACATCTTACTCTTCGCATCATTGTAATGCTCAAATAACTACCCTTTTCCCCTCAAACCTTAATCATAAGAGGAAATTTCATCAAACCCATTTTAAGTGTTTTTCTATATTAAAAACGTAATATAACACAGCACAACATCATTTATGTGTGCAAAAAGCATTCTATCTATTATGTACTGACAGATGTTGAATATGAATCTGATATACGGTAAATGTGTAATGTGGTTATTCCATAAATAACTGGCCAAAACATTAAGCTTTAAAAAAAGCTAATGAAATATCGCAAATTGAACACAGAAATGGATTAACTTATGAGTGATGAAGTAACTTCACCGATTTACGATAATGACTATGATGCCGCTTCCATTAAAGTTCTCAAAGGTCTCGATGCCGTACGTAAACGCCCTGGCATGTATATCGGCGACACAGATGATGGCTCAGGCCTGCATCACATGGTTTACGAAGTTGTAGACAATGCTATTGATGAAGCCTTAGCGGGTCATGCCACTCTTGTAAACGTTACACTTCATGCTGATGGCTCCTGTTCCGTCCGCGATAATGGACGTGGCATCCCTACCGATATTCATCCAACAGAAGGTGTTTCAGCAGCTGAGGTTATCATGACCCAACTTCATGCTGGCGGAAAATTTGATCAAAACTCTTATAAAGTTTCAGGAGGACTACACGGTGTTGGAGTTTCTGTTGTTAACGCACTGTCAGTTTGGTTGCAGCTGCGAATCAAACGCAATGGTAAAATCCATGAAATATCATTCACGCATGGTGTTGCCGATTCTCCACTAAAAATTATCGGTGATTGCGATGCGGAAAGCGGAACAGAAATCAGATTTTTACCAAGTTCTGAAACTTTCACTATGGTTAAATTTGACTTTGAAACTTTAGAGCGTCGTCTACGGGAATTGGCATTTTTGAACTCTGGTGTGCATATTCTTCTTGTTGATCAACGTCATGCTGATGTTCAGTCAGTTGAATTGCACTATGAGGGTGGCTTGATTGAATTTGTCAAATATATTGACCAATCAAAAAAAGCGCTACTCGATCACCCTATTTACATTACAAATGAAAAGGATGGAATGAGCGTTGATGTTGCTCTATGGTGGAACGATTCCTATCACGAAAAAGTGTTGTGCTTTACTAATAATATCCCTCAGCGTGATGGTGGAACTCATTTGGTAGGTTTTCGCAGCGCTCTTACACGCCAAATTAATGGCTACGCCGAATCTTCAGGTATTGCAAAAAAAGAAAAAGTAAATCTCACTGGTGATGATTGCCGTGAAGGACTCACAGCTATTCTTTCAGTTAAAGTTCCCGATCCTAAATTTTCTTCACAAACAAAAGATAAACTGGTTTCCTCTGAAGTACGACCTATTGTTGAAAATTTGGTGAATGAAGGTCTCTCCGCGTGGCTAGAAGAACATCCTAGTGAAGCAAAAATTCTTACAACGAAAGTGATAGAAGCTGCAGCAGCGCGCGAAGCAGCGCGCAAAGCACGTGAACTCACACGACGCAAAGGAGCCCTTGACATCACGTCTCTTCCAGGCAAACTCTCTGATTGTCAGGAACGTGATCCAGCAAAATCAGAAATTTTTATCGTTGAAGGAGATTCGGCTGGTGGCTCAGCAAAAAGTGGACGCTCACGTCAAAACCAAGCAATTTTGCCTTTACGTGGCAAAATTCTTAATGTTGAACGAGCACGTTTTGATCGAATGCTCTCATCGGATATGATTGGAACGCTTATCACTGCTCTTGGAACTTCTATTGGTAAGGATGAATTTTCGCCAGATAAATTACGTTATCATAAAATCATCATTATGACCGATGCAGATGTTGATGGTGCGCACATCCGTACTCTTCTGCTTACTTTCTTTTTTAGGCAAATGCCTGAATTGATTGAGCGTGGACATCTTTATATTGCCCAACCACCCCTCTACAAAGTAACACGCGGAAAGTCTTTTCAATATATCAAAAATGAAACAGCATTCGAAGAATTTTTGATGGATACTGGGCTAGAAGAAACAACATTAGAATTATCGACAGGAGAAGTTTGTGCAGGTGCTGATTTACGTCAACTCGCTGAAGATGCCCGTGTATTACGCCAACTTTTAAATGGTCTTCATACCCGTTATAATCGCAATATTGTTGAACAAGCAGCAATTGTTGGCGCTTTTAATCTTGAAGCTTTTGCCACACCTGAAAAAGCTCAAAAAACAGCTAATGATGTGGCACATCGTCTTGATTTAATTGCCGATGATATGGAACGTGGTTGGACAGGTCAATATACATCAGATGGGAGTTTATCTTTCGAACGCATTTTACGCGGAGTTAAAGATGTTATCACACTCGATGCAGGACTTATAAACTCAGCTGATGCACGTCAAATTGATCATGTCTCCAAAAATCTCATAGAAATATATAATCATTCTCCCCTTCTTCATCGCAAAGATAAATCAGAACGCATTTTTGGACCTATGAGCTTACTAGAAAGCATTTTTACAAATGGTAAAAAAGGCATCACTCTACAACGTTATAAAGGCCTTGGGGAAATGAATGCTGAACAGCTTTGGGAAACAACTCTTAATCCTGATGCGCGCGCTCTTTTACAAGTTAAAATTAATGATGCAACCGATGCAGATTCACTCTTTTCCCGTTTAATGGGTGATGAAGTTGAACCTCGACGGGCTTTTATTCAAGACAATGCCTTAAGCGTTGCTAATCTTGACATCTAAAGGTACTCTTTTGTTTTTGGCTGTATAAATGTCACGGTTTTATAGTTGCTTTATTCGTATTTGAGCATGTCTTCTATATTTCATTTACGATAAAAGAAAAATAAGAAAGGTCACGCATATGACAGCTGAAACAGAGCGCGTAGGAGTCAAAGGTGGTATGGAACATTCTTTTGGCTTTACGAAAATTGATGAAGCACAAAAACAGTCCATGGTAGACGATGTGTTTCACTCTGTTGCTGAAAATTATGACAAGATGAATGATATCTTATCGCTTGGGTTACATCGTGCGTGGAAAAATTTCATGGTTGCATGGCTTTCTCCCTCAGCACTTTCCAATTGGAAGGCGCTTGATGTAGCTGGTGGCACTGGTGACATTGCCTTTCGTATTCTTAATGCTTCACGCCGACAAGCCCATGTTACAGTACTTGATATTAATGGATCAATGCTCAGCATCGGTAAAGAACGCGCACAAAAAAATGGTCTAGCTCCCTTGATGGACTTTGTAGAAGCTAATGCAGAATATTTGCCTTTTGAAGATCAAAGTTTCGATGCTTACACAATCGCCTTTGGAATTCGCAATGTACCTCATATTGACCAAGCCCTCAGAGAAGCTTTTCGTGTTTTAAAACCAGGTGGACGTTTTTTATGTTTAGAATTTTCAAATGTTGAGATGCCTTTGCTTGACAAAATTTATGACCTTTGGTCTTTCAATGTCATTCCCAAACTTGGCCAACTTATTGCAAATGATGGTGATGCTTATCGTTATTTGGTTGAATCTATTCGTAAATTTCCCAAACAAGATGATTTTGCCCATATGATCAATAATGCAGGTTTTTCACGGGTATCGTACCGTAATCTCACAGGTGCAATTGCAGCACTGCATTCAGGCTGGAAGATTTGAAAATGGTGCAAATTTCTACTTACTTTCAAGTGATGCGTGCGGGATGGGTTTTAGCACGTGAAGGTGTTTTGAGCGCTCTTCCCAGTGACGATCTTCGAGGATTTTCAGCATTTTGTCATCGTATAGCAAGAATGTTAGCGCGGCGCAAAACGAAAAAGAAGCGACGATCTGAAAATATTTCAGATGCCATCAATAAGCTTGGCCCCTCTTACATAAAACTTGGTCAATTCCTTGCTACAAGACCCGATATTGTCGGACGTGATATCGTGAAGGACTTGGTACAGCTACAAGATCGTGTTCAGACATTTTCCTGCACTGCTGCTATTGCCCAAATTGAAAGTTCACTTGGTCGTTCTATCGATGATTTATTCGTAAATTTCTATCCTCCTATTGCCGCCGCTTCTATTGCTCAAGTTCATCCCGCTGAATACTATGATGGAGCAGGTCATAAAAAAAAATGCGCTGTTAAAGTCATTCGTCCCAATATCAGAAATCGTTTTGCTAAAGATCTTAAAAGCTTCTACCTCATTGCTCACCTCCAAGAGCGCTATGTCCCTGCCTCTCGACGTCTTCGTCCTGTTTGTGTCGTTGACACTTTAGCACAAACTACACGTCTTGAAATGGATTTACGGTTAGAGGCAGCTGCTATATCAGAAATGGCTGAAAATATTCAAAATGATACAGGATTTCGAGTGCCAAAAATTGATTGGGAGCGAACAGGCCGCAATGTTCTCACAATGGAATGGATCGATGGTATAAGAATATCTGAAATCTCTGCACTTCAAAAAGCTGGCTTTGATTTGCAAATACTCGCAATTACACTTGTTCAATCTTTCCTTCGTCATACGTTGCGTGATGGTTTTTTTCATGCCGATATGCATCCTGGTAATTTATTCGTGGATCCAAATGGCTGTATTGTTGCTGTCGATTTAGGAATTACAGGACGACTTGGTAAAAAAGAAAAGCATTTCCTCGCCGAAATTCTTTACGGTTTTATTACCCGTGATTACCATAGAGTAGCACGCGCTCATTTTGAAGCAGGATACGTACCTTCGCACCACAATATTGAGAGCTTTGCTCAAGCCAATCGCGCCATTGGTGAACCGATTCACGGACAATCCGCACAAAGTATTTCTATGGCTAAGTTACTCACACTCTTGTTTGAAGTCACCGAGTTATTTGATATGCAAACGCGTCCTGAACTTTTATTATTACAAAAAACTATGGTTGTCGTGGAAGGTGTTGCACGCACATTGGACCCAAATTTTAATATGTGGAAAGCTTCTGAACCGGTTGTGAAAGAATGGATTAGTAAAAATCTAGGACCTGTAGGACTTGCAAAAGATTTTAGTGAAGGAGCGCAAGCACTCCTTTCGTTAGCACGTAAAACACCGCAAATGATACAAAACTTTCAACGTATAGAAGAAGACTTTAACCAAATGATAGAAGGAGGATTTAATCTTTCTCCCACCACCCTCAAACAACTTGCTGTCGAACAAAGTCGTGCCAATCGTTATAGCCGTTATAGCCTATTTATCATCGCACTTTGCTGTATTATATCGACTTGTTTATTTTTTTATCCTTTCTAATCTATCCAATACGCTAAAAAACATCTATAATGATATCATTGCAATCACTTCGTTTTTTGGATATATTTTATGGCCAATATTACCATACGTAACCTATTACCTGAAGCTAAGGAATCTTTGCGAATACGCGCTGCAAAAAATGGTGTTTCTATGGAAGAAGAAGCCCGTCGCCTTCTAAGCAATCCTGTAGCTCCAGCCATATGCTCATCTCAAGCAAGTGCTATTGAGGCGCAATCATTGCGATCGAAATCTATCCTTCTTGTTATTGGTGGTAGTATTGCAGCCTATAAATCACTTGATCTAATTCGCCGTTTGCAAGAGCGTGGAGCACACTTAAATATTATTATGACAAAAGCAGCGCAAAAATTCATTACCCCTTTAGCAGCTGAGGCTCTGAGCGGTAATACTGTGTATAATGATTTATTTTCACGTGAAGAAGAACATGATATTGGTCATATTCGGCTAGCACATAATGCTGATTTGATTATTATAGCACCAGCCACAGCAAATCGTATTGCAAAAATAGCTCATGGTATAGGAGATGATCTAGCCAATTGTGTACTTTTAGCAGCACGCTGTCCACTTTTGATTGCACCAGCTATGAATCCAGCTATGTGGGCACATCCAGCAACTGTTCGCAATGTCGCACAACTGCGCACAGATGGTGCACACATAGTCGGACCAGAAATCGGCAAAATGGCTGAGCGCGATGAAGCAGGTTGTGGACGCATGAGTGAACCTTTAACTATTGTAGCTGCAGCAGAAACTCTTTTGAATGTACAAGAAAAAACACTTTTTGGTCGTCATTTCATTGTAACTTCTGGTCCCACCCATGAACCAATTGATCCTGTGCGCTATCTTGCTAATCGCTCTTCAGGAAAACAAGGTCACGCCATTGCAACAGCTCTCGCGCATTTAGGTGCTAACGTAACACTTATTTGTGGACCAGTGAATCTTGCTGATCCACAAGGCGTAAAAACCATTCATGTTGAAACAGCGTATCAAATGCTACAAGCCGTTCAAGAAGCATTGCCTGCCGATGGAGCTATTTTTGCTGCTGCTGTTTGCGACTGGCGCAGCAAAACACAATCTTTGCAGAAGATTAAAAAAAGTGTCAACAAAACATCACCATCCTTGCACATAGTAGAAAATCCTGACATCTTAGCAACGATTGGACATGCCCCAAATCGTCCTCCACTCGTGGTTGGTTTTGCTGCTGAAACCTGTGACATCATTGCCAATGCGCAAAAAAAATGTATTGAAAAAGGCGCTAACTTTATCCTTGCCAATGATATTTCTCTTCATGCTGATGGTACAAGCGTTATGGGTGCCGATACAAATCAAGTTTGTCTCGTTAGCAAAGAAAATATCGAACAATGGCCATACATGAGTAAACAACAAGTTGCTCAAAAATTAGCAGATGTCATTATATCGTTTTTCTACTCTCATACTTCTACCCATTCAAATGAGCAATAAATCTATTTTACTCAATACGCAAAAGTATCTGCATCCATCAAACAATCGAACCCAATGCTAATAATCACACAAAGAAAACCTAAAATATACTCTCCTCAAAGCATTAACTGTATATAGCTATACAAACACTGCAAATATAACCACTTCCCGTATCAACAACAGCTACACCCCACTTAACTAAACAAATTGAAATAATATTTTTCTGCTAAACAGCTTTTACTTAAATCTTTTTTACATATAAAAAACAAATAAAATACATTCTACGCAAGAATATTTAAAATCGTTGCTAAAGCAGAAGCTTCTTAAAAACTTCTCCGCTTTAATTAAAGATTGAAGCTCCTATTAACCCAGCATAATTTTAACTCACTAATCTCAATGATTTCTCCTGTTGACAACTCATCTTACCCATTTCATCAATTTCACAAAAAAAAATTACTCTAAATTTCATGATACATAAAAATAAAAAATCCATCTTATTCGCAAAAAATAATACCATTATCTCTTTTTAATCAAAATAATTGAGATCTAACTTTATTATTCAAAAAATAAATATATATAATATATTTTCTAGCTCATCCCTTGTTTTCTTTCTTTTTTCTTATTTATGATTTTCATTGCTGCCTATCACGCTTTACAGCATCTTTTCACTCCACAATATCGAACTATGATGATAAAAGTACTGGGACTTACTTTCATTATTCTCGTCATCATATGGCTATGCCTACACCAACTTTTTATATCTTATTTTGGATTTTGGATTGCTTATTTTTTTCCCAAATTATCAAATTGGACAGGATGGTTAGGATTTAGCATACTTATCATTTTCCATTTTAGTTTTGCTTTATTCATAGCTTTTTTGATTGCTCCCATTACAGCTATAATTGGCGGTTTTTTCATTGATTCTGCTGCTGAAATTATTGAAAAGGAAGCTTACCCTCACGAACCTCTTGGATACGCTATACCATTTGGACGCTCACTCATTTTCTCTTTAAAATTTATGGCTTTAAGCCTTATCGGAAATGGAATCGCTTTTATTTTGTTTTTCGTGCCAGGTATCAATTTAATTGCTTTTTATAGTATTAATGGCTACTTGCTCGGCCGCGAATACTTCCTGCTTGTTGTCTATCGTTTTCGATCCAAACAAGAAGCTCATACTTTTTTAAATGCTCACTCTACTAAGGTTTTTGGCGCAGGATTATTGATAGCGTTTTTTCTTTCAATTCCTATTCTTAATTTAACAACGCCGCTTTTCGCAGCTGCCTTTATGACACACTTATACAAAATGCTTGCTCCCAAAGCTATCACATGCATTACAAAAAAATAGTACACTCATCATCCACTTAAAAATCAAAAAATCCTTGCTCTGATGCTGGCATTTCGCTAACATAACGTAGGTTGTATCCATTGTTTTTTGAACCATTGTAGCTTTAATTTATGTATGCTTAAGGTAGGGGGAGGGATTTTGCTTCAGGCGCATACTGTTTACGTTAATGATTTACTCAATGTTGATTTTCCATAAAAATAAATGAAGAGTTTTTTATAAGCACAAAGAGTAAAATTTTATCTCATAATCAAAAAGCAAAAAATGTAAATTATTAAAATCATTGACAAAATTGCAGTAATACTCTTATTCGAAATTATTGTTGTGACATTGGAAAAATAAAAAATTAAAGGATAATGGGGTGAGAGCTGTACATACAATGATAAAACTATTAAATAGACCCGTTTAATTAGCCAAAAAAACAAGCATTTGGTTTTATATTTTCTCAAATTGTACGAAAATTGTATAACATTTAAAGAGAGGTTACAAAGATGAACTGGATTACAAGTTATGTTCGTCCTAAAATCAACTCTATACTGAGACGCCGTGAAATTCCAGACAATCTGTGGATCAAAGACCCCACCAGCGGTGAAATGGTATTCCATAAAGATTTAGAAGCTAATCAATATGTGATTCCCTCTTCGGGACATCACATGCGCATCAGCGCTAAAAATCGTCTCATGCATTTTTTTGATGATGGAGTTTATACACCTCTTGAAAATCCAAAGGTTGTAACAGATCCTCTAAAATTTCGCGATGAAAAACGCTACATTGACCGATTAAAAGATTATCGTTCCAAACTTGGTGTTGATGATAATATCTTAAGTGCACGAGGTACCATTGAAGGCTTACCGATTATCGCAACCGTTCAAGACTTCGCTTTTATGGGAGGGTCACTCGGTATGGCTTCGGGAGAAGCTATCGTCAAAGCTTTTGATACTGCCATTGCCGACAAATGTCCTTTGGTTCTTTTTTCCGCTTCTGGTGGAGCACGTATGCAAGAAGGAACACTATCATTGATGCAAATGCCCCGTACAACCGTAGCAATTGAAATGATGAAAGAAGCAAAACTTCCCTATATTGTCGTTCTTACAAACCCAACTACAGGTGGTGTTACTGCTTCTTACGCCATGCTTGGTGATATTCACATTGCCGAACCTGGTGCTATGATTGGTTTTGCAGGACCGCGTGTAATTCAGCAAACCATACGCGAAACCTTACCAGAGGGTTTTCAAAGTAGTGAATACCTTCTCAAACATGGTATGATTGATATGGTTGTGTCGCGTTTAGAAATGAAAACTACCATTGCACGGCTTTTACGGCTAATGATGAAATGTCCTGCTACTGTTAATCCTTCCAATCCATCTTCAACAAGTTCTCAGGTATCATTTTCTAAAACAGAAGCTGCTTAAACTATGGAACAAAGCCAAGTGCAAAGGATGGTAAATGATGTACTGAAAAGTTATCCTAAGAAATTTGATCTTTCTTTAGAGCGTATTCTTCGCCTTTTAGAGAGTCTTGGTAATCCGCATTTAAAGCTTGCACCTATTATTCATATTGCTGGGACAAATGGCAAAGGATCTGCTTCAGCTATTTGTCGTGCTCTTTTGGAAAGTGCAGGCTACCGCGTTCATGTATACAGCTCACCTCATCTGGTCAACTGGAATGAGCGCTGTCGATTAAGTCAAACAGGAAGTGGTCAGCTTGTCACAGAAAGCCGATTAGCTGAAACACTTCATCAAGTTATCAAAGCGAATCGTCAAGAGCCGATTACTGTTTTTGAAATTTTCACAGCAGCCGCCTTTACGCTGTTTAACACACACCCAGCCGATGTTGTGATTCTAGAAGTTGGGTTAGGAGGACGTTTTGATTCTACAAATGTCATTCCAAAACCAGCAGTATCCCTTATCATGCCCATTGATTATGATCATGAGATCTTTCTTGGAAACACAATCGCACAAATTGCTTTCCAAAAAGGAGGCATTATAAAACCAGAAGTTCCAGTGGTTATTGGTAAACAAGATCATAATGAAACTGTTTCCACTTTAACTGCCCTTGCTGATACAAATAAAGCACCTTACTCCTTATTTGGTCAAGATTATCAAAGTTATACAGAGCATGGACGTATGGTATTTCAAAATAGTCAAGGTTTAATGGATCTTCCACTTCCTAACCTTATTGGAGCGCACCAAATTGCCAATGCTGGAGCTTCTCTTGAAGCAATTTATCAAGCAGGCTTTCGACTTTCAGAACAAGCAATAAGTCATGCTCTGCAAAATATTTATTGGCCAGCACGAATGCAACATCTTACCCATGGACATTTGGTTGATCAACTATCCCCTGATATTGATTTATGGTTAGATGGTGGTCATAATTCTGCTGCTGGAAAAGTTGTTGCAGCAGAGCTTGCCCAATGGAAAAAAAAGTCAAACCGCCCTATTATTATGGTCGTTGGCATGCTCAATACGAAAGATGCTGTTGGTTATTTTCGTCCTCTAGCTAATATTGTAGATAAAGTATACGCGATCTCGCTGATCGACAACGACGCAAGTATTTGTTCAACAACTTTAGCTAAATCAGCCCAGAAAGCAGGACTTCTTGCTAGCCCGCAAGCTAGCCTACAAAATGCTTTACGTACAATTAACTCAGAGCATCCAAAAGCGACTGTTCTTATCGGTGGCTCTCTTTATCTTGCAGGCGATATTTTACGTGACAATAAAACACCACCATGCTAAAAATTAGTTATTTATAGAGCTTTAGAAGACAGATCTTTTTATTATGCAACTTGATTGTAAACTTTATCAATATCCTAAGCTTATTACCGTTTTCGGCGGTTCTGGTTTTGTAGGACGGCATATTGTTGAAACTTTAACCAAACGAGGTTACCGTGTTCGTATCGCTGTCCGTTGTCCGCAAAAAGCTTATTATATGCTACAAGTAGGAGAAGTGGGACAAACCCAAATGCTCCAGACTGATATCAAGCACCGCGCCTCTGTTGCACGTGCATTGCTTGGGGCAGATGGAGCAGTATTTCTTCCTGGTAGCTTAACACAAGCAAATCAATCAAACTTTAAAAATACACAAATTGATGGTACACAAAATGTTGCCGAATTAACAGCTCAAGCTGATATTCCACTCATCTATATGTCAACACTTGTAGCCAATCAAAACGCTTCATTTCTTTATGCGCACGTCAAATATTTGTGTGAGCAAATCGTTCATAGCACGCATCCCCAAGCAGTCATTATGCGTCCATCAGTTATCTTTGGACCAGAAGATTGTTTCTTTAACACCTTAGCAAATTTTTCATGTTTTTTACCAATTATGCCTCTTTTTGGAGGTGGACAAAGTAAATTGCAGCCCGTCTATGTTGGTGATATTGCCGAATTTGTTGTGCGCGCTTTAGAAGAGCATGTCATTTTTGGAAAAAGCTATGATCTTGGTGGTCCCCAGATTATCACATTTTCAAATGTCCTTAAAAATATATTGAAAATCATTCACCGCAAAAAAACAACTCTTTCCATGCCTCTTTCTGTTGGACTCTTTCTTGGGAGTTTCTTGGGAACTATTGGGAAACTTCCTCTCATACCAACACTAGTCACAAACAATCAAATACGCTTCCTGCAAGTGGATAACATTGTCTCTCAAGAAGCTATAAAGCACGGATATACTTTAGAAGGAGTAGGAATTATCCCCAAAGCAATGGCTGCTATCTTACCGAATTATCTTTGGCGGTTCCGTCCACAGGGTCAATTCTCCAAAAATTTACCAGCATAGTGCATATTTCTTATTCTCCTTCAATCCAGCGCGTGTTTTTGTAACTGAATTAGTTCATGCTTTACCAAAGAAAGAATAGCTATATTGACGAAAATTATATATTTCATTCTTTTTCCAAAAAGCATGATCTCATAACAATTTTCCTTGCCATACTGCCCTCCTTCAAAATTAAATAATTTAAGCATCTTCCAGCAGTGTGGTTACACGCTCATTGACTATTTTTGAACAAAACAATATTTCTGCAATGTCCTAGCAAATTTGTTACGTTTTTCACCAAACATTTCCTCTTTTATTGAGAAACGAAAATTGATAAACTTATTTACTCAATAAATTTTCATGGATTCCTTTCTGTACTGCCCATAGCATTATTATTTAATATATAAATCACATAAATTTCGTAGAGATTTAAAAAAATTTTGTACATAAATTTCACATAAATAAGTCTTTCTATCCGCTTGCATTTTTTTTCAATTTCTCCTACCGTCTTAAAAAAAATTGATTTTAAAGGAATGAAAAATGGCAGCTCAAGATTATGTTGTAAAAGATATCGCGCTTGCTGCCTATGGTCGTAAAGAACTTGATATCGCTGAAACGGAAATGCCTGGTTTGATGGCTTGCCGTAAAGAATTTTCTCCCCATCAACCTCTACGTGGAGCACGCATTTCTGGCTCGTTGCATATGACCATTCAAACAGCTGTTTTGATTGAAACTTTGAAAGCAATTGGTGCTGACGTGCGATGGAGTTCTAGCAATATTTTTTCTACACAAGATCATGCAGCAGCAGCTATTGCAGCGACAGGTACCGCTGTTTTCGCATTCAAGGGCGAAACACTTGAAGAATATTGGACTTATATAGACGCAATTTTCCAATGGCCTGATGGCAATCCTTCCAACCTTATCTTGGATGATGGAGCTGATGCTACAAACTATATTTTAACAGGATGTCGTGCAGAAGAGAATAAAGATATTCTGTCTCATCCCAAAACAGAAGAAGAAGGATTTTTTTTCAAACAAATTCAAAAGCGTATGGATGCTACACCAGGATTTTTTACACGCCAGTGCGCAGCAATTAAAGGCATAAGCGAAGAAACTACGACAGGAGTAAATCGTCTTTATCAATTACAAAAGGAAGGATTTCTGCCTTTTCCTGCCATTAATGTCAATGATAGCGTTACTAAATCAAAATTTGATAATAAATATGGTTGTAGAGAATCATTAATAGACGGTATCCGACGCGGAACAGATGTGATGATAGCTGGAAAAACAGCTATTGTCTGTGGTTATGGTGATGTGGGTAAAGGCTCAGCAGCATCCCTTTCAGGTGCTGGAGCTCGTGTTAAAGTAACAGAAATCGACCCAATTTGTGCCCTTCAAGCAGCTATGGATGGCTACGAAGTGGTTACTTTGGATGATGCAGCTTCTAGCGCTGATATTATCATAACGACAACCGGCAATAAAGATGTTGTCCGCTTAGATCATATGCAGCAAGTGAAAGATATGTGTATTCTTGGAAATATTGGTCATTTTGATAATGAAATCCAAGTGTCAGCTCTTAGAAATCTGCCATGGACAAATATTAAACCGCAAGTAGATATGATTACCTTTCCCGATGGGAAACGTGTAATTTTGTTATCCGAGGGACGTTTACTAAATCTCGGTAATGCTACAGGTCATCCCTCTTTTGTTATGTCTGCTTCATTTACTAATCAAGTTTTAGCGCAAATTGAGCTTTTCACTCATGCAGATAACTACAAAAATGAAGTGACTGTTTTACCCAAACATCTTGATGAAAAAGTTGCACGTCTTCATCTTGATCGTTTAGGAGTAAAATTAAGTGTTTTATCGGAAGAACAAGCTGCCTATATTGGAGTCACACCACAAGGACCCTATAAACCAAATCATTACCGTTACTAAAACGTTTCCCTAAGCGAAAAGAAAAAAGGAAAACGCGCCGTGCTCAGCTTTGGTGACTATGCCCCCAAAGAAAAAGCTCAAAAAATGATCCGAATCTGTATCAATATTTTTTGCCTTCTTCTTCTTTTCTCTCCAACAGGTACTATTGCTCAATCATTGTCAATGCATTTGCTGCCCCCTTTCACATTTCCAGATGGTCCATGGCTTATTCTAGCACTGTGCGGAGGAATCTCTTGTGCTTCACTTCTCACGTGCATGATCGTTATTATAAGCGCAAAAAAAACTTCATGGAAGCTTTTGAAAACAACTCAAGCAGATTTTTCTGAAAAACTTAAATATTATGAACGACTCTTGGAAGAAACAGAGCAATGTCTTCTTATTTGGGAAAATCCAACATCTTTACCACGTATAGTTGGCAACATTCCCGCATTGCAGAAAACAGGCATTAGTCAGCAAAATTTTCAACGTTTTGAACTCTGGCTTGAAGAAACGTCTCTACGAGAACTTGATTATGCGTTGATTCAATTGCGTTTTCACTGTCATCCTTTTGAACTTTCTATCACTACCGCAAATAATACGCTGTTACAAGCCACAGGTATAATCGCAGGAACGGTCGCCATTGTACGTTTTCAAAACATCTCAACACAGCAGAGCGAAAATGCTCGTTTACAGAAGGATATCGAGCGAACTCTTACAGAATTAAGAATGCAGCGCAATCTTCTTGATCGGATTCAAGAACCAGTATGGATACGAAATTGTGAAGGGAAAGTTTATTTTGTCAACCGTGCCTTTAGAGAAATGACAGGCTTTCGAGAAGGATGCAATGAAGTCAATGATCTTTTCAATGAAGCAACACAACACAAAATAGACGAGGAAGAAACAATTTTTCAAGAACATGTTCATACGGTAATTGATGGAGAACGACACCATTTTTATCTCACACGTATTACAACAGTAGAAGGGATGGCAGCCTTTGCCCGTGATGATAGTGCATATGAAAATCTTGCCAATGAAATGAGACGTGTTCTTCAAAGTCATTGTGAAACACTTGACCAAATTTCAACAGCTGTAGCAGTTTTTGATACAAACCAAAAATTAAAATTCTGCAACCATGCTTTTAAAATCTTATGGCCATTGGAAAGTTCTTTTCTAGAAAGTGAACCAAGCCATACATTGCTTCTTGAACGTTTGCGTGAAAAAGGACTTATTGGCGAACATCCTGACTGGCGCGCGTGGAAAGAAGAACTTTTTAAAGCTTACCAACAAACAGAATCGAATCAACAAATTTGGAATCTTCCAGATGGGCGTACGGTACGTGTTATTTCTAGTCCTCATCCACAAGGAGGCGTCACTTGGCTTTACGAAAATCTCACAGAAAAAGTTGATCTTGAACGACGTTATAATACATTAATTAAAATACAAGGCGAAACACTTGATAAGCTTTCAGAAGGCGTGGTAGTTTTTGGTACCGATGGACGTCTTCGTTTATCGAATCCAGCCTTATCGAAATTGTGGTCTCTACCCTATAATTTATTGGTAGAAGGTACTCATATTGCACAATTACAAAGTCATTGTGCCCCCCTAACTGTCGGGAAAGAATGGGATCAGTTTACCAAATTCATTACTGGTTTTGCTGAAAAACGTGATACATACTCAGGTCGTATGGATCTCAAAAATGGAATAATCATTGATTACACATTGGTGCCACTCCCCAATGGAGAGACAATGCTCACTTTCGTAAATGTCACTGATACTGTCTATGTCGCGCGTGCTCTTCAAGAAAAAAATGAAGCCTTAGAAAGTGCTGATCGTTTGCGCAATGAATTTGTTCAACATGTTTCCTATGAATTGCGTACACCTCTCACTAATATTATTGGATTTTCCGATATTTTACGTGATCAAATTTTTGGCTCTATCAATGAACGCCAACATGAATATCTTAGACATATTCATTCAGAGTCAGGTGCGCTTTTGAATATCGTTAATGATATTCTTGACCTTGCCACCCTTGATGCAGGCATCATGGAGTTGGACATAAAACCCGTTAACATTGCTGACGCTATGGTGCAAGCAATAGCACGTGTGGAAGAGCGTCTTAACGGACGTCATATTACACTTTTACAACAAATTTCTCCTTCCTTAAATTTTATTTTTGCTGATGCAACACGTTTGCATCAAATCTTTGTTAATGTTCTCAGTAATGCCATTAATTTCGCAACAGAAGCAAGCACGATTGAATTTTGTGCTGATGAACAAGATGAGAACATCGTCTTCAGTGTCCACAATAAGGGATCTGATATTCCAAAAGATATCCTTGACCGAATTTTCAAACGTTTTTCTTCTCATCCACATCATAGTGGACGTGCAGGAGCAGGTCTTGGTCTTTCCCTTGTCAAAAGCTTTGTTGAACTCCATGGTGGGCATGTTGAAATTCTTACTGGAGCAGGGCAAGGAACAACGGTTAAATGTTTTTTTCCAGTTTCCAAAAAAGATAAAATTTTTTAATCTCGTTCTTTATATTTACAAACTTTTCCTCATCTCTTTCGTGGAAACCTTAATGAATTTTAGTTTTTTTCTTGAAAATGAAGAAGCAACAAAGCTTTTTGCGCAAGATTTAGCTCTTGCTTTAAGACTTGGCGATCTTGTGACACTCCAAGGCGATCTTGGAACAGGGAAATCAACCATCGCACGTGCACTCATCCGTACACTTGCCAACGACAATACACTGGATGTTCCAAGCCCCACTTTTACTCTTGCTCAAAACTATCAACTTCCACAATTTGAAATTATTCATGCTGACCTTTATCGCCTTTCTATGGTAGAAGAAATCGACGAGTTAGGACTTCATGAAGCACGTGAACAAAGCATTTTACTCGTTGAATGGCCAGAAAAAAGTGCAGGTCTTTTGGGATCGGTTACCTTTGCACTCACTTTGCAATATGAAGGAGATGGACGTCGTGTGACTCTTACTTCAGCAGAACATTCTGTTGAACGTTTACAGCGATCCTTTGCAATTCGTACATTTTTAACAACCCATGGACGCGGTCACGTTCATCGTAATTTTTTGGCTGGTGATGCTTCAGCGCGCACCTATGAACTTTTAAATGATGGGCATCATCAAGAAGTTCTTATGGATGCGCAAATCATGCAAATGGCACAAAACACAGATCACTCCTACGCAGCAATAACCCATCTTGCAAAAGATATTCGTCAATTTGTAGGAATTAACCAGATCATTTTAGACAATGGATTTTCTGCCCCGCATATTTTTGTCGAAGATCTTGACAAGGGTCTTTTGATTTTAGAATATCTAGGGTGTGAAGGACTTTTAGACCAAACTGG
This sequence comes from Bartonella rhinolophi, assembly GCF_036576165.1. Taxonomy (NCBI): domain Bacteria; kingdom Pseudomonadati; phylum Pseudomonadota; class Alphaproteobacteria; order Hyphomicrobiales; family Bartonellaceae; genus Bartonella; species Bartonella rhinolophi. The sequence goes on from NZ_JBAFWY010000001.1 coordinate 276,113, forward strand.
TAATCCTCTAGAAGAACGTTATATCGCTTGTAGCCAATTGCTGGCTGCCTTCCATCAAAAAATGTGGCCTTCAGAGAAGCAATTTACAACATTTTTTCTTCAAATTCCACCCTATGATTGCCAAACTATGCAAGCAGAACTCTCCTTATTGCTGGACTGGTATCTCCCTTTTCAAATGAAAAAAACCTTGGATCAACAACAACGTGAGGCTTTTTTTGCTTGCTGGCAACCCTATCTCGATAGTCTCACCCAAGGAGAAAAAACCTTTGTGATGCGTGATTATCATTCGCCCAATATTCTTTGGCGTGCGCATAAGGAAGGAACTGCTCGCATTGGTCTGATTGATTTTCAAGATGGATTAAAAGGTCCAACAGCTTATGACCTCGTCTCCTTAGCACAAGATGCACGCCTGTTTATTTCATCAACACTTGAAGCAAAAATTCTTGATGCTTATTGCAATGCACGTCATCAAGCATCACGGACTTTTGATGAGGATGAATTACGTAAGCTTTTCGCATTTGCAGGTACCCAACGGATTTCGACAATTTTAGGGATTTTTGTACGTCTCCACCAGCGAGATGGCAAATCTTCTTATCTTAAACACCTACCCCATCTACGAGAGTATCTTGCCCGTAACCTTTCACACCCAATTCTTGCGCCTTTACAAAGCTTTTATCAAGAATTAGGCCTCCTTTCAAAAACACAGTAGATATCTTGCTATGAATTTTTTAAACCACTTTAACCAAAGCCATCCGCTTTCCCTGTGAAACAATTGGATATGTGTATTTTATTTTTTTCCAAATTTTTGATAATCATTAACTGACATTATCCGCTAGATCATAGCTTAACACCAGTCAAAAATTCCGCACAAACACAGTTTTGTAGTTTTCCCTCTATGAAAACTGTATACTGTAGAAAAAATGCAAATAATCAATAATATGGAAAATGACTTCCGTACCTTCTAAACGAGATCACATGACTCATAAACCGCGTGTCTTTTCTATTTCTTCAGGAAATGCTTTTTTACCGAATTTTGTCGATGCACTGCTCTCTAATACTCTTATTGATAATTTTGCATCAAACGGAGATACTCAAACTGCTCTTGCTGACACCATCATCTACGTTCCGACACGCCGTGCTGCTCGTGCTTTACGTGCAGCCTTTGTTGAAAGAAGCGACACACGATCAACCCTCTTACCAACCATTCGCCCCTTAAGAGATGTAGACGAAGATAGCTTCCTCTTCTCTGAAAATCATACCAGTACTCTGAATCCCCCTATTGAAGAAAGTGAACGACTCCTACTTTTAGCACGCCTTATTCGTCCTTGGCGCGAAAATTTGCCCGCCCATTTGCGCACCATGTTTGGTACAGAAGATGTACTTATTCCTGCTCATACTGCTGATGCAATTTGGCTTGCGCAAGACTTAGCGCATTTGATGGATGAAGTTGAAACAGAATCAGCAGATTGGTCAAAGCTTAAAGAAATTGTACCTGATATGGTAGCTGAATGGTGGCAAATAACACTTAATTTTCTTACTATTATCACACAGAGCTGGCCACAAATTTTACAAGAAAGACAACAAAGCGACCCAGCTGTATGGCGCAATCAAATACTCAAAATGCATGCGGAAACTCTACACCGCACACAACCCAATAAACCTATTATTGCAGCTGGTGCAACAGGTTCCATCCCTGCAGTCGCACATCTTTTAAAAGTCATCTCCTGTCTGCCCAAAGGAGCTGTTGTTCTTCCAGGTCTTGATCTTCATATGGACGAAGAACAATGGGACGCATTAGGCACAATCCATAAAGAAAAAACAACTTTTGATTTTTTCGATCACGCAGCTAACACTTTTAGCCACCCCCAATATCACTTTAAAAAGCTTTTATCTCTCATGAAATGTCAACGCATTCATGTTCGCGAAATTGGCAAACAAAGCGTGATGAAGGAAAAACGCACAGCTCTTTTGTCAGAAGCATTTCGACCAGCCTCTACAACAGATCGCTGGGCACAAATTTTACGAGACGATTATGAAAGCCTTTGTGCAGATTGGTCACTCATTGAAGCCATTAATGAACGTGAAGAAGCTCTTGCCATTTCTGTTGCTTTACGCAATGCCATTGAAGACCCTACAAAAACTGCAGCTCTTATTACAAATGACCGTAATTTAGCGCGCCGTGTCGCAGCTGAATTACAGCGATTTGGAATCGAAGCAAATGATTCAGGGGGAATACCGCTCGCACAAACACTGCCTTCCACTTTGTTACGGCTTATTTTAGAGAATCTGTTTCAACCTGATGACCCAATTGCTTTTCTTTCTCTTCTCAAGCATCCGCTCACAACACTTGGACAAAATCGTCACCGCTTACGTGAAATGGCAGAAAATTTTGAACTGCTTATTCTTCGAGGAAGTACTGGTCGTATTAATCTTTGTGAATGTGATCAATTTTTTGAAAAATGGATGAAAACGCATTCTCATGATGTCTCTGACAATGATTCTTTTGACCAACAAAAAAGTGAAGAAGCGCGTCTGCTTTGTCATCTTTTAGTCAAGGCTGTTGAACCCTTAACATCTCTCATGAAACAGCAAAAAGAATGCACCATAAATGAAGCTGCAATAGCAACTGTTGAGGTTTTTGAAAATTTTGGGTATGATGAAAACAATTCCCTCGTAAATCTTTACCAAAACGAAGCAGGGCAAGCCCTATCAGTCTTTTTGCGTGAACTTGTATGTGATCAATCAGGATTAAAATTTCGTCTTTGCGAATGGCCTGCCATGTTCTCTGCTCTTATCGCACCCCGTTCCGTAACGCCTCCCCCTGGAGGACATCCACGCTTATTCATTTGGGGTGCTTTGGAATCACGTCTGCAAACAGTTGATACCATGGTCATTGGCGGACTTAATGAAGGATCATGGCCGATAACAACCCGCAATGATGCTTTTTTATCGCGACCGATGAAAATGATGTTAACTCTTGAACCGCCAGAACAGCGCATTGGTCTTTCTGCACATGACTTTCAATGGGCTATGGGAATGGACAAAGTGGTGATGAGCCGAGCTAAACGGGTTAATCATGCTCCCTCTATTCCTTCACGTTGGCTACAACGTCTAGAAACGGTTATAGGAAAACAGGTTTGGAAGCAAATCTGTGCACGAGGTGAAATATTGCTTCATTGGGCAAAAACACTTGACAATACAAACATTATTGCTTGTGCAGCACGCCCTTGCCCTGTACCACCTCTTAATATGCGTCCACGCCATTTTTCAGTTACCGAAATAGCAACGTTGCGGTATGACCCTTATGCTATTTATGCAAAAAAAATCTTACGTCTCAAACCGCTTAAAGCACTCATCCATGACCCTTGTGCTGCTGAACGCGGAACACTTTATCACGCTATTCTTGCTACTTTTTGTACACAAATAAAGGATCCCAATGCTGTAAACGCACTAGATGAACTCCTGAAGATTGGGCGCCAAGAATTCGATAAATTAAATTTAACTCCTGATATTGAAACAATCTGGTGGACTATTTTTGAAAATTTTTCTCCATTTTTCATTCAATGGGAAAGAAATCTTGGGTCTCGGGAGCGATATGCCGAAGTAGCATCTCAAAAAATTCCCATAGACACAACAGGCGTAACACTTTCAGGACGTGCAGATCGTATTGATGTTTTGCCAAACAAAACGGTTGAGATTTTTGATTTTAAAACTGGAACTCCCCCTTCATCAGAACAAGTTCGCAACTTACTATTTCCGCAATTGGCATTAGAAACAGCTTTGTTAATGCAAGGGGCCTTTACAGATTTTCAAAATTTTACCCCATCAAGTTTACTTTACATCCCTCTCAACAAAAAAGGTCAAATCAAGCCCCAGTCAATTTTTTCAAACAAAAAAGAAAAAAATAAGCAAAACACAGAGCAAGATCCAAAAGACGTAATCAACCTTGGCAAAAAAGCATGGAAACATCTTATTGCATTAATGGACTATTACAAAAATCCACAACAAGGCTATCTTTCACATGCAGTGCCCTTTAAAACAACATATGAAAGCGATTATGACCATCTGGCGCGATTATGGGAATGGTCAAGTGATTCTCACGAGGCAGATTAATCATGAATCTTTTTTCTATTCCTGAAGCAGCCCTTAATGCACAAGCAAAAGCAACGCATCCGAAAACAAACGTATGGGTTTCTGCAAATGCAGGATCTGGAAAAACGCACGTTTTAAGCGAGCGCGTCATCCGTTTGCTTTTAAACGGCACCCCTCCAGCACGTATTTTATGCCTTACTTATACAAACGCAGCCGCTGCAGTTATGCAATCGCGAGTTTTTAATACACTTTCTGGTTGGAATGAACTTGATGATGCGCAACTCAAAACAGTCCTCTCGCGTCTTGAAAATAAACCTGTCAGCGCGCAAAAATTAATTTCTGCACGCCAACTTTTTGCTCGTGCTCTCGAAACACCTGGGGGCTTAAAAATCCAAACTATTCATGCATTTTGCGAATCTTTATTGCATCAATTTATGTTAGAAGCCAATATTGCTGGGCATTTCGAACTTCTTGATGATATTAATCGAAAAAAATTGTTACAAGAAGCGCGCCGCAAACTTTTAGCGCACAAAGATGCACAATCAGCTCTGAAACAGTTACTTCAAATTATTAGTGAAAACACTTTTGATAAATTGCTGGATGAAGCAGCCCAAAAGCAACATAAACTGTCTCATTTTTTAACTTTTATTCTCTCTGAAAATGGAGAAAAACAGCTGCGTGCACTTTTTGATTTAACGCCTAATGAAACAAATCAACTGCTACTGAAAAAAATTCAACAGACCGCTTTACTGTCCTCTCATACTCTCCAATATCTTCAAATTTATGGCAATAAAAACGCCCAAAAGATGCTCGATAAATTTTCTCAATTAGCCATTGCTTCTGATGAAACAAACATTATCAATATTATTTCAAATATTTACTTTACAACCGAAGGTAAACCCCGCATCCTTTCACGTTTATCTTCTAAAAAGTCAGATAAAATTTGGCCTTTTATTCAAAAAGAAATTGAAGATAAACAAAACCAACTTTCTATTCTTTTAGACAAATATCAATGTGTCAAAGTCGTTACATTTAATATTGCTGCTTTTCAGCTTTGTGCCATTTATCTTAAAATTTATGCAAATTTAAAAAAGACTAATGGGTTATTAGATTTTGATGACCTCATTGAACGTACACTCCATTTGTTGCAGCGTAAAGGTGCAAGTCAATGGGTCCAATATAAACTTGATCGTGGTCTTGACCATATTCTGCTTGATGAGGCACAAGATACCAACCCTGAGCAATGGCAAATTATTCAACTTTTAACCGAAGAATTTTTCACAGGTCACAGTCAACGAACAAATATACGCACTCTTTTTGCTGTTGGAGATGAAAAGCAATCCATTTATTCTTTTCAGGGTGCTGTCCCAGAAAATTTTGCTGCTAATGGACGCATCATTCAAAAAAAAGCGCAACAAGCAGAACAAAAATTTGAAAAAATACAACTGAATTATTCTTTTCGCTCTACAGCTGATGTGCTTAAAAGTGTTGACCTTGTCTTTGAGACACCAGAAAATTATAAAGGTCTTTCAGCAGACAATATAAAAACAGTGCATGAGGCTATTCGTGTTCATAGCCCTGGTGATGTTATTTTATGGGATGCCATTTCCAAAGAAACAAATGAACTGCCTGATGATTGGCATGCAACTGTTGATCATTTAGACACACCTGAAGTGCGTTTGGCAGAAAAAATTGCTGAAACTATTGCAAACTGGTTACATAAAGGGGAAATGCTTCCAGCAAAAGGGCGCTTACTGCGTGCCAGTGACATCATGGTTTTAGTTCGTAATCGTGGTCAATTTGTTTCTGCACTTTCCCGTGCACTTAAACTGCGTAGCATTCCCGTAGCTGGTGCTGACCGTTTACAGCTTACCAAACATATTAGTGTACGTGATTTAATGGCGCTTGCGCGTTTTGTTTTGCAACCACAAGATGACCTTTCTCTTGCCTGTGTTTTAAAAAGTCCACTTTTTGCACTTACCGAAGATGAACTTTACCAACTTGCAGCACAACGTACAGGCTCACTTTGGCAAAGTCTTTCTCTGCATGCACAGTCGCAAAAATCTTTTAAAAATGCCTTTGAAAGTCTAAGCAATTATCGCACTTTAGTGGATAAAATACCTGTTTTTGAATTCTATAGCCATATTCTTAATAATGATAAAGGACGACAAAAAATTCTGGCTCGCTTAGGATCTGAAGCAAATGACGTGCTTGATGCTTTCATGGATTACACGCTTGCTATTCAAAAAACTGGCTTACCAGGGTTGCAAGCTTTTTTGGAAATATTAAGCACAAGCGAACCAGAAATTAAACGTGAGTTTGATCAAAACCACGAAGAAGTCCGTATCATGACTGTTCATGCTGCTAAAGGGCTGGAAGCTGCTGTCGTTTTTCTAGTCGATACTGGTAGTGCAATCTGGCATTCTCAGCATGCACCCCACTTGCTTAAAGTTCCCATGTGCAATGCACAAATAAACGATCAACAAGGTTTTATCTGGCATCCCAATGCAGAATTTAAAACAAAACTTTCTGAAAAAGCACTTTCGCATTTAAAAGAGCGTGCTGAAGAAGAGTATAGACGTCTTCTTTATGTAGGAATGACCCGTGCTGAAGACCGGCTGTTTGTTTGCGGATACAGCAGTACGAAAACTCCTACTCAGACATGGTTGCAATTGGTAAAGAAAGCTCTCAAACCACACGCAGTTCCTATAGAAGGTCCTGCCAAAGATATTGCAGCTTTGCGCTATTGTATCACACCTTCTCCTTCTTCACCAATAAACCAAGAAATGTCTTGTGCAGAAAGCCAAACACTTCCACCTTTACCCGATTTTTTTGACTATAAAGTACCAACACAACCAGCCTTACCAAAACCGTTAAAGCCCTCTATTGCTAGTCTTTCTATTGAATCTGATATTGAGCTTTTTTCTAATCCAAAGCAGCTTAATATTTCACCTGTTTTAGGAGAAACAAATACCAACAGAGCTTTTTCTATCGAATATGGTAACCTTATTCACCGATTGTTGCAATATTTGCCCAATTGCGCCCCCCAAAAACGCCGAAATTACGCCCAACACTATCTTAACACCAAAGCCTCTCACTGGCATGAAGCTCAACGAGAAGATGCACTTCGTCATGTTTGGAAAATTTTAGACAATTCGTCTCTCAAACCCCTTTTTTCTGATCTTTCACGTGCTGAAGTCTCCTTGATGGGTATTATAAAAATTCGTGGGAAAGAACAAGCAATTTCCGGACAAATCGACCGTCTATACATCACGCAAAATAACATTATCTTTGCTGATTTTAAAACTGGAACACCACCCGAAAACGAATCAGCTATTGCACCACGCTATTTGTTACAAATGGCTCTTTATCGCAAATTGTTGCAAGCTATTCATCCCGATAAAAACATTCAAGCTCTTCTTATTTATAGCAAAGAAGCAAAAATTTTTAACCTTACCCCTGAAAAACTCGATGCGCTTCTTGAAGAAATTGCCTTGTAAACCAATAAAACTCTTTCCCTTAAAGCTCTCTATCATTTATTATTTGCAATAATCACTTGATATGAGTTGCTATCGTATCGATATAGAAATAAAGATGAAGGATAAATTAATGACATGTATAAAAATTGATAAGAGCAATTTTGAAAGTGAAGTGCTCGCTTCTTCCACCCCTGTTGTAGTTGATTTTTGGGCTGAATGGTGTGGCCCCTGCAAAATGATTGCTCCGATTTTAGATGAAATTTCAACAGAAATGCAAAACCAAGTCAAAATTGCCAAAGTAAATATTGATGAAAATCCCGAACTGGCTACTCAATATGGAGTGCGCTCAATTCCTACCTTATTAATGTTCAAAAATGGAAATGTCTCATCAAATATGGTTGGTGCAGCCTCTAAAGGACGCGTTTCCGAATGGATTAAAGATGGTCTTCGTTAAATTCACTCATGGTGATTTTTTTTATAAAGGAGAGAGGTTTCCTCTCCCTTTTGTTTGACTTTTTTAAGAATAATCTTGTTTTTGCAGAAAAGACATCTTGTCTGTTTATTCAGAACGTATTTAATAATCTTTAAAAGCTGTAAATTTTATTTTTGGTGCCCGCTCTGCTTCATAATTCAATGAAAAATGATTTTCTGCTAAAAAAACTGGATCACCCTCTAGATCATGAGCAATAGCAGATCGATGATTGGTGAGAAATTTTTGCAACTCATCTTTACTTTCTGCAGAAATCCAACGACATATACTAAAGCGCGCTGTTTCAAAGCTTACTGGTAAACAATATTCCATCTTCAGTCGCTCCATTAAAACATCAATTTGCAAAGCACCAATAACACCAATGAGAGCAGGCGATCCATCATCAGGAATAAATAATTGTACGACTCCTTCTTCAGCCATTTGTTGTAAAGCTTCTTTAAGTTTTTTTGCTTTCATCGGATCACCCAAACAAACACGACGCAAAATTTCTGGCGCAAAGCTAGGCATGCCTTTAAAGAAAATATCTTCTCCCTCTGTCAGTACATCACCAATACGCAAAGTTCCATGATTGGGAATACCGACTATATCACCAGCATAAGCTTGATCAGCAATTTGACGTGAACGAGCAAAGAAAAATTGCGGTGTTGAAAGTGTCATCGGCTTACCCGTTCTCACCAATTTTGTCTTCATGCCACGTTCAAGTGTCCCCGAACATACTCGAAAGAATGCAATCCGATCGCGATGATTGGGATCCATATTGGCTTGAATTTTAAAAATAAATCCTGTCATTTTAGGTTCAGTAGCTATGACATTGCGTTGATCTGCCACTTGATCGCGGGGACTGGGACCAAAATCAACTAGTGCATTAATCAAATCACGAACACCAAAGTTTCGCAAAGCCGAACCAAAATAAACTGGTGTCATATGTCCTTCACGGAAAGTTTGAAGATCAAAATTTTTGCAAGCATTGCGAGCAAGATTTACTCCTTCAATAAAAGATGCTCGTCGACTTTGGGGAAGTAAATTTGCAACCTCATCAGGTCCAGAAACTGCCTGTTGAATTACTTCATCGTCTTTTTGACGAAAACGATCATGGTGAATATCAAAAGTTCCCATAAAGTCCTTGCCAGCACCAATAGGCCATGTAATTGGTGCGGTATCAAGCGCGAGTTTTTCTTCAATTTCATCTAAAATTTCTAAAGGATCACACGCTTCACGATCCATTTTATTCACGAAAGTGACAATAGGGATATCCCGCATCCGGCACACTTCAAACAATTTCAGTGTTCTGGGTTCAATTCCGCGTGCACCGTCCAGTACCATGATCGCACTATCAACAGCCGTGAGAGTACGATATGTATCGTCTGCAAAATCCTCATGCCCTGGAGTATCTAACAGATTAAAGATATGATTTTCATATTCAAACGTCATCACTGATGTGACAACAGAAATACCACGATCACGCTCAATATGCATCCAATCAGAGCGGGTTTGAATACGGTCTTTTTTCGCCTTTACCTCACCAGCAAGCTGAATGGCACCACCAAACAATAAGAGTTTTTCTGTTAGTGTTGTTTTTCCTGCATCAGGGTGAGCAATAATAGCAAATGTGCGACGCCGCTTTACTTCTTGCGCTCTTTTTTCCATTATTCCTCCACAGATCGCGCAAGTGCTTCAGCAATAAGTATACGCATTTCATTAATCCCATACAGCGCAATAAATGACCCCAATCGTGGTCCTCGTTCTTGCCCTAAAAGAACTTCATACAACATTTGAAAAAAGACATTTGAAACACCTGGTCCCCCTTCAGGACTCTTTTTGCTATGATCTTGATAACGTTCTTTTAAGCGCGCAACATCAAGAAGTGCATTTTGAAGAGTGTTTCCATCAGCAGTTTCAGGTAAACTGGCTAATTTCGTATCGATATTCATCAATGTTGTGCGCTCACACTCATCAGGGATTCGAAATTTTTTGTTTGGCTTAACAAAAACATCAAAATATTTAATGGCAAATTTCACCAACTGATCAAGCTCTGGATGCGTTTGTGCATTTACACCTTCAGCATAGCGAGAAATAAAGCCCCAAAGAACTTGTTCATTTTCAGCATTTGAAGCACTTACCAAATTCAATAGCATGGCAAAAGATACTGGCAAATCAACCTGTGGAGGGCAACCATTATGGATATGCCATACAGGGTTGTTAAGCCGCTCTTGCCATTTCTGACGATTATATGCAGAAAGGTGCGTATAATATTCATCAACGACTTTTGGAATAACATCAAAATAAAGCCGTTTTGCTGTTTTTGGCTTTGAAAACATGTAAAGCCCTAAACTCTCTGTTGGTGCATAAGTTAACCACTCATCAATGGTTAAGCCATTTCCCTTGGACTTGGAAATTTTTTGCCCCTTATCGTCCAAAAAAAGCTCATAATTAAATCCTTCTGGTGGATTTCCACCAAGTACTTTGCAAATTTTAGAAGAAAGATTTGTGGAATCGATGAGATCTTTACCTGCCATTTCATAATCGACCCCTATCGCTTTCCAGCGCATTGCCCAATCCACCTTCCATTGACATTTGACTTTTCCTCCTGTCACTTCCGTCTCAATGGTTTCTCCTGTTTCAGGCTCAACATAAGTGACGGTACCTTTTTCAGCACTATAAGCAATAATTGGTACCTGTAATACTTTCCCAGAAAAAGGAGAAATAGGTAAAAAAGGTGAATAGCTAGCCCGCCGTTCTTCACCCAATGTTGGCAAGATAATTGCCATCACTTTATCATAACAAGCGAGTATTTTCATAAGTGCTTCATCAAAACGACCAGAACTATAATAATCAGTGGCGCTTGCAAATTCATAATCAAAACCAAAACGATCAAGAAAAGCACACAAACGTGCGTTATTTGCTGTTCCAAAGGAAGGATAACCATCCCCAAAAGGATCTGGTACGCGGCTAAGCGGTTGACCAAGATAACTTTCCATTTTTTCGCGATCAGGCACATTATCAGGAACTTTACGCAAACCATCCATATCATCAGAAAAACAAAGAAGTTTTGTTTTTACCTTGTTTTCAGTTAAAATATGGAACGCATGACGCACCATAGTTGTACGAGCAACTTCCCCAAAAGTTCCAATATGCGGCAAACCAGAAGGTCCATAGCCTGTTTCAAATATTATACTCTCTGGATAACCTGTTTTTTCGTATCGTTTGATAATCTTACGCGCTTCTTCAAATGGCCAAATTTTTGACTGAATAGCCGCATCTCTTACTTCAGGCGTAAGGCTAAGAGTACCACACTGATCACGCATCATCATCTTTATCCTACAAAATTAAATTTTTTTTGATTCTTGAATTTATTCGTCAATAATAGCAAGAAAAAAGCTTCATAACTCTTATTATATTCCTGTCATGATACAACATCTATCTGAGCTTTACCGACAACTTTTCCTATTTTTATAGGAACAAAAACTATGAAATATCATGAATTATAATTTATTTATTTTAGTGATTGGTGCTTTAATTGCCGTTTTTATAGATTTCCTTCATTATGCCTATCAACAAAAGGAAAGCTTCTTTATAGGTTTAAACAGAAATCATGTCTTTCGCTATGAACACCATAAATGTTACTCTCTGTATATTTTACCGAATGCATCATTACGAATATGCGCAATTTTCTTGCGTTTTTTTTAATAAACCAACAGCGTTCTTTTGATTGTAAGCACTCTGATTATCCTTAAAAATTATGAACTTATCAGAATAAAGCGACTTTTCACTTTCAATGTTTTATTAAAATAAATCAATAATCACTTATAATTTTTATGTTTAGATAAAAACAAAAAGTACATATTAAATGCACTCTACATAAAACGACGTTAATTTATCTATTAAGCAGTCCGTTTGATGATTCAATGTCGAAGATTTTATCTTTTAGTTTTTTATAAATATCGCACAACCTCACACCTATAAAAAACGGCTTTTACCCTTTTCGCGACTATAATTTTTCCCTGAGCAAAAATGATAAAATATACTTATTAATTAAAACAGAAATCTTAAAACCAGTAGTGATTATGATCACTTTCTTAGAGCAATTTTTAACAAAAGAGCACAAATAAAGATATTTTTTTACAAAGTGCAAGCAAAAGAAATTTGTGCGTTATCTATCTGAACGATTTGTGTTGTACAATAACATTTCTGATTTTAGCGCTTATTCTAGAACCTTATATCACACATGATCGTGGAGTAGTGACTTTGCACAAAGCAAAAAAATTGAAATCGTTATATACCTTTGAAAAGGCAATCAGTTTTTTTATTCGGATTATCACTATAACACTTAGCTTATTGGCACTTATTTTTACTTAGCGACACGCTTTTTTTCTAAGATTACATGTGTCTTTTATCTTCTATAGCGTGCCCTGCAAGCATTGCAAAAATCCCTTATATTTTTCTTCCAAACAAATATCTTTAAAAACACCAAATTCTTAAACGCACCATTATTTTGCTGGCATTGGAATTAATTTGTTAAACTCTAAAATTATTTTTTAACGTAACTTTTTTCCACACCTTATTAATTTTTCATGATCTCATGATCACGTGAAAATTGCTCATTTTAAGGCTTTTTTGTGCTCTCATTTTTATGCAAATTACAATTTCTGTCATTCTTATAAAGAATCAGCTTGCTCAAAAATTTTAAAAAATCCCTTTTACACTCGCTTTCTTGATGGATTCATAACCAACATGTTTTATGAATCTTGCTTGACATCTTGTAGACAAACAGGAGAAAATTTTTCGTGATAACAAGAGAAAATTTATAAATAATATTAAATGGTCATTTGTAGTTTCTTATCAGCCAAGATTAACGTTGCTCGTTATCAACTCCATATTCAAACTGCAAACGTTCAGATTTTCGTAAACGTTCTGAAGCAGATTTGAGCTGACCACACGCAGCTAAAATATCACGCCCGCGCGGTACTCGAATAGGTGAAGCATAACCCGCTTGATTCACCACGTCAGCAAAACGCTCAATTTGTTCCCAATCAGAACACTGATAATTACTCTTCGGCCACGGATTAAAAGGAATTAAGTTGATCTTAGCAGGAATACCTTTAAGTAACTGAACCAATCGTTTTGCATCATCTAAACTATCATTTACATCTTTCAGCATAACATACTCAAATGTAATCCGCCTAGCATTAGAAAGACTAGGATAATTACGGCAAGCATCCATTAACATAGCAAGCGGATATTTTTTATTAATCGGAACAAGCATATCTCGTAGCGCATCATGCACTGCATGAAGTGAAATTGCTAACATAACCCCAATTTCCTCTCCTGTTCGTACAATCCCAGGAACGATTCCACTCGTCGAAAGAGTAATGCGACGTTTTGACAAAGAAAGCCCATCTCCATCAGAAGCAATTAATAAAGCTTTTTTGACTGCTTCAAAATTATAAAGTGGCTCCCCCATCCCCATCATAACAATATTGGTAATTTTGCGTCCTTCAATTGGAACAATTGCACCGTCAGGGGTATCTTTATCAGGAAAATCACCTAAACAATCACGTGCAACCAATAATTGTGCTAAAATTTCTTCCGCTGTTAAATTGCGAACAAGTACTTGTGTTCCCGTATGGCAAAAAGAACAAGTTAATGTACACCCTACCTGAGATGAAAGACATAAAGTGCCACGCCCTTCTTCAGGAATATAGACCGTTTCAACTTCAACAGGCCTTCCAGCCCCACGTGCTGGAAAACGTAAGAGCCATTTACGCGTACCATCTTTTGATATTTGTTCTTCAACAATTTCTGGACGCGCAATGGAAAAATGGCTTTTAAGCATTTCTTGCATTGGCTTAGAAATATTCCGCATCTCATCAAAATTTGAAACACCCCGCACATAAAGCCAATGCCAAAGTTGACGCATACGCATACGCGCTTGGTGTTTTGGCACACCAATTTCTTTTAAAGCCTCCACCATTTCATTATGCGATAAACCAATTAAAGGTAGCTTAGATATCTCCTTCACTACAACATTGCTTGGTTTTAGTGTTGAACATGCACCAATTGATTTGAGGTCATATGAAATGGCCATTGATTTTATCACTATTTTAAAATTACAGGTGTTCTTAATGGCATTTTTGTGCTCGATTTAATGCAGCAGTTATCCCTTTCAAAGAATAAGTATAAGTAGTATGAGTTCCCCGTTTTGAGGTAGCTTTCACTGTCATGTTATTCCCAGAACGCATAGCAGAAACAAGCTGCTTTTCTAACGTTGGAGACTCCAACCAAGCTGATGAATCCTTCGTGAAAAAGTCAAAATCCTTATTTCCAATAGTTACAGTGACTCTTGATCCCTCCTTAAGCATATAACCAGCCATGAATTGTGGTTCAAAAGAAACAGGTGAATGAGAACGTTTAGTAACCAAAAAGAAATTATCACCATGATTAACCGTTGTTGGAAGCGACTCCAAAGGTACCGACAACACATAGCAAATTGTATTTTCCGGTGATTTATAAGAATAGGTTCCCCAAGCATAAAATTGATCCAAACGGCTCGGCGTTTGTGCCCATGCCATCTCAAGAGTAACCAAAACCATTACAAATGCAACAACAAACGTCTTTTCAAATATCTTCATTTAGCTCACTTCTTTATTCTCTAACAAAATTTTCACTGGCAAAGCTCCAACAAAAGCCTGCTTACCGCTTATGTAGCTATCCCAATCTTATCAAGAAATAAAATATTGTCACCCTCATCAGAACAAGTCTTTATGTTTAATTTTGACCCTTTAATTGTTACTAAAACATGAATTTTCTTACTCAATAGTTGGATTTTTTAAAAAACAATATTTTGATCTCACTTTATTAATTCCGCTTTTTGTATAAAAAATTATCCCTTTAAGCAATTGGATTTCAAAATAAATAAAGTATAATACATTACCAATCTGTTAAAAAGCAAACTACCTTGCCGTACCATAAACAATTTGATATAAAAATTTAGAGAAATATCTATCAAAGAACGCGTAAAATTTCATTCCCATTTAAAGATTATCAATCAATTGAATAGACACAACCTGTTTGTAGCAGTAAAAATCGTAAAACACCTTACTTTTCATTCAATGCTATTTGCCAGTATTTAAATACCTTTCTATATTACCGCACAATATTCTCAAACTATTTCAAAGTTATTTTGCAAAAAAGTACCAAACATTACTGGCATATTGGCTCTGAAATATTTTAAAAAACGTCTGCACCAACCAGTACATATAATTTTTAAATTTTCCTACTTTGGTAGATATGAATGCTCACCATTCTTATACGGAGAAAATTATTATATATTTTGATGCTTAAACATTCATTACAAAGAAATGCATCAAACACCCGATTGAGAAACAGAAATTTATGAATGAATAATCCAAGCAAAGATCTAAAATCGCGACAACGAGTGATTCTAGTATGAAAAATAAAAATAACTTAAAGGAAATCAGTAACTTGCTCTATCTTCAATTCTTTAAAGCAAGTACTCTTTTCAAGCGTAGATTATACCATTTTCTATTCCACTGTGAATTTAATGACCGCAATGCACACATATCATAATTTTTTAAGCTGCATTTGACGCTGAATTTTGAATCAGTAACGTATAAAGTACATTAGCATCATGTGTATTACGCAATTTCTGAACAACATCAGAATGACGCAAAACACGCGCAATCTGTGACAAAGCTTTTAAGTGATCTGCACCAGCATTTTCAGGTGCCAAAAGTAAAAAAACGAGATCAATCGGTTCATCATCGAGAGCTTCAAAATCAACTGGAATTTCAAGGCGAGCGAATATACCAATAATTTTATTAATATCAGGTAATTTTCCATGAGGAATAGCAATACCACCACCTAAACCCGTTGATCCTAATTTTTCACGTTGTAAAACAACATCAAAAATTACACGCTCATTAAGACCTGTTAGATCGGCTGCTTTTTCAGCTAAAATTTGCAAAACTTGTTTTTTCGAATTCGCTCTAAGAGCCGGAATAATTGCTTCCGGTGCAATTAACTCACTCAAATTCATACCTTCATTTTCCTTTTGCATACTCAAATGCTCATCCACAAACCAGTAAGTGGTATTGATTACCTTAACTTCACTGTATGTATATCCATTTTTCAATTCACAATAGATGACGATTCAATTCACCTTATATTACTACCAACTCAGCGATAAATAGTATTCAGCTTTTAATTAACAGAATGAAAAAAGGAAATGGAATTATTCACAAAATCTAAGTCCACTATAATATCAGTAATAGCCACTATTCATAAATTCATCGACCTTTCAGTCATAACAATTGGTATACAACTCTTCGTTAGATATTCCCTTTCAAGAATTGGTCTGCGTAATACGAAAAGCATACCTATATAAAAAAACAGTACTTTATTTTGATAATTACTGTGCAACTTAGAACACCAAACTACCATGACTCAAACAGTCTCTAATACATTTAATGGATATCTTAAAAATAGTCCGTAAATCTGGCTTAATATTTACGATAATGCAATAGTTTTTAAATTCATAATGTAATAAAAAGTAGTATGAACACATTTAACAGCTGTAATAAACCACGGAATATCAACAACAGTGTCATCTATATATTGTTTGATTTAATAGAGAGAACTATTTTCACTCTTCATATACCTTCCAGAAATACAGTTTTATTCACAATCTTATTTATTATTTATCATAAAGTGAATCTAGCGATACCTTTTCCATGATACAATTTAAAGAAAATCAAACTGCAAAAGCAATAAAACTACCTTATCTTGTGATGAAGCTTTTTTCTCATCATTCAGCAAAAGCTTAATTTAAAATTGTAGTCATAAAAGAAGTTTTGGCACAAATAAGGAATTTGTTAAAAATAACGCAATGAATGTAATGATCATAAAAAATCTGATTATATATCTGAGCTTACAAATATCCTTACTTTCCCTATTTTTCCAAAATAATCACAAACTTTACCCTGCACCAATAGAATTCCTTATCACACAATGGCAACGCATATCGACAACACCTATTTTGAGGATCAAAATAAAGTTCAATGAGAATTTGCAAAATGAGATTGGTTATTTACTATACAGAAGAATAATGTTTGTACTTACAAATATCAATCTGCTTAAATTTGAATGAAAATTCATAAAAGCTGTAAAATCAGAGAGAAAACTGATTTCCTAAATAAATTTTTCGCACATCAGCATTATTGATGATATCGTTAGGACAGCCATGAATTAACACTTGCCCTGCATGAATAATATAAGCACGGTCGACAAGGCCTAACGTCTCACGCACATTATGATCAGTTATCAAAACACCAATACCACGTTGAGTTAAATGACGAATAAGTTGTTGAATATCACAAATGGCAATAGGGTCAATTCCTGCAAACGGTTCATCAAGCAAAAGAAAATTGGGACGAGAAGCTAAAGCGCGCGCGATTTCAAGGCGCCGACGTTCCCCCCCTGACAAAGAAATAGCAGGTATTTTGCGTAAATGATCAATTTTAAATTCATGTAAAAGCGCATCTAATTCTTCACGTCGTTTATGTCGGTCTTTTTCGATTACCTCCAAAACAGCTTTAATATTATTTTCTACTGAAAGTCCGCGAAAAATAGAGGCTTCCTGCGGAAGATACCCAATACCTAAACGAGCACGCCGATACATCGGTAAATGGGTGATATCAAATCCATCAATTTTTATTGATCCCCCATCAGATTTAACAAGACCTGTAACCATATAAAAACAGGTCGTTTTACCAGCACCATTGGGACCTAAAATACCAACAGCTTCTCCCGTACGAATACCGAAAGAAACACCATTAACAACTTGTCTTTTTCGGTAAACTTTAATCAAATGATGCGCAATCAAAGTTCTTTTTAAAGGCTCTTTTAAAGCTTCATCTGCAAAATCACACCCAGCCGTCTGTTTTTTTCTCTTGATTCCAAACATAAAAATCTTAATGGTCGTTCTTTTGATTTTGTTTTAAAATGATTGAAACGCGACCTTTTTTTTCAGGCGTTTCACAGCCTTCAAGCAAAATTTTTCCAGTTTTCATATCTGCTATCAATTTGCACCCTGTTGCTACATTATCACCATCGATTAATACAACGTTATTACCTATCAAAGTCATCATATTTGATTTTACATCAAAAATACCTTTATCACCCGTAGCGATTTGCGTAGCTATTTTTATATAAACCTTTCCTAAAGCTTCCATCTTTTGAACACCCGTTGAACCGAACCTTATAGGTGATAATATTTTTGTATTGGCTTGATCCTTATCCGTTACTTTATGCGCCTTATCATAGTAAACAACTAATTTCGATGTTCGCAGGAGACGGTTTCCCTGAACCACTGATACATTACCATCAAAGAGAGCCATTCCCTCCTTATCGCGTATTTCTAAAGAATCTGCATAAAGTTCTACTGGCTCTTTTTTGTTTGAGAGATTAATTCCCAAATGCGCTTCTTCAGCATATCCATAAACTGCTCCAAGCCCTAATATTCCCATACTAAAAGCCAAATAACTAAAAGCCAAATATATGACTCTCCATTTTCCGTATGATGTTTTTGGCTTCATTTCACTCAACTCTTAATTCTTTTGTTCACACGTACATATAATTCTCTTTCATAAAGATCATCTAAGTTCGTATTAGTACTCTTTTATTGCTTATCAATGACTAAATGCACACCACCTTGAAAATACATGATTTGTTTTTTTTCCCGAATTTGCAAAGCATTTGCTACAAGATGCAAGCCCGCACTCTGAATATTGACACGTTTATTTGTACTTAATTGCCCATCAGATAAACTAATATCTGCTTCCATAAATTGTGCAACCATTCCATCATTTGTTGTAATCGTGAATGGTTTATCTAATTGTAAACGACCATTAATATTATCATAAATCCCCCCTTGCGCATCAAGGAAAACCCGTCCCTTTTTGCCCACAAACGCCTCAGCTGTAATATTTTGAAGTCCTACAATCCCAGAACGTGTATAATCTTGAAATGCCTTTTCCGCTTTGATCCAATAAGGTTCATGAGAACTTGTATAGCCTTCTAATTTTGGATTAAGCATTGTCAATTTCATTATCCCATCTTCTTCATTATTCAAGATCACAGGATCAGAAATATCTGGAGCAAAAAAAAACGTAAACCAGCAAAAAACCAATGCCGTAGCAAATGCTAAGAGAGGTAAAAAAACCTTTAATATGCTAATGCGGCGTGAATGACGATACGTTTTTTTTAAAATATCACCAAAAGATGATTTTGTTGAAAAGACTTCACAATGATTGTGTGTGACCATAACTACCCTAATATTTTAAATATTTCATGCTTCTCAATCTGTATAGCCTCTATAAAGGGTATTTTCAAATTTTGTTTGTTGCAATTTGTTTTTTCTTGGTTTTATTTTTCTTGCACTCGTTTATATATGTAATGTGTGGACATAAAGTGCACAATTGCAAAAAATCTTTTTTGTATGAAAGAGAGGTCATTTTGGTTAAATCAGAACTTGTACAAATCATTGCTCGGCATAACCCACACCTTTTTCAACGTGATGTGGAAAATATCGTCAATGCTATTTTTGAAGAAATTTCAGCAGCACTCGCTAACGGAAATCGCGTTGAACTTCGTGGTTTTGGAGCTTTTTCTGTCAAAAGCCGCTCAGCACGTAACGGTCGTAATCCACGAACAGGTGAAGCTGTTGCCGTCGAAGAAAAATGGATTCCTTTTTTCAAAACTGGCAAAGACTTGCGTGATAGACTTAATCAATGAGTAAACTTATGACTGCCAAACGTATCCTTTTAGCAATCATTTTGGTGCCCCCCACAGTTCTTTTGATTGCCTTTATCATAGCTAACCGTCAAATAGTTACTTTAACGCTTGATCCTTTTCGAACAAACTCTGAAAGTTTTACTTATCAAGCTCCTTTGTTTATATGGCTTTTTATTTTTTTCGGTCTAGGTATTCTCTTAGGAAGCGTAATCAATTGGTTTGCATGCCATAAATGCAGAAAAGCTCTTAAAGAAAGCAAAGCCGAGCTCGAAAAATTAAAAATATCTATCGCTGATATGATATAATAATGGCGTTTGAGTGGCATCTTGCCTTTAATTGTGTTTTAATCAATATTAAAAGTAATTTTTCTCTCATTTATACATATTTTAATCGATTTCAAATTTTTGTATTATTACGAAAATTTAATCGCCTTTTAATGTAAATTTTTAATGACTGTATAATGAAACTGAATATGCCTGCACAATGCTTTCAACCACGCCACAGCGATATGTATCCGCAGGAAAAATTGCCTCTTATTTTAGAAACAGGTGTGAGTGCAGATTATGCTCTCATAGACTCTGGTAATGGGAAAAAGTTGGAACGTTATGGAGCTTACCGTATTATTCGACCAGAAGGTCAAGCACTATGGAAACCAGCTTTATCACAAAAACATTGGGCTAACGTTGATGCCGTTTTCACAGGCAACCGAGATGAAGAAGGTGTTGGTCGTTGGTATTTTCCTAAAAAGCAACTTAGTGAAACGTGGCCTCTTTCTTGGAACGGACTATCCTTTCTAGGTCGTTTCACTTCTTTTCGTCATGTAGGTGTTTTTCCTGAACAAGATGCGCATTGGCGCTCAATGGAAGAGCAAATTGTTAAAACCACACGTCCAGTCAAATTATTAAATCTTTTTGGTTACACAGGTATTGCCTCTTTGATTGGAGCACGCGCAGGTGCAAATGTTACTCACGTTGATGCTTCTAAAAAAGCTATTGCTTGGGCAAAAATCAATCAAGAAATAGCTGGATTATCAAATCGCTCTATTCGCTGGATTTGCGATGATGCAGTAAAATTTGTCGAACGCGAATTGCGCCGTCAAAAAAGCTATGATATAATTCTTCTTGATCCTCCTGCATATGGGCGGGGACCTCATGGTGAAGTTTGGCAACTTTTTGATCATTTACCAGCAATGATCACGAATTGTCGCAAGCTTTTATCCGACAAGCCTCTCGCTATTATACTCACAGCTTATTCTATTCGTGCCTCCTTTTACACACTTCATACTCTGATGCGTGATGAATTTATAAATTTTGGTGGCACAGTTGAATCAGGAGAACTAATCTTGCGCGAAGAAACTGCTGGACGCGCCCTTTCTACTTCTCTTTTTAGCCGTTGGACTGCCTGAATATGTGTATACCAAAAATCGGTAAGGTCAAAGAAATCACCTCCCTTAGTAACCCCATTATTAAAGATCTTAAAGCACTCAGCCAAAAGAAAAATCGAAATAGAGAAGGTCTTTTTATGGCAGAAGGACTTAAATTGGTGATTGATGCCTTAAATCTGGGTTGGACGATACAAACACTTATTTTTTCCAAAAGCAAAATTGGTAATGCTGCTATCGAAAACACCGCTGCACGCACTGTAGCCAATGGTGGTTTCGTCATTAAAGCCTCACAAAAAGTCATGGAATCTATCACTCGTCGCGATAACCCACAAACAGTTATTGGTATTTTCAAGCAACAATGGCACTCATTTGAAATGATAAAAGAACGGATAGAAGATGTTTATATCGCGCTTGATCGGGTGCGTGATCCAGGAAATCTTGGTACTATTATCCGTACTGCTGATGCCGTTGGAGCTAAAGGTGTTATTTTAATCGGTGAAACAACAGATCCTTTCTCACCTGAAGCAGTACGTGCAACAATGGGATCAATTTTTTCCATACCACTTTATCGTTTTGATGAAAGCGCCTTTTTAGACTGGTCTGCACACTTTAAAGGTACGATCATTGGGACGCATCTCAAAGGAGCTGTCGATTATCGTAAAATCGATTTCAAAAATGGTCCTATTATACTATTAATGGGCAATGAAAAACAAGGTTTACCAGACATTCTTGCAAATCGCTGTGATAAACTCGCACGCATCCCTCAAAGTGGGCGTGCTGATTCGCTTAATCTGGCAGTAGCAACAGCGATTATGCTTTATGAAATTCGCCGCTCTTATCTAACACTAGAAGCATGTGATGACGGAATATGACACACAAATCATTCTCTTTTTTTCTTCTTGGTTTAATTTTTATAGTAGGGATTGATCAAACAGCTAAATATTGGGTGATGCATAATATATTTCTAGAAACAGAGATCCCGCTTCTCCCCTTCCTTTCCCTCTATCACGTGCATAATTCTGGTATTGCATTTTCGTTTTTTTCTTCCTTTTCTCACTGGGGACTCATTGCCCTCACACTTATCATTATTTTTTTTCTTTTATGTCTGTGGAACAACACTAAAGATAGCAGATATTTATCGCGCTTTGGTCTCACCCTTATCATTGGCGGAGCAATCGGCAATCTTATCGATCGTATCCGTTTTCACTATGTTATTGATTTTATACTATTTTATATTGATGATATCTTTTATTTTGCTATTTTCAATCTTGCAGATACTTTTATCACCTTCGGTGTTATTGCTCTTCTTATTGAAGAGATACTTATCTGGATTAAAGAAAAACGTCATTCAAATCGTACATCTTCTAAATAAGTACCTGTTGATTCGCCTTAGATATTCGCACTTCATATAAACATATTTCATACCCATTTTTTTAGAGATTCTTTCTTTACATTTTTCGTAATAATTTTTGTTTAGAAAACAGCATTTCTTCAATTCTCTTAATTCTCAGCATCACTTTTAAAGGTGCTACAGTTATTATGGTGGAATGTTTCTCTACTCATTTTTTTCTCAATTTCATTCTTACCCTTGCCTCAACTTCATTTTTATCCTTCTTTGTGTGTTTTTTTACTTACACGTTAAAAGGAGAGCAAATTTTGCATTTTAATTCTTTATTTCGCACAAATTTTTTCTAAAATAGCTTAACATTTTTGATAAAAATGAATTCTTTCGTTACCAATTTGTAAGCTTTTCTCTTAACAAAAGTCTCTTGTAATTTTTTAATAAATCCCCATAATAAAGAAAAGTATCTGTCAGTCATCGGTACTTTAAGCTGATTTGTATTTGCCAAATAAAAGCTTTCTGTATAAAGATGCAGATCCCTTTTAATCCAATAGCTGACAGAACATATACTAAAGGATTTTATATTATGGCTGATTTTAAAAATTTACGTTCGGCATCTGTTTCTCATGCTGATGCATCAGTTGACCAAGGACTGCGCAGCTATATGCTGGGCGTCTATAATACAATGGCCATTGGTTTGCTTATTACAGCTGCTGCCGCTTATGTAGTTGCGTCATTAGCAACAACAACAGATATGAGCCAAGCAGTCGCTCAAATCAGCAACAGTGTTTACTTAACTTCATTCGGAGTAACATTTTACACATCGCCATTCTCCTATGTCGTTATGTTTGCACCGCTTGTAGCGGTATTATTCCTCAGTTTCAAAATTAATACACTGAGTACAAGTGCAGCTCGCAGTCTCTTTTTTGGTTATGCAACCCTCGTCGGACTTTCGCTGTCCTCGATCATTTTGCGTTATACAACAGAAAGTATTGTGCAAACATTTGTCATTACCTCTGCAGCTTTTGGTGCTCTATCACTTTATGGTTATACGACAAAGCGCGATCTCACAGCTATGGGATCATTCCTTTTCATCGGTTTGATTGGTTTGATGTTTTCTATGATTGTTAATATCTTTCTTGGGTCAAGCGCTTTACAATTTGCTATCTCAATAATCGGTGTTCTTGTTTTTGCTGGTCTGACAGCTTACAACACACAGAATATAAAATTGATGTATTATGAAGGAGACGCAAATGACACTCGGGGTCGTAAGATTATTATGGGTGCATTGAATCTTTATCTTGATTTTATCAATATGTTTGTCTTTTTGTTACAATTTCTTGGCTCAAACCGTGATTGATTGCAACAATCATCGTTTAATTTTAAAACCTTGTTTCCCTCAAGAAACAAGGTTTTTTTATTTTTTAACGCAAGCGTCTCTCTTTTACCCTTTTGGCACACTATATATACTAGATGATCAAGAAACCCTATAAGCAAAAATTTCCTTGGTTAACTGCATTTATCCAGAAAAAAATCCAAAGCCCTCTTTTAAATGCCATACACAAACGTTCCAATCATCAAACAAACATAATCAACCAAAACAATAATTATGATCTTACTGTCGCTTCCTATAATGTCCACAAATGCATAGGTGTTGATAAAATTTTTAATCCTACGCGTATTGTACGTGTTATTACTGAGCTGCAAGTTGATATTCTTGCCATTCAAGAAGCAGACAAGCGTTTTGGTGAACGTGTTGGTTTAATTGATCTTCAATTATTAAAAGCAGAAACGGGTTTAATTCCAATTCCTCTGAATACTATGTCTCCTCATGGTCATGGTTGGCATGGTAACGCTCTTTTTTTGCGGCAAGGACATGTACATGATATATTACAAATTACTCTTCCTGGTATCGAGCCACGTGGCGCAGTGATTGTAGAGTTGAAAATGAAAACTGGCCTTATTCGTGTTGTTGCCACCCATTTTGGTTTATTACGCCATTCTCGTAATCAGCAAATAAAAATGCTTCTTGCGCTTTTACAAAAACGTCCCCTTATGCCCACACTACTTATTGGGGATTTTAATGAATGGCGGAGAGGAAAAGGCTCATCTTTAAATCATTTGTCTCCCTATTTTGATAAAACTCTTGGAACTGTACCAAGCTTCCCCTCTCGCTTCCCCTTTCTTGCTCTTGATAGAATTTTTGCTTTTCCCCATCAGTTGGTAACAAATATCGAAAATCATCATTCACCACTTGCACGCATTGCATCAGACCATTTACCTATTAAAGCTTATCTTGACCTTGCCAATGCAATGACTATTCTTAAAAAAAATAATTGAAACAAACTAATGTGCCTCATCCCAATTTTGAGCAGCCATTACTTTTACTTCAAGTGGTACTGACAAAGAGAGTACCGGCATTGTTGCATTCTCCATAACCTTTTTAACAAGAGCCATAGTTTTCTCACTCTCGTCTTCTGGTACCTCAAAAATCAGTTCATCATGCACCTGTAACAACATTTTTGCTGAAAGTTTTTCTTTTTCCAAAGCATCTTCCATTTGAATCATAGCACGACGAATAATATCCGCTGCTGACCCTTGAATCGGTGCATTGATAGCAGCCCGCTCATTAAAAGCACGAACTTGTAAATTAGCCGCTTTTATCTCTGGATAATGGATACGACGTCCAAAAATAGTCTCTACATAACCATTTTGTCGTGCAAATATTTTTGTTGTTTCCATATAGTCTTTAATTCCTGGAAACCTCTCAAAATAAAGTTGAATATAGCGGCTCGCTTCTTGCCGTGAAAGACCTAATTGATTAGCTAATCCAAAAGCTGAAATACCGTAAATAATGCCAAAATTAATTGCCTTTGCACGTCGTCGTATATCTGAACGCATTTCCTCTATCGCAACTCCAAACATTTGCGATGCAGTTATAGCGTGAATATCCTGACCTTGTGCAAAAGCTTCTTTTAACGCTGTAATATCAGCAATATGCGCAAGAATACGCAATTCAATCTGACTATAATCAGCCGATAGCAGTACATGCCCTTTTGGAGCAATAAAAGCTGTTCGGATTTTACGTCCTTCGGCAGTTCGTACTGGAATATTTTGTAAATTAGGCTCAGATGACGATAACCGCCCTGTTGATGTCGTTGCTAAAGAATAATTCGTGTGAACACGCCCTGTTTTTGACAAAATATAAGAAGGCAAAGCATCTGCATATGTGGATTTTAATTTTGCAAGTTGACGCCAATCAATAATTTTACGCGGCAAAATATGATCTTCAGCAGCCAACTCCTCTAAAGTCTGCACAGAAGTTGACCACTGCCCACTCTTTGTCTTAGTACCTCCCAGCAGTCCCATTTTACCAAAAAGGATATCACCCAATTGCTTTGGTGAAGCAATATTAAATTTCTCACCAGCTAGCTGATAAATTTCTTCTTCTAAAATAGAAGCAGCCTGTGCCAACTCTCCTGAAAGACGCAATAAAATCTGCCTATCAACGAGAACCCCACGTTCTTCCATTCTTGCAAGAACTTCTATCAACGGGCGATCAAGACGTTCATAAACTTTTGTAACCCCTTGAGCTACAAGCTGTGGTTTCAAAACTTGCCACAAGCGTAGCGTTATATCAGCATCCTCCGCAGCATAAAGGGTTGCCTGTTTCAAATCCACTTGTGCAAAAGAAGTAATCTTTTTTCCGTTATATGTTAAATCTTTGTAAGCAATCGGCTTATGTCCAAGCCAACGCTCAGATAAAGCATCCATATTATGTGTTAAAGTTCCAGCATCTAAGCTATACGATAAAAGCATTGTATCATCAAAGGAGCGTATCACAATATCGTATTGCTTCATCACCAACCAATCATATTTTATATTTTGACCAATCTTTAACACTGCTTGATTTTCTAATATCGGCTTTAAAAGTGCCAAAGCCTTTTGTGTCTCAATTTGCCCGACAATGCGTCCCCCTCCTAAAAGATCATCTCCTCCCTCAAGATGTTCTAGTGGTATATAGGCTGCTTTTTCTGGCTGTAATGCCAATGAAAAGCCAACAAGCTTTGCTTGCATAGGATCAAGTGACGTTGTCTCAGTGTCAAAAGCAAAAAAGCCCTGCTCTTCTGCTTCCAACAACCACTTTTTTAAAATTTCTTCATCAAGAATAGTCGTATAAGCATCTCTTGTAATTTTTTGGGTCAGAACTTGATCTCTACGTTTTTGTGCCAATAATTGTGGGGAATTTTCAGAAAAATCATGAGAAGATATTATATCAGCTTTCTTGATATGAGAATCACGCTCATCTATAGATTTTTCCCACTCAACATTTATATCAAGCACATCAATAGCTGCTGCATCACACGCTGTTGCCTCTGCTACACGACGCGTTAGTGTCGTAAATTCCATAGCTTTGAGAAAAGTGATTAAACGTGGACCATCTTGCGGTTTCAAAATAAAATCATCTAAATCATTGTCTACAGGCACATCTTTTTTAAGCCGAACTAATTCACGAGAAATTTTCGCCTGCTCACTATAAGCTTGAATATTTTCGCGTCGTTTTGTTTGCTTGACTTCTGCAACGCGTTGCAACAAAAGATCAAGAGAACCAAATTGCTCCAGCAATTGAGCTGCGATTTTAGGACCAATACCTGGAATACCTGGCACATTATCTGTTGTATCTCCTGTCAGAGCTTGTAAATCAACCATTTTTTCAGGTGTTACACCCCATTTTTCGATAACTTCGGAAATACCGATATATTTGTCTTTCATTCCATCATACAAAGACACATGTGTGTCCACTAACTGCATAAGATCCTTATCAGAAGAAATAATGGTTGTTTTTGCTCCAGCCTTAGTTGCCAATTGTGCATAGGTAGCAATTAAATCATCCGCCTCGAATCCTTTTTTTTCGATACAAGGCAAATTAAAAGCCTTTGTTGCTTGTCTTATTAGGGAAAATTGAGGAATAAGATCTTCAGGAGGATCTGCGCGATTCGCTTTATATTGAGGATAAATTTGCTTACGAAATGTATCAGATGAATAATCAAAAATAACAGCAAAATGTGTTGGAACAGCGCCAGAATCTATATCGCGAGCATCACAGAGCAGTTTCCATAGCATATTGCAAAAACCTGCAACAGCTCCTACAGGAAGCCCATCCTTTTTACGCTTTAAAGGCGGCAAAGCATAATAAGCACGAAAAATATAGCCCGATCCATCAACCAAAAAAAGATGATCTTTTGTTTTCATGAAAATTTCATTTCTCCATTTTAGCCAAAAACAATTTACTCTTATATATTTTTTTTATCTTATTTTTTAAATTTATTTAAACGCCTCTAAAAAGCCATTTTTTTGGTTTTATAAAACAAAATGTCGTTACGCTTTATATTCAGTACCTAGAGCTTTTCTTTGCTGTTACGGGATATAATAGCTTTCATTTTGCTCCTCCTATGATAGCTGAGGTACAATGTAGCGACATGGTCGTTGTGGTGTTCCCCTCCCCACAACGACCATATTTTTTATAAAATCTTTTAAAATTTCTTGAGAATTTTTTTAAGAAAGTAAAAGAATTTTTTATTGTTGATAGATTTTAAAAGAATTCCAGAGGGCTTTTTTACCCATTCTTTTGATGAAATCGGCATGCATAATCTTATCTTGTACACTTATCCTTGAAGATAGAGTTTGTGGGCGAGATTTAGCTGCACAGAGAGCGTTATTATTATTTTGAATATCCACATCAGTGCTATGATCGTTATCAAAACCAAATACGCCCTGCTTTCCACCAATTAACTCAATATAAACATCAGCGAGAATTTCCGCATCAAGCAAGGCTCCATGAAGAACACGATGGCTATTATCAATTCCAAAACGTTTGCATAAAACATCAAGAGAATTAGGACCCATAGGAAACTTTCGCCGTGCCATAGCCAATGTATCAAGAATATTATCAACACTAATAAGTGGCTTATTTGCCCGCTCTAATTCTGCATTAAGAAAACCAATATCAAAACTTGCATTATGTGCAATCATTGTTGCACCATTGATAAATTCTAAAAACGCATCGGCAATATCACTAAAGCTTTTTTCATTCTTTAAACGTTCATTGGTCAATCCATGGATTTTCACAACTTCATCAGGAATAATAACGCCTTGCGGATTCAAATAAACATGGAATCTGCGCCCTGTAAGATAACGATCAACCATTTCTACACAACCGATTTCGATTATACGATCTTTTTCTTTATCCAAACCCGTTGTTTCTGTATCAAAAATAATTTCGCGCATCATTTTAATTCTTTAGCAAATTTTTTATCACGAAAAAAACTTGTTTACGTGTATCTTCTAAGTCTTTTCCCGTATCAATGATAAAATCGGCACGTTTTCGTTTTTCTTTATCGGGCATTTGTTTAGCATTGATAAATAAAAATTTTTTTTCACTCATATTCGGACGAATCATTGCACGCTTTTTTTGTATTGCTGGTGGAGCAGACACAACAACCACGCTATCCACACGACTTTCACCATTTGTTTCAAAAAGGAGTGGAATTTCAAGAACGACTAATTTTTTCCCTTGTTGGCGCGCTGTGTCAATAAATTCTTTTTCTTTTTTCTGAACCAAAGGATGAATCATCTTTTCTAGCGTTTGTAATTTTTCATTATCATTAATCAAAATTTTAGAAAGTTTTAGACGATTAACTTTACCATTTTCAATAACACTAGGAAAAACACATTTTATAAGAGATAAAGCTGGGTCACAATTATAAAGTTTATGTACCGCTTCATCAGCGCTAAAAACAGAAATACCCGCTTGTTTAAAAAAATCAGCAACTGTTGATTTTCCCATAGCGATAGATCCAGTTAGCCCTATGATTTTCATTCCTTATTTTCGCCTATATCCTTTAAAATTTCTTCTCGTAAAGCCTTTGTTACCTGTGGTCTTATTCCAAACCATCGTTCAAAACCAGGAACAGCTTGATGTAAAAGCATACCAAGCCCATCGACCGTCCTTAAGCCGTAAGCTTTTGCTTTTTTTAAAAAAGGAGTTATCAATGGAGTGTAAACAATATCTGTCACTAAAGCTGTCGTCTTTATTTGATGAAAATCTAAAAAGAAAAAATCATTCTTCTTCTCATGTGAATTTATCATACCTACAGAAGTTGTATTGACAATTAAATCAGCCTGACAAACTATTTTACAAGCATTATACCAATCATGTACTTCAATGGGTTTTCCAAAATACTCGGCTAAATTATCCGCCCGCTGTTTTGTACGATTAAGTAAACAAATACGTTCAAAACCACGTTTTTTTAAGGCATAGAGAATAGCACGTGCAGCACCACCTGCACCAAAAACAAGAGCTGTTTCTCCAACCCAATCAGGAGCAGAATCGTCAAGATTAGCACTGAAGCCATAAGCATCACTATTTGTGGCACAAAGTTTGTCCCCTTCATACCATAGTGTATTAGCAGCTCCAATCATTGTTGCCACATCATCTTTATGATCTGCTAAATGAAAAGCTTCTTGTTTATAGGGTAAAGTAACATTCCCTCCACAAAAACCTCTTTTTTGTATAGACGCAAGAAAATTACTAAATTCTTCAGATGTTATTTCCTGTGCCAAATATTCGCCCTGTAAATCGTATTGTTTAAGCCAAAAATTATGAATTTTTGGCGATTTTGAATGATGAATAGGATAGCCTACAACAAAAGCACATGGATAAGTTGCCTTTTTATACTTTATCATCAAATCAATCATTAATGTATCCAAAATGACGTAACTGAATTAATAAAGGTAATAAAGGTAAACCAACAATAGTAAAAAAATCTCCGTCAATTTTTTCAAAAAGACGGATTCCTTCTCCTTCAATTTGATATACCCCTACACTATTGAGAAGATCTGTTCCGGCACGTGCTAAATAACGTTCAATAAACTCTTCTGAGAGAGGACGTACCAACATATGAGCACTGAAAACTTCAACCCAAATTTTTTGACCATTTTGAAATAAAGCTACTGCAGTATGAAGAAAATGGGGTTTTCCCGATAAAACACTTAAACGTTGATGTGCCTCTCTCTTATTTGTGACTTTGTGAAGAATCTCACCTTCTAAATCAAGTACTTGATCACAACCAATGACTAAGGCATCAGAAAAACGATCGGAAACATTTTTTGCTTTTGCACTTGCAAGAAAACAGCTTATTTCTTTAGGATTCTTTGTCTTTACTGTTTTTTCTACTTCTCTTTCATCAAAAGAAGCTCCTTCAATTAAAAAACTTAAGCCTGCTTTTTTCAACAATTGTGCGCGATAAGAACTAAGAGATGCTAATATTAACATATTGGCTGTCATGGGATTCTTCTTTCATTTTCCTTCACGAAATCGTGACAAAAGTTCAAATATTGCTGCAGCAGTTTCTTCAATAGAACGTCTTGTGACATCAATTATAGGCCAGTTAAAACGTTCACAAATACGTTTTGCATAAGTTAACTCTTCAGCTATACTGATACGATCAGTGTAACTTTCAATAGCAAAATCATTTCCCAAATCTCGATTTTGACGAATGTGTGAAATTCTTTCAGCTGAAGCAATCAAACCGATAATCAAAGTATTTTTTGCCTCTAGCAGAGCTTCTGGTAAATCAATCTCTGGGATAAGAGGTACATTAGCAGTTTTGATTCCACGATTTGCTAAATAGATGCTTGTTGGTGTTTTAGAAGTTCTTGAGATGCCCACAAGTATGACATCTGCATCCAATAAACTACTAGGAGATTGCCCATCATCGTGCTCTATTGTAAAATCCAACGCCTCAATACGACGAAAATAATCTGCATTAAGTTCATGTTGTGCACTAGCGCGTAAATTTGTTGGTGTCCCAAGGTAAGACTGAAAAGCATCCAAAACAAGATGTAATATATCAATACAGGGAATTCCTATTTTTTCACATTCTCTCTTAAGAAGAAGTCTGTTTTTTTTATCAATGATTGTATAAAGGACGATACCGGGATCTTGTTGTATCTCATCAAGAGCTCTCTGCAACTGTACTTTATTGCGAATCATTGGATAGATATGTTCCGTCGCCTGATACATCGTGTATTGTGATGTTACAGCTCTTCCAACAGAGATTAATGTTTCCCCCGTTGCATCAGAAAGCATATGCAAGTGAAAGGATTTTTTTTCTCTTGTCACAGAAATTTTAACTCCTTGTTAATAAATGTGTATATACACTGTTCTTTTTTTATAAGGATAAAATTAAAGAGTTTTTTCCCTTTATTTGTGCACAAATTCAATAATTGTATAAAAAACTTTCTCTTATAAGAAAAAATGGGGATAATAACTCTAAGATACAGCTATACTTCATTTTTTTCTTCATCTTTTTGTGGATAAAGTTGAGGATAAATAAAGTATAAATAATAATTCACATTAAACACAGACTTAAATAAGAAAAATCTTAACTTTTCTAAATTTATTAATACAAAAAACTTTGGAAAAACTAAAAAATTAAATGCAATAATTTTTTATTAAATTAGAAGATAATTTTTGTTTTAATGTTTTTTAAAATTGATATATTACGTAAGATTTTTTTATATGATTGTTGAATTATTAGACGAAGATAATTCGTGTGAATGACACTTGCGATTTAAGAAGGTTAAGTGTACAATGTTGCTGTATAGGAATATTCTGCTCTTTTCTTTGTTTTTCCATAGTTTAATCTCAAAAATATTTCCCCATTTAATGAAGAATATATTTCATGCAAGAAATGAAACTACAAGAACTTAAAAGTAAAAATCCCGTTGAACTTGTCTCTTTTGCTGAAACATTGGAAGTCGAAAATGCTTCCCTAATGCGCAAACAAGAATTAATGTTTGCTATCTTAAAGAAGCTTGCTTCGCAAGATGTAGAAATTATCGGAGAGGGAGTTGTTGAAGTTTTACAAGATGGATTCGGTTTTTTACGATCTGCTGATGCTAATTATCTTCCAGGACCTGATGATATTTATCTTTCTCCTGCACAAATTCAATCGTTTTCTTTAAAAACAGGAGATACTATTGAAGGTCCCATACGTAGTCCAAAAGAAGGAGAACGTTATTTTGCTCTTCTGAAAATTAATACAATCAATTTTGAAGATCCTGAAAAAATTCGTTATAAAATTCATTTTGATAATCTTACTCCCCTTTATTCAAATGAACGCTTTCAAATGGAAATACAAAATCCTATGGAAAGAGATATGTCGTCACGGGTGATTGATTTAATATCTCCATTGGGAAAAGGTCAAAGAGGATTAATTGTAGCACCTCCTCGAACGGGGAAAACAGTTTTATTACAGAATATTGCTCATTCTATTACTACTAACCATCCTGAATGTTACCTTATTGTACTTTTAATCGATGAAAGACCAGAAGAGGTAACTGATATGCAGCGTTCTGTAAAAGGAGAGGTGGTTTCTTCTACTTTTGATGAACCAGCAATACGTCATGTGCAAGTTGCTGAAATGGTTATTGAAAAAGCCAAACGCTTGGTTGAATATGGACGTGATGTTGTTATTCTTCTCGATTCTATTACACGTCTTGGACGTGCATATAATACAGTTGTTCCTTCATCAGGTAAAGTTTTGACGGGTGGTGTAGATGCGAATGCTTTACAGCGTCCAAAACGTTTTTTTGGTGCAGCACGTAATATTGAAGAAGGTGGTTCTTTAACTATTATTGCAACAGCCTTAATTGATACGGGTAGCCGTATGGATGAAGTTATTTTTGAAGAATTTAAAGGAACAGGTAATTCAGAAATTGTTCTTGATCGTAAAGTTGCTGATAAGCGTATTTTCCCAGCTATGGACATTTTGAAATCGGGAACGCGTAAAGAGGAGCTTTTAGTAGCACGACAAGATTTGCACAAAATTTTTGTACTTCGTCGTATTTTGGCACCTATGAATGTAACAGATGCAATTGAATTTCTAATTGATAAATTAAAACAAACAAAAAATAATAGTGAATTTTTTGATTCAATGAATACTTAGAGAAACATTAAGGTTTTCAATTAGGGGTAATCCTGTGGATACAATCTTTGCTGTTTCGAGTGGATTGTTGCCTTCAGGGGTTGCAGTTATTCGACTTTCTGGTCCTCATGTTGTGAATATTGTTAAAACGCTTTGTGGTTGTTTACCTAAGGCGCGGTTTATGCACTACGGAAACCTTACTGCTCGTGATGGTAGTTTTTTGGATTCTGCTTTAACTGTTTTTTTTCCTGCTCCTCATAGTTTTACGGGAGAAGATTGTGCAGAATTTCATTTACATGGGGGTAAAGCAGTTGTTAATCGTTTCCTCGATGAATTATCTACATTTACTGGATGTCGTATTGCAGAGGCAGGTGAGTTTTCGCGTCGTGCGTTTAGAGAAGGAAAATTAGATCTTGTCCAAGCAGAAGGTCTTGCTGATTTAATAGAGGCTGAAACGGAGAGTCAGCGACGTTTAGCAGTTATGGGGACAAGTGGGCGTTTAACAACACTTTATCGTGATTGGCGCCGTAAACTTATAAAAGCACGTGCTTTTATCGAAGCAGAGCTTGATTTTTCTGATGAAGCTGATGTTGAAAATTCAGTATCTGATAAAATTTGGAAAGATGTAGAGAAACTTTGGAATTCTCTTCGAGAACATATTGCTGAAGGAGAACGTGCAAATATATTACGTGATGGGTTAAAAGTTGTTATTGTGGGTGCTCCAAATTCTGGAAAATCAAGCATTATGAATCGTTTGGCTGGAAGACCTGTTGCTATTGTGATGGAAGAAGAAGGAACAACACGTGATGCTTTGGAAATTAGGCTTGTTCTCAATGGTTTACCAGTTTTTTTAACAGATACTGCTGGTTTTAGAGAAACAGAAAACAAAGTTGAAAAATTGGGAATAGAAGTCGCAAAACAGCATGTTATGGATGCTGATTTGGTTATTTTAGTTTATGATATGAATAACCCTAAAGAAATTGATTTGCCAAAAACATCAGCTGAAATATGGCATGTAGGTAATAAACTTGATCTTTATGAAGAGAATAAAACACATTGGTTTATACAATTTTCTGCATTAACTGGCTTAAATTTTGATTCTTTTATCAAAGAACTTGAATCTTTTTGTCTTCGTCGTGTTTCTGACATTGGAAATCTTGTCCCAGCACGTAAAAGACAACTTCAGTTATTAAAAGAGGCTGTTAAAGAGATTGAAAATTCTATAAATTATAATTTTCTTGATTTAAGCTTACGGGCGGAACATCTTCGTCGTGCGAGTGATTTTCTTGGGAGAATTACGGGAGATATAGATGTTGAAGATTTACTTGATGTTATTTTTTCAGAATTTTGCATTGGCAAATAATGATTCACGTGAAACATTAGAACGATTTTATATGGAATGAATTAAATGCAATTATATGATGTTGTCGTTATTGGGGGTGGTCATGCTGGTTGCGAAGCTGCTTCAGCTTCAGCGCGTGCTGGGGCACGGACAGCACTTGTTACACATAAAATATCAGCATTAGGGACAATGTCATGCAATCCTGCTATTGGTGGTCTTGGAAAAGGACATCTTGTTCGTGAAATAGATGCCTTAGATGGTCTTATGGGGAGAGCAGCAGATGCTGCCGGAATTCAATTTCGGCTTCTTAATCGACGTAAAGGACCAGCAGTAAGAGGTCCGCGTACGCAAGCAGATCGACAATTATATAAAAAAGCAATTCAAAAATTTTTACAAGAACAAGATAATCTCATTATCATTGAAGATGAAGCTGTCGATCTAATTGTTCAAGATAATTGTGTTTCAGGTGTTCTTTTAAAAAGACAAGGAACTCTTTTTTCTGGTGCTGTTGTTTTAACAACAGGTACATTTTTGAATGGTTTTATTCATATTGGTGATAAAACATGGCCTGCTGGGCGTATGGGGGAACAATCAAGTGTACAACTTGCTAAGCGTCTAAAAAAATATGGTATAGATCTTGGCCGATTAAAAACAGGAACTCCTGCTCGCCTTAGCAAAAAAACGATTCATTGGAGTGCACTTCCAAAACAGCAAGCTGATGAAGATCCTGTTCCTTTTTCTCTCTTGACAGAAAAAATTGAACAGCCTCAAATTGAATGTGCTATTACACGTACAAATGCACAAACACATAAAATTATCCGTGAAAATATTCATCGATCTGCTTTATATTCTGGAAATATTGAAGGATTAGGACCACGATATTGTCCTTCAATCGAGGATAAAATTATTAAATTTGGAGAACGTGATGGACATCAGATTTTTTTAGAACCAGAAGGATTAAATGATGATACGGTTTATCCAAACGGTCTTTCTACTTCCCTTCCTGAAGATGTACAGGTTTCTTTATTAAAAACTATTGAAGGGTTGGAAAATGTTACAATTTTACAACCAGGTTATGCTATTGAATATGATTTTGTTAACCCACAACAACTTACTAAAACTTTAGAGTTACGTTCTTTATCAGGGTTGTTTTTAGCGGGTCAGATTAATGGTACAACAGGATATGAAGAAGCAGCAGCACAGGGACTTTTGGCTGGGTTGAATGCTGCACGTAAAGTGGGTAAATTAGATGAAGTTATTATAAGTCGTTCTACAGCTTATATTGGTGTTATGGTAGATGATTTAATTTCACGTGGAGTTTATGAACCTTATCGAATGTTTACATCACGTGCTGAATTTCGTTTGTCTTTGCGATCTGATAATGCTGATACTCGTTTAACACCTTTGGCACAGCAATGGGGTATTATTAGTAAAGCACGTTGGGATTGTTATCAGAAAAAGCAGCAACGTCTTGATCAAGCACGATCAATGTGCCAAAAACTTTTTTTAACTCCTAATGAAGCATCTGCTCATGGATTGCAAGTGAATCACGATGGGATTCGGCGTTCTGCTTATGATTTTCTTGCTTATCCTAATATAACTATAGAGCGTCTTTCGTATTTTTGGTCAGAATTAAAATCAATAGATTCTAAAACAGTTGAATCTTTAGAAATCGAAGCGCAATACGCAGTCTATTTAGAAAAACAAGCGCAGGACATTGCTGCTCTTCAGCGAGATGAACGTTTAGAAATTCCTTCTTCTCTTGATATTCAGGCAATTTCAGGTCTTTCAAATGAGTTAAAAACAAAAATTCAAAAAATATCGCCACGTTCAATTGCTGATGCACAAAAAATTGATGGTATGACGCCAGCAGCGTTGTCGCTTATTATCACTTATATTCAACGTCAACGTCGTGAAAAGGCTAAAATAGCTTAATGGATATTTCTACAGAAAAAAAATATCAAATGCTTTTAGATATTGTTCCTTCTGTTTCACGTGAAACGGTAGAAAATTTAATACAGTTTGAATCTTTGATAACACAATGGAATAGGCATATTAATTTAATATCTTCCACAACAATATCAGTTTTATGGACACGTCACATTTTAGATTCAGCACAAATTTACCCTTTGCACAGTAATTTTTTACACTGGTGTGATTTTGGGTCAGGAGGAGGATTTCCTGCAATTGTTATTGCTATTCTTATGAAAGAAAAAAAAACAGGGCATATTGATTTGGTTGAAAGTAATGGAAAAAAAATAGCTTTTTTACGAACGGTTATTGCTCAACTTAATCTTCCAGCAACAGTTCATCATTGTAGAATTGAAAATGTATATAAAAAAATAGCTAAGCCAGATGTTATAACAGCGCGAGGATTAGCTTCGCTCGATAAACTTTTGCAGCTTATTTTTCCTTTATTAACAGAAAAAACAATAGCTCTTTTGCAAAAAGGTAGGGATTATTCTACTGAAATAAAAAATGCCTCTGCCAATTGGCGCTTTGATCTGTTAAAACATAAGAGTAAAATTGATGAGAATTCTGTTATTTTGGAAATTTCTCATGTTCATCATGTAAAGGGTAAAGCAAAATGAGCGAAACACGGATTATCGCTATTGCAAACCAAAAAGGTGGAGTTGGAAAAACAACCACGGCAATTAATCTTGCAACAGCTTTAGCAGCCATTGGTGAAAATGTTCTTATTATGGATGTTGATCCACAAGGTAATGCGAGTACAGGATTGGGAATTGATCGTAATAGTCGCCCATTATCATCTTATGACGTTATAGTTTCAGGAACTTCAATTACAAAGGCAGCTTTGACAACAGCTGTGCCTAATTTATATATTGTACCTTCTACGCTTGATCTTTTAGGCGTGGAAATGGAAATCGCTTCATCGGAAGATAGAATCCAACGATTACGTAAAGCTTTCTGTGATGATCCAAAAATGAATAAAAAATTCAATTATATTCTCATTGATTGTCCTCCGTCACTTAATCTTTTAACACTTAATGCTATGGGTGCTGCAGATTCTGTTTTGGTACCTATGCAATGTGAATTTTTAGCACTTGAAGGTTTAAGCCAATTGCTTGAAACAGTAAAACAGGTACAGTCCGTTCTTAATCCATCTTTAGAAATTCAAGGTATTGTCTTAACAATGTATGATGGACGTAATAATCTTTCAAATCAAGTTGTTGAGGATGTACGTTCTTTTATGGGAGATAAAGTTTATCGTACAGTTATTCCACGGAATGTACGCGTGTCTGAAGCTCCATCTTTCGGTAAACCAGTATTGCTTTATGATCTTAAATGTGCTGGTAGCCAAGCCTATTTGCGTTTGGCATCAGAAGTAATCCAACGTGAAAAGCAAGCACGAGCTGCTGCTTAAAAAATGCAAAAAAAACAATTTTTATAAAATAAATTCAAAAAGAAAAGTAAAGTTATGAATGACGATCAATCAAAAAAAAGATTAGGACGTGGATTAGCGGCGTTGATTGGGGATATCAGTTTAAATAACGATCTTGTGCATTCATCAAATGCTGAAAAATCGGTAAAGTCTAGCACAATTTCTCCTTCTTTTGAGCAATTTGTATCTATTGAATCTATTTCGCGTAATCCACGTAATCCACGACGCCATTTTACCGATACAGAATTGGATAATTTAGTTCAATCAATTCGTCAACATGGTATCGTTCAGCCTGTAGTTGTAAGACCTTTACGTGATCATCTTAATAAGTTTGAGTTAATTGCTGGTGAACGACGGTGGCGTGCTGCACAACGAGCTAATTTAAGTCAATTACCAGTTATTATTCGCGATGTAGATGATAAAACAGCTTTGGAATTGGCAATTATTGAAAATGTTCAGCGTGCCGATCTTAATCCCATTGAAGAAGGGATGGGATATGAAATTTTACTTAATGAACATGAATATACTCAAGCAGATTTGGCGCAAGTAAT
Source organism: Bartonella rhinolophi (assembly GCF_036576165.1). NCBI lineage: Bacteria > Pseudomonadati > Pseudomonadota > Alphaproteobacteria > Hyphomicrobiales > Bartonellaceae > Bartonella > Bartonella rhinolophi. The sequence goes on from NZ_JBAFWY010000001.1 coordinate 314,998, forward strand.
TGGAAAAAGCAGGAGTCATGTTGCAAATACACTTCGTTTGTTAAAACTTCCACCAAAAGTACAACAATTTTTGATTGATGGAAAGCTTTCAGCTGGTCATGCACGCTGTCTTATAACTGTCGAGAATCCACAAGATTTGGCTGAAAGAGTTATTCGTGAAGGACTTTCTGTACGTCAAACAGAAATACTTGCGCATGAGCAGACAAACCCAAAAGTTAAAAAACGAATTTCTGTGGAAAAGGATGCAGAAACAAAATCTTTAGAAAAGTTACTTACAAATGTTATTGGAATGAAGGTAATTATTCAACATGGAAAAAAAGGTGGTGATTTAAAAATACATTATTCTTCACTAGAACAGTTAGATGATATTTGTCGGCGTTTGCAAAACTAATCAATTATCTAAAATAGCACGGATTCTATTGATATTTTTTTGACCAAATTTCAAATTATTTGGAGATACAATGTTTTTCTCATCAAAAAAAAATTTTTTATCTTCAAGAGCTATTATTGCAGCTAATGTTGCCTGAAGTGTCATAAGACCAATAACATAATCTTTAGGTGTGAGATTATTCTCTTTTAAAATATTGCTTAATTTCGATTGATTAGAGACAAAAGCTATAAGCCCTTCAATACTATTATCGTTTCCAGTATCAGGTGCTTCTAGTGCTGAAGGTAAGTTCTCTATTTCTTTTTGAATTTTTTCTATTTTTGAAAGTAAATTTTCTGTTAAGGGATAATTTGCGATAATATTTTGATTGCTGGTAGGTGATAAAACAAAATTATTATTCGTTTCCTTTGCTGTTGTTAATTGAACATATATTACAAAAAGAAAAAGGAAAAAAAAACGCAATGCCAATTTAAACATACTTAAAAATTATCCTTTCTTTTCCGAATTTCAGCAAATACTTTTTCATCTGTTTCTTTTTCCATCGCAAGGTTTTTTTGCAAAGTAGGATCATCCCAGCGAAAAAAAGGATTAGTTGCTTTTTCTTGCTCCAAAGTTACAGGTAAAGTCATGGCGTTTTTTGCGTGTAATAAAAAAACATCTTCTACCCTTTTATGCAGTCTTTTATTATGCGGATCAATAGTTAATGCAAAAAGAGCATTAGTTTTTGTATATTCATGGCCACAATAAAGAAGTGTTTCATCAGGAAGTTGACGGAGTTTTTTTAAAGAGTTTAGCATTTGTGCTGGGGTTCCTTCAAAAAGACGTCCACAACCGAGTGAAAAAAGTGTATCTCCTGCAAAGAGTAAATTTTCTTGAGGAAAGTAATAGGATAATGCGCCTAGTGTATGGCCGGGTGTTGAAAGAGCTAAAATCATGTGTGTACCAAAGAAAAAACTTTCATCAGGTTGAAGTGTTTGGTCAAGATGATGAATTTTCTCTTTCTCTGCCTCTGGTCCAATAACTATAGCATTATAAATTTTTTTTAATTCTTCCAGCGCTTCCACGTGGTCATGATGATAATGAGTCACAAAAATAGTCTGGAGCGTCCAGTTACGACGTTTCAAAGCATTCTGTATAGCTTTGCTTTCAGGTGCATCAATTGCAGCTGTATAGCCACTTTTTTCATCATGAATGAGTATACCAAAATTATCTTCTCGGCAAATAAACTGTTCAATCAACATATATCTTCTCCATGAACAGCATGTATAGTGGTAAATCTACAAAATAATTTAATAATAATATACTTTATATTTAAAAATCAGATTTATCCTCTTTTGTCAAAAGACCCTTTGAATGCTTAATAATAATAGGCATTTGTGTGAACATGAATAGAACTGTGATAGGCATAACGCCAAATACTTTAAAACTGGTCCAGAAATTATCGCTAAAATTTCGCCAAATTATTTCATTCAAAAGTGCAAGGAAAACGAAAAAAAATGCCCAGCGGTAAGTAAGTTTTTGCCATCCTAAATCATCAAGTTTTAAAGTAGAATCAAAAGCGTAACGCAAGAGTGGTTTTTTAAAAAACATGCCGCAAAAGAGAATAAGAGAAAATAAGCTATTAATGATTGTTGGTTTCATTTTTATAAAAGTGTCATTATGAAGCCAAAGAGTTAAAAATCCAAAAAACAAAACAAATATCCCTGAGATAAGGGGCATTATGGGTATTTTTCGTGCAAGAATCCAAGATATGCTTAAAGCAGCAATGATTGCTATCATAAAAAGAGCCGTTGCAGGAAAAATAGGTTTATGAAAATTTTTAAAAATTTCAATATTATTTATCAGCCATTCGCCTTTATAATTGGCAAGAAAAAAGATGACGAGAGGTCCCATTTCTAGAAAAAATTTAAGCGTTGGTGAGAGAGGAGGTCTCTGATTATTATTAATATTCTTTAAATTGGGATTATTGTATGAATTATGTTCAGAAAAAGGTTGCATCATGAGTGTTTTCCTATGATAGTTTCGGAAAAATCAGAAGCAGAAAAAGGTTGAAGATCTTCAATATTTTCTCCTATACCGATAAAATGAACTGGTAATTTATATTTTGCTGCGATGGCAACAAGGATCCCTCCTCGTGCAGTACCATCGAGTTTTGTCATGACTAAGCCATTAACGCCAGCAATATTGCGGAAAATTTCTACTTGGTTGAGAGCATTTTGTCCAGTAGTTGCGTCAAGCGTTTGAAGTATTGTATGTGGTGCGTGGGGTGTATGTTTTCCTAAAACACGAATAATTTTTGCTAATTCGTCCATCAATTCAGTTTTATTTTGTAAGCGTCCAGCTGTATCAATAATCAATACATCACTGCTTTCCTTTTTGGCTTTTTCATAAGCATCAAACGCTAAACTAGCAGCATCTGCACCTAATTTGGTTGAAATAACAGGAGCTCCTGTACGCTCTCCCCAAATATGCAATTGTTCAATAGCTGCAGCACGAAACGTATCACCTGCAGCAAGCATAACTTTTAGTCCTCCTGCGGTTAGTTTAGCCGCGAGTTTTCCGATAGTTGTCGTTTTTCCACTACCATTTACACCTAACAGCAAAATAACATGAGGTTTATGATTAAGATCAAGCTCTAATGGAATTGCAACAGGTTCCAGAACTTTTTTTATTTCATCTGCCACGATGGTATGAATGTCATCTAGAGATAAATTTTTTCCGTAACGGTTAGAAGCTAAGATGTCGATAATACGTGTCGCTGTTTCCACACCAAGATCAGCTTGAATAAGAATATCTTCCAATTCTTGCAATACATCTTCATCAAGTTTTCCTTTAACAAAGATATCATTAATCGATTCGTTTAAGCGCTGTGAAGAAAGGGATAATCCTTTTTTTAATCGCCAAAACCATGCTGTCTTTTTCTGTTCAACAGAGGATATAGGCAAAAATTCTTCAAATTTTTTTTCACTGATTGTGTTCGTGACAATTACTTTTCCAGAATGTAGTTCAAAAGGTCGAATTTTTTCACCAGAGTTTACAGATGCTGTATTTTCTGTACTTTGTATTTCTGTTTTTTCATCTCTTTCAACACATATAGAAGATTGATCATTGTTTGTTGTTTCATGTTTATTTTCTCCTTCCACATCAGCTTCATAAGAGGCAGGAGTTTGTTGTATTTTCTGCTCTTTAGGCTTATTAAAAGAGAATATTTTTTTGATAAAAGATTTCGTCATATGGACTTTCCTGCTCAGGCTGCATTCAATTTTTGAAGGACAGCAATCAATTTATCATCATCGTGATTAATGATGAGAGCTTGAACAATTTCTCCAGCTTTTGCACCTTTTATTTGTGCAAGAGTATAATCTTCTGTTCGTCCGATCTCGTCTCTTTCAACGAGAATTGTTTGCTGAGTGTTTTGTAAACGAGCAAGATGTTTTTGATAAGCTTCGTTACCTGCTTTGCGCAACCTTTCCGCACGCATCTTAACCACCCTACGATTAATTTGTGGCATACGTGCGGCAGGTGTCCCTTCTCTTGGACTAAAAGGAAAAACATGGAGATATGTTAAATGACAGTCATTAATCAAAGCAAGGCTATTTTGGAACATTTCTTCTGTTTCAGTGGGAAAACCAGTAATTAAATCAGCACCATAAACCATTGTAGGACGTTTAGCACGCAAATCTTGGCAAAATTGGATTGCATGTTCACGCAGATGCCGTCGTTTCATTCGCTTTAGAATCATGTTGTCGCCTGCTTGTAAAGATAAATGCAAATGTGGCATTATTCTTTTTTCATAAGCCAAAAGATCGATGAGTTCTTCATCTGCTTCAATAGAATCGATAGATGAAAGACGTAATCGAGGCAAATCAGGAATGTGATGCAAAATTTTTGAAGTTAATTTTCCTAAAGTTGTTTTTCCAGGCAGGTCATGACCATAGCTTGTGAGATCAACACCTGTCAGAACTATTTCTTGAATACCATTGCCTGTTAGCTGTTTAATTTGTTCAATGACGGTACCCATAGGGACTGAGCGTGATGGTCCGCGTCCATAAGGAATGATGCAAAATGTGCAGCGATGATCGCATCCATTTTGCACCTGTACAAAGGCACGCGTACGCTCTTCCATTGCACTGACCATATGTGGGGCAATTTTTTGCACTTCCATGATATTATTTACACGTATTTTTTCATCATGGTTGATACCAAAATCAGGGAGCTGGCGATAGGAATGGGCATGGAGCTTTTCTTCATTTCCTAAAACAAGATCTACCTCTGTCATATCGGCAAAATTTTGTGCTTCTGTTTGTGCAGCACATCCTGTTACAATAATGCGGGCATGAGGATTTTCACGTCTCGCTTTTCGGATAGCTTGTTTTGCTTGTCGCACGGCTTCAGCAGTGACAGCACAAGTATTAAAGACAATAGCACCATCTTTAAGCTGATTTAGTCCAGAAGAAGCACTTTCTTTGCGTATGATTTCCGATTCATAACTATTGAGTCGACAACCAAATGTTACAATTTTTACTGCCATCAAAAGTGATCCTTTTTATAGATCCCTGTTAAAGGGTTTAAAAAACCACTAAATTCATATGTGATTGGACCTGTCATGACAATATGATCGTCTTTTTGATAAAAAATATTAAGTGTTCCCCCTGGTAAATTTACATCAATATGACGTTCTGTTAATCCACGTCGATGGGCAGCTACTGCACTAGCACATGCAGCACTGCCACATGCTTTTGTTAATCCAGCTCCTCGCTCCCATGTTCGTAAATTTAGGCTTTTTTTTGATGTTACATAGGCAATAGAAATATTGCACCGTTCTGGAAAAAGGGGATCATGTTCAAGTTTTGGTCCATATTTTTCTAATGGAATGTGTTGAATGTTGTTCTCAACGAAAAAAATAGCGTGGAAATTGCCAATAGATACAAGGCAAGCATCCTTCAAGGGACCAGCAGTAATTTCTACATGATTCGTATCGGCTATTTCACGTGAAACAGGCATATTTTTTGCATTAAAATGTGGGCGCCCCATATCAACAGAGATGAGATTATTGGTTTGGCGTTTACCTTTAATGATTCCAGCGGGTGTTTCCAACAGAAAGCTTTTACCGAGATTGTGGTCTGTAAGCCATGCAATTACACAGCGGGTACCATTTCCACAAGCTTTAGCCATTGAACCGTCAGCATTCCATATTTCAATGCGGAAGTCAGTTTCGTTTTTAACTGGTGGATGGATAGTCATAAGTTGATCAAAATGTGTTTCAGGGTCTGTCATTAAGGCAGAGATTGCTTGCGTTGTGAAAGTATGTGTACTTTCACGCATATCAGCAACAATGATTTGATTTCCAAGACCGTTCATTTTACTGAATGGTATTTTCATGCAACTTCTCTATTTCTAGTAAATGATTATCCGTAAAAAATATATGACTGAAAATCTTACAAATTTCTAGTGTTTTATGAATATAAAACTTGTGGCAAAAATTATTATCATTTGAATGAGAGAATTTTTATTCTGTTTTTCTTAATTTGTTAATTTATCTTTGTAATATGCCATATATAAATATTTACCTATTTCTTCTTTGAGTGAGCTTATTTATTGTCGTGGGAAAGAGTATAGATATGACATTTTCAAAAACTTCATTTTTCGTTGCAATACTGGCTGTAATTATCTTAAATGGTTGTTCAACATCATGGTTTGAGAATAATAATCAAGACAACTCGTTAAAAGCTTTTTATCCTATTCAGCAAATGTCAACATTTGAAATGATGTCTGATCCAGAAACATTTTATTCGTCAGAATCTGAAACAGCAGATGCTTCGGTATATGAGAAAGAAGATTCTCGTAGGGGTGAACAAATGGCGAATCTTGAATTACCTAATAATGCCATTGATTTGTTTCCCGCGAGTATTGCTGGGGTGTGGAATCTTTCTATTGGTGGTAAGTTTTGCCGAATTGCAACGCCACAGACAAAATTTGGTCAAGGATATCGTGCTGCTCCTTTACACTGCCCAAGGATCATTTCTCGGATAAACTCTTGGGCTATTAAAGGAAAAAAATTATATTTTTATGATAATTCAGGTCGTGTTGCTGTTGCTCTTTATTCTTCCAATATTAATCGTTTTGAGGGGCGTACATTTGATAATCAGCTAGTTGTTCTAAGCCGTTAGATCATTTTTATTTTTTTACGAAAAAAAGATAATATGTACAGATTTGCAAGAAAGTTTAATTTTCACTAAGGAAGGTTTGAAAAAAGGTTGTTTGGATGATTTTAGTTTCAACACGCTATAAAGAGCTGGTATCCAAAGGAGAAATCAGTTTGGATCCAGCTCAATTAGCTTTAATAGAGCAGCATTTTGATCGTTTATTACAAAATATTTCAAAAAAAAATGTTTCTCGATCTTGGGCATTTTGGCCTTTCTTTAAGAGGAAAAAACAAACCCATGCTTGTCTTTCAAAACAGGGTTGTGCTGATAACTTGTTTCAGGGCTTGTATATTTATGGTGAAGTAGGACGAGGCAAAACCATGCTGATGGATTTGTTCTTTTCTTGTTTGCCGCAAGGTCGTAAAAAACGTGCACATTTTAATGATTTTATGGCTGATGTGCACGAGCGCATTAATATTTATCGTCAAAAATCAAAAAATGCTGAACAAGATAATCCTATTTTGGCAGTTGCAAAAGATCTTGCACGAGAAGCACAAGTGCTTTGTTTTGATGAATTTAGTGTAACAGATATTGCTGATGCTATGGTGTTAGGGCGTCTTGTATCTGCTTTATTTGATGAAGGAGTTCTTTTAATTGCGACATCAAATGTTGCTCCCGATGATCTTTATTATAATGGTTTGAATCGAGAGCTTTTTTTACCTTTTATTCAAATTTTAAAAACACATGTTCATGTTGTCAATCTTGATGCAAAAACGGATTATCGCCTTGAAAAATCAAATCCGCAACATGTATACATAACACCGTTGGGGTTGGAGGCAAATGAACGTATGGATCAGGTGTGGGCACTTGTGTTACAAGATCAACAGGAGAAGCCTGATGAACTTTCCATAAGAGGGCGTCTTTTTCATATTCCACGCTCTGGAGCAGGTTGTGCACGCTTTGATTATAAAGATTTATGTGCAAACCCTTTGGCTGCAGCTGAATATTTAACGTTAGGGGAGCATTATCATACAATTTTTGTTGATAATGTACCTGTGATGGATGATACGTGTCGCAATGAAGTGAAGCGGTTTATTTTATTCATCGATGTTCTCTATGAACGTCACATAAGATTATTTATGTCGGCAGCAGCAAAACTTGAGGATTTATATAAGGGGCATGCACAAACAACAGAAACATTTGAATTTCAAAGAACACAATCGCGTCTTTTTGAAATGCAAAGTCAGGATTATTTAAATATTTGGGCGGAGCGATTTCCTTTAGAAAGAAAAGGATGATTATTACTTTACCTTTTTTATGTAAACAGTAAAGAAGGTAACTCTTTGGAATTTAAATATAGTGTAATAATTCTGTTGTAATTTTTTCAAATTCATTTTATCGATACACTGCATGGCAAGTTTCTAATGGTCGTTTCCTTGGGGGATTTTTTCTTCTGTAAGGAGAAGAATTTGATGGGTTTTATGCCATCTTCCTTTTGGTGACATTGTTGAAAATATGGCTAAGGTTAAGGAAAATATTCAGTATGCTGATGTGAGTGGTTGTGTGCTGAATTATCTAACGTTAGGAAAAAATGAAATGGCACGAAAAAAAATAGCTCTTATTGGTTCGGGTATGATTGGTGGCACTTTAGCACATATCATTGGATTAAAAGAGCTCGGTGACGTTGTTTTATTTGATATTGCGGAAGGAATGCCACAGGGTAAAGCCCTTGATATTGCTGAATCTTCACCTGTTGATGGTTTTGATGTTGGTTTGATAGGTGCTAACGCCTACGAGGCAATTGAAGGTGCTGATGTTGTTATTGTAACAGCAGGAGTTGCGCGCAAACCTGGTATGAGCCGTGATGACCTTTTGGGTATTAATTTGAAGGTGATGGAACAGGTTGGTGCTGGGATTAAAAAATACGCGTCTTCAGCGTTCGTTATTTGTATTACGAATCCTCTTGATGCGATGGTATGGGCACTGCAAAAATTTTCAGGTCTTCCAACACAAAAAGTTGTCGGTATGGCAGGTGTTCTTGATTCGGCACGATTTCGTTATTTTTTGTCTGAAGAGCTTAAAGTTTCTGTTAAAGATGTAACAGCATTTGTTTTAGGAGGGCACGGTGATTCAATGGTGCCTTTAGTACGTTATTCAACGGTTGGTGGTATTTCTTTGCCTGATCTTGTAAAAATGGGTTGGACGACACAGGAAAAGATTGATCAAATCATTCAGCGTACCCGTGATGGCGGTGCAGAAATCGTTAGTTTATTAAAAACAGGTTCAGCTTTCTATGCACCAGCAGCTTCTGCTATTGCTATGGCTGAAGCTTATTTGAGGGATACTAAACGTGTTGTTCCTGTTGCAGCTTATCTTTCAGGTGAATATGGGGTTCAAGATATGTATGTTGGCGTTCCCGTTGTTATTGGTGCGGGTGGCGTTGAGAAGATTATTGAAATCGATCTTGATAAAGAGGAAAGAGCTGCTTTTGAACAATCTGTGAATGCGGTACAAAAACTTTGTGAAACTTGTGTTACTATTGCACCTAGTCTCAGATGAATTGAGTAAGATTCTGTTTATTAAAACAGAGTATTTTAATTATTGTGAAGATTCTAGGGTCAATAATATGATCCGTAAAAGAAAAGGACAAATGAATGAATATCCATGAATATCAGGCTAAACGTCTGCTTCATGAGTATGGAGCGCCGATTGCAAATGGTGTTGCTGTTTATTCTGTAGAGCAAGCTGAACAATGGGCAAAAAAGTTACTTGGACCACTCTATGTGGTTAAAAGTCAGATTCACGCTGGTGGTCGTGGTAAAGGAAAATTTAAAGAACTTGGCTCTGATTCAAAGGGTGGTGTTCGTCTCGCAAAATCCGTTGAAGAAGTTGTTGCAAATGTGAAAGAAATGCTTGGTAAAACTTTGGTAACCAAACAAACTGGTCCAGAGGGTAAGCAGGTTAATCGCCTTTATATTGAAGATGGTGCCGATATTGAGCGAGAGCTTTATCTTTCACTTTTGGTTGATCGCACGGTTGGTCAGGTTGCTTTCGTTGTTTCAACGGAAGGGGGAATGGATATTGAAGCGGTTGCTGAAGAAACTCCAGAGAAAATATTAACCCTTCCCATTAATCCTGCACAGGGTGTTACCTCTGCTGATTGTACAAAGCTTTGTGATGTATTGGAATTGCGCGATGGCGCACGAGAAGATGGTGAAAAACTTTTTCCAATTCTCTATAAAGCATTTTGTGAAAAAGATATGAGCCTTCTTGAAATCAATCCGCTTATTGTGATGAAAAATGGTCATTTGCGCGTTCTTGATGCAAAAGTTTCTTTTGATAATAATGCTTTGTTTCGTCATCCAGACATCGTAGAATTGCGTGATGTTTCAGAAGAAGATTCAAAAGAGATCGAAGCGTCAAAGCATGATCTTGCTTATGTTGCTCTTGAGGGCACGATTGGTTGCATGGTAAATGGTGCAGGTCTTGCTATGGCAACAATGGATATTATAAAACTCTATGGCGCTGAGCCTGCAAATTTTCTTGATGTTGGTGGTGGTGCTTCAAAAGAAAAAGTGGCTGCTGCTTTTAAGATTATCACTGCTGATCCGAGTGTTAAAGGCATTTTGGTCAATATCTTTGGTGGCATTATGCGTTGCGATATCATTGCTGAAGGTGTCGTTTCTGCTGTAAGGGAGGTTGGTTTAAAGGTTCCTTTAGTTGTTCGACTTGAAGGCACGAATGTTGAACAGGGTAAAGCGATTATCAGTGAAAGTGGTTTGAATGTTATTTCTGCTGATGATTTAGATGATGCTGCGCAGAAAATTATTGCAGCAGTGAAAGGAGCTTAAACCATGTCGATTCTTATTCATCAGGATACAAAAGTGCTGGTTCAAGGGCTTACGGGGAAGACAGGAACTTTTCACACGGAGCAAGCGCTGGCTTATCATGGTACGAAAATGGTTGGCGGCATTAACCCTAAAAAAGGCGGTGAAATATGGAAGGGATCAAAGGGTGAAACTCTTCCTATTTTTGCAAGTGTTGCTGAAGGTAAAGAAAAAACAGGGGCTGATGCTTCTGTTATTTATGTTCCTCCTGCAGGAGCTGCGGAAGCCATTATAGAAGCTATTGAAGCGGAGATCGGTTTAATTGTCTGTATTACAGAGGGTATACCGGTTATGGATATGGTTAAGGTTAAGGCTAAATTAGGTCAGTCAAAGTCGCGTTTAATTGGTCCTAACTGTCCAGGAATTCTCACACCGCATGAATGTAAGATAGGTATTATGCCTGGCTCTATTTTTAAAAAGGGATCTGTTGGGGTTGTTTCGCGGTCAGGTACCTTAACTTATGAAGCTGTATTTCAAACGAGTCAGGAAGGGTTGGGACAGACAACTGCTATTGGTATTGGTGGTGATCCTGTTAAGGGTACTGAATTTGTTGATGTGTTGGAGATGTTTTTGGCTGATGATGAAACCGAATCTATTGTTATGATTGGTGAAATTGGTGGCTCCGCTGAAGAAGAAGCAGCACAGTTTATCAAAGATGAAGCAAAAAAAGGTCGTAAAAAGCCGATGGCTGGTTTTATTGCTGGTCGTACAGCTCCTGCGGGACGTACAATGGGTCATGCTGGTGCAGTTATTTCTGGTGGTAAAGGTGGGGCAGAAGATAAAATTGCTGCAATGGAATCTGCAGGGATTCGCGTTTCTCCTTCACCATCGCAGATAGGCAAAACCTTGATATCGGTTTTAAAAGGGTAAGAAAAAACTTTGTCTGGATAAGAGTGTATCCTTATTCAGATGAAGCATTGGGTTATAAAAAGTAAAAGCTTTTTTGCAGTTTTTCGACCCTCATTTGCCTTGCAAGCATTTAAAGGTCGAAAAAGTATATTAAGGAGACGGAAGAGATATTCCGGAGAAGATGTATGGCAAGGCAAGATGATATGAATGGTCTTTTTGCACAAACGTCATTTCTGTATGGTGGAAATGCAGATTACATAGACCAGCTTTATGCCGAATATGAAAAAAATCCCACTAATGTTGATTCACAATGGCGTGCTTTTTTTGAAACTCTTCAAGATAATAAAGAAGATGTTTTCAAAAATGCTGAAGGGGCTACATGGCAACGTGATAACTGGCCGTTAAAAGAAAACGGAGAGTTAGTGTCTGCTCTCGATGGCGACTGGTCTGTTCTTGAGAAACATATTGGTGATAAATTAAAAGACAAAGCAAAAGCAGCTGTTGGTGTTGCGCAAAAGAGAGAAGATTCTCATGAACAAGACATCGTTCAAGCAACACGTGATTCTATGCATGCTTTTAGGATGATTCGTGCTTTCCGAGCACGTGGACATCTTCATGCGCAGCTTGATCCTCTTCGGTTGGCAGAAAAGAGAGAAGATTATAAGGAATTATCTCCAGAAGCTTACGGTTTTACTTCTGCTGATTATGAACGTCCAATTTTTCTTGATAATGTTTTAGGACTAGAATATGCGACTATTTCGCAAATTCTTGAAATTCTTAATCGTGCTTATTGTTCAACAATCGGTGTAGAATATATGCATATTTCTGATCCTGCTCAAAAAGCATGGCTTCAAGAACGGATTGAAAAACAAAATAAGCAAACTGTCCTTACGCAGAAAGATAAGAAGGCTATTCTCGATAAACTTATTGAAGCGGAAGGGTTTGAACAGTTTTTAGATACAAAATATAAAGGAACAAAGCGTTTTGGCCTTGATGGTGGTGAAGCGCTGATCCCTGCTCTTGAACAGATTATTAAGTGCGGTAGTGCTCTGGGCGTGCAAGAAGTTGTTTTGGGAATGGCGCATCGTGGTCGCTTAAATGTTCTTTCACAAGTTTTGGCTAAACCGCATCGCGCTATTTTTCATGAGTTCAAAGGAGGATCTTATAAGCCTGATGATGTAGAGGGATCTGGTGATGTGAAATACCACTTGGGAACTTCAGCTGATCTTGAATTTGATGGCAAACAGGTTCACTTATCGCTTGTGCCCAACCCATCTCACCTTGAGATTGTCGATCCAGTTGTTATTGGCAAGGCACGTGCTAAACAGGATCAACTTGTAGGCCCTACACGCACTGACGTTATTCCATTAAGTGAGCGTTCAAAAGTTTTACCATTGCTTATTCATGGTGATGCTGCTTTTGCAGGACAAGGTGTAATTCAAGAAACTTTTGGTCTTTCAGGTCTAAAAGGTTACCGTGTTGCGGGTTCTATTCACGTGATTATCAACAATCAGATTGGATTTACAACTGATCCGCGCTTTTCGCGTTCTTCACCCTATCCATCAGATGTCGCAAAAATGATCGATGCACCAATTTTTCATGTGAATGGTGATGATCCTGAGGCTGTTTTCTTTATTGCAAAAATAGCGGCAGAGTTTCGTCAAATTTTCTATAAGCCAGTGGTCATTGATATGTTTTGTTATCGCCGTTTTGGACATAATGAAGGTGATGAACCTTCTTTTACACAGCCTCTTATGTATAAGGCGATCCGTAACCATAAAACGACTCTTCAACTGTACAGCGAAAAGTTGGTGACAGAGGGCGTAGTTTCTTCAGAAGAAATTGAGCAGAAAAAAAGTCTGTGGCGCAATAAGCTTGAAACGGAGTTTGAAGCGAGTGCTTCTTATAAACCTAATAAAGCAGATTGGCTTGATGGATGTTGGACGGGGCTTAAATCTTCTAGTGATGTTGACGATCAACAGTGTGTAACGACGGGTGTTGAGTTAAAAATTTTAAAGGAAATTGGTCAGAAACTCATCAAGATTCCATCAGATTTTCATGTTCATAAAACAATTCAGCGTTTTTTGAATAATCGCGCTAAAATTTTTGAAACTGGTGAAGGTGTTGATTGGGCAACGGCTGAAGCTTTAGCTTTTGGTTCACTTTGCTTAGAGGGGTCACCGGTTCGTCTTTCTGGTGAGGATGTTGAACGCGGAACTTTTTCGCAACGTCATTCAGTTCTTTATGATCAGGAAAATGGAGCGCGTTATATCCCTTTAAACAATTTGAAAAAAGGACAGGCAATTTATGAAGTTGTAAATTCCATGCTTTCAGAGGAAGCGGTCCTTGGTTTTGAATATGGATATTCATTTACTGAACCGCATGGTTTGACACTTTGGGAAGCGCAATTTGGTGACTTTGCCAATGGTGCACAGGTTATTTTTGATCAGTTTATTTCATCTGCAGAGCGTAAGTGGCTGCGTATGTCGGGTCTTGTATGCTTATTGCCCCATGGTTTTGAAGGTCAGGGTCCAGAACATTCTTCAGCGCGGTTAGAGCGTTATCTGCAACTTTGTGCGGAAGATAATATGCAGGTTGCTAACTGTACAACTCCTGCAAATTATTTTCACATTTTGCGTCGGCAAATTAAACGCGACTTCCGTAAACCGTTAATTTTGATGACACCAAAGTCACTTTTGCGTCATAAACGTGCTGTTTCTTCTTTAAGTGAGATGGAACGAGAAACTCGTTTTCATCGCTTGTTGCTTGATGATGCAGAGTGTTTAAAAAATTCTGTTATTAAATTGCAGAAAGATAATAAGATTCGCCGTGTCGTTCTTTGTACAGGAAAAGTTTATTATGATCTTTATGAAGAGCGTGAGAAAAGAGGAATTGATGATATTTATTTGCTGCGTATTGAGCAGCTTTATCCTTTTCCTGCAAACAATTTGGTGAATGTATTATCACGCTTTTTGCAGGCAGAAATTGTTTGGTGCCAAGAAGAACCAAAAAACATGGGGGCGTGGTCGTTTATTGAACCTTATTTGGAATGGGTTTTGACTCGCATTAATGCGCAGTCTTCACGTGCACGCTATGTTGGGCGGCCTGCAAGTGCATCACCAGCTACTGGGTTGATGGTACAACATCTTGAACAACTTGCCGCGTTTCTTGAAGACGCGTTAAGTTCTTAATTTATTACTACTCTGACGTATGGAAAAATATTATGGCTACTGAAATTCGTGTTCCTACTTTGGGCGAATCGGTTACTGAGGCAACAGTTGGCAAATGGTTTAAAAAAATTGGTGAAGCTGTAGTTGTGGATGAACCTTTGGTTGAATTAGAAACTGATAAGGTAACAGTTGAGGTTCCTTCACCTGTTGCAGGAAAATTATCTGAGATCATCGCAAAGGAAGGTGATACAGTTGAAGTAAATGCTCTCTTAGGGTCTTTGGAAGCTGGAGCTGTTGGTGTTTCTCAATCACTTTCTACTTCTGCTACGCCTGTTCCAACTGCGGGATCTGGATTAGAGCACTCTTCGTCGAGCAGTACAATGCCTCCTGCACCTTCAGCAGCAAAATTGATGGCTGAGAATAATATCGAAAAAAGTGATGTTTCAGGTTCTGGAAAGCGTGGGCAAATTCTCAAGGAAGATGTCCTTGGTATATTGGCACAAGGAACAAAAGCTTCTGTTGATTCTGCTTCTTCTGTCTCTTCGGCAGCGTCTGTTCGTGAAATGCGTGAAGAGCGGGTTCGTATGACGAAATTGCGTCAAACAATTGCTCGCCGTCTTAAAGATGCACAAAATACAGCGGCAATGTTAACTACATTTAATGAAGTTGATATGTCTGCAGTGATGGATTTACGCAAGCGCTATAAGGATCTTTTTGAAAAAAAACACGGTGTTAAGCTTGGTTTTATGGGATTTTTTACTAAGGCTGTTTGCCATGCATTAAAAGAGCTTCCTGCTGTTAATGCAGAAATTGACGGAACAGATATTATTTACAAAAATTATGTCAATGCTGGAATTGCTGTTGGAACCGATAAGGGTCTTGTTGTTCCTGTGGTTCGTAGTGCAGATCAGATGTCACTTGCGGAAATTGAAAAGGAAATTGGTCGTTTAGGGCGTCTTGCTCGTGATGGGAAATTAGCAGTTTCTGATATGCAAGGTGGAACTTTCACTATTACCAATGGGGGTGTTTATGGGTCACTGATGTCGACACCAATTTTAAATGCACCACAATCTGGTATCTTGGGAATGCATGCGATTAAAGAACGAGCAATGGTTGTTGGAGGACAAATTGTAATCCGCCCCATGATGTATTTGGCACTTTCTTATGATCACCGTATTGTAGATGGACAGGAAGCTGTGACTTTCCTTGTGCGTGTTAAGGAAAGTTTAGAAGATCCAGAACGTCTTGTTCTTGACTTGTAAAAGCGCAGTTTTCAGGATGAAAGGAAAAGTGGATGTCTTATGATGTGGTTGTGATTGGGGCAGGTCCAGGTGGATATGTAGCAGCAATTAAAGCAGCACAATTGGGGCTTAAAACAGCGATCATTGAAAAGCGTATGACATTGGGTGGTACATGCCTTAATGTCGGCTGCATTCCCTCTAAAGCATTATTACATGCTTCAGAGGTATTTGCTGAAACACAGCACGGTTTTGAAACACTTGGAATTTCTATTTCAAAGCCTAAACTTAACCTTGAGCAAATGATGATGCATAAAAAAACTGTTGTAACAGCGAATACAAGTGGCATCTCTTTTTTGATGAAAAAGAATAAAGTTGACACTTTTTTTGGTACAGCAAAAATTTTAAGTGCAGGTCAAATTGAAATTACCCTCAAAGATGGTAGTCAGCAAACGGTTGCAACCAAAAATATTGTTATTGCTACGGGTTCAGAGAGTTCGGGTATTCCAGGTGTCAATGTTGCAATTGATGAAAAGGTTATTGTGTCGTCTACAGGAGCACTGGCACTTGAAAAAGTACCAACGCGCATGATTGTTGTGGGTGCTGGTGTTATTGGTTCAGAGCTTGGTTCAGTTTGGAGTCGTTTAGGTGCTAAAGTAACTGTTATTGAATATCTCGATAAAGTTTTAGGATCAATGGATGGTGAAATTTCACGGCAATTTCAAAAATTAATGGAAAAACAGGGCATCGAATATAAAATGGGTGCAAAGGTGACAGCTGTAACGCAATCTGGTTCAACTGCGCAGGTGACTTTTGAAACTGTCAAGGGTGGTGTGTCTGAAACTTTAGAGGCTGATATTGTATTAATTGCTACTGGACGCGCTCCGTATACGGAGGGGCTCGGCTTGATAGAAGCTGGTGTCCAATTGGATGAGCGTGGCTTTATTGCAATCAATACGCATTGGCAGACAAATATTTCAGGAATTTATGCGATCGGTGATGTCGTTAAAGGACCAATGTTAGCACATAAGGCTGAGGAAGAAGGTGTTGCTGTGGCTGAGATTTTGGCAGGCCAAAAAGGACATGTTAACTTTGATGTTATTCCTAGTGTCGTTTATACACAGCCAGAAATTGCCAGTGTTGGCAAGACAGAAGAAGAGCTTAAAGCCGCTGGAATTGATTATAATGTTGGAAAATTTCCTTTTATGGCCAATGGTCGTGCACGTGCAATGCAAAAAAGTGATGGGCTTGTTAAAATTCTTGCTGATAAAAAGACAGATCGAGTTTTGGGCGGGCATATTCTTGGGTTTGGTGCCGGTGAAATGATTCATGAAATTGCAGTTTTAATGGAATTTGGTGGCTCATCAGAAGATTTGGGGCGCTGTTGTCATGCACATCCTACTTTATCAGAAGCAGTGCGAGAGGCTGCTTTAGCAACATTTGCTAAACCGCTTCATATCTAGAAAAGCTTTTAAAAGGCATCTGACACTTTTGAAAAAGCATCAAATGCCTTTTATTTTTGCAGTTTAATGTTAATGGATTACGTATCTTTGAAAAAAACCGCCCTTTTGATAGGCGGTTTTTTTATATCCCTTATTGAGGTGATCTTTCTATATTTTTCATCTTATATAAAGAAAAATTTAAAATTGTAATTTTTTATCTTCTTGCTGTTCTCTGATACAGGTAGAAAGACCCATATGATCAAGATATTGAAGGAAGGGGCGCGGTGGTAATTCTTCTACATTAACCATGGTTTTAATATCCCATTTTCCAGTAGCAATAAGGATGGCTGCTGCTGCTGCTGGGATACCAGCTGTATAAGAAATGCCTTGTGCGCCAGTCTCATTAAAGGCTTGTTTGTGGTCAGCTATATTGTAAATAAATATTTCTCTTGGTTTGCCATCTTTTTCGCCTTTAATAAGATCTCCAATACAGGTTTTTCCTGTATAGTTAGGCGCTAAAGAAGCTGGATCAGGCAATACGGCTTTCACAACCTTCAAAGGGACAACTTCTTGACCTTCTGCTGTTTTAATGGGCTGTTCGGATAAAAGTCCAAGGTTTTTTAGTACGGTGAAAACAGTAATATAACGTTCACCAAATCCCATCCAAAAGCGAATATTTTGAACATCAAGATTTTTAGATAATGAATGGATTTCATCATGTCCTGTCATATAAGCTTTTTGTTTTCCAACCACGGGTAGATCCCATTCATGGCTAATTTCAAACATTTGATTGGAAGTCCATTTTTTATTTTGCCAAGACCACACCTGCCCTGTAAATTCTCGAAAATTAATTTCTGGATCAAAATTGGTAGCAAACCAACGACCGTGATTTCCAGCATTAATATCAATGATATCAATGTCAGTGATTGTATCGAAATAATCATCGCGTGCTAATGCGGCATAAGCATTAACAACACCAGGATCAAAGCCTGCTCCTAAAATGGCAGTTATACCAGCCTTTTCACATTCTTGACGTCGGAGCCATTCATAATTGCCATACCAAGGGGGTGTTTCACAAATTTTTAAAGGGTCTTCATGAATAGCGGTATCGATATAAGCACACTTAGTTTCAATACAAGCTGAAAGAACAGACATATTAAGAAAAGGAGAACCAACATTGATAACAATTTCGCATTTTGTTTGTTGGATAAGCTTTACAGTTTCTGCAACATTCATTGCATTGAGTGCATGGCTTTGAAGACCCCCCTTTACTTTCATTGTTTTTTTGTCGTTAATAGATGCAAGAATTGCTTCACACTTTTGGAGTGTCCGTGAAGCGATATGAATATCACCCAAAATATCGTTGTTTTGGGCGCATTTGTGCGCAACAACCTGTGCAACACCTCCAGCACCAATAATGAGAACATTTTTCTTCATTTTGAGGTTATCTCCCTATTAATATTGCCGTATGATGATTTTTTTGTGTACCATTTGAGTTATGAAAGGCTCTTTTGATAATCATCATAGTTAAATTGACGCTGAATTGTTAGAGCTCCACTACATTCTTTTATGACAATGGCAGGCATTGCAACGCCATTAAACCAGTTTTTTTTAACCATTGTATAGCCTCCAGCATCTTGGAAAGATAATCTATCCCCTATTTTCAAGGGAGTAGGAAATTGAAATGTTCCAAAAATATCACCAGCAAGACAAGATTTTCCACAAACCATAATTTCATGAGAGCCTTGGTTGGGTTCTAATTTGGCATTTTCGCGATAAATTAAAAGGTCAAGCATATGCGCTTCTATTGAGCTGTCAACAATGGCAAGTTTTTTTTCATTATATAACGTATCAAGAACACTTACTTCTAGCGTGGTACTGTTGGTGATGGCGGCTTCCCCTGGTTCTAGGAAAATAGTGACGCCATGGGTTTTTGAAAAATGTTTTAAACGTTTTGCAAAAGTTTCTAAAGGATAATTTTCAGCCGTAAAATGGATACCGCCACCAAGGCTTATCCAGTCAACTGCAGCGAAAAGCTCTGAAAATTGCTCTTCCATGTGATTGAGCATTTGATTAAAAAGATTAAAATCAGCATTTTCACAATTATTGTGGATCATTAAACCATTGATGAGAGGCAAAACTTCTTTAATAGCGCTTTTATTGGTTTCACCCAAGCGGCTAAAAGGACGAGAAGGATTTGCGAGATCAAAATTCGATGCACTGATCCTTGGATTTAACCTTAAGCCTCGTTGAATGGTTTTTGTAGTGTGGGAAAAACGCTGAAGCTGCTGGATTGAATTAAAAATAATTTTATCTGCATAACTACAGGCTTCATCAATTTCATCATCTGCCCAAGCAACGGAATAAGCATGGGTTTCTTTGCCAAATTTTTCTCTTCCCAAACGCAGTTCATAAAGGGATGATGATGTGGTTCCATCCATATATTCAGACATAAAATCAAAAAGACTCCATGTGGCAAAGCATTTCAAAGCCAGCAAAATTTTTGCTCCCGACATTTCTCGTAGGCGAGCGATGATTTCCATATTCCTTATGAGCTTAGATTTATCGATAAGATAATAGGGAGTTTTAATCATTGTTTATCCATTCTTTTTTGAAGGATCTTATTTTTAAGATTAACGTTTAGTACATGGAGTAACAGCTTGTCTCAAGCGAAAAAATCCTAAAGGAGAATCTATTTTCGTTTGATGAGGGGAGAGACTGTTTGTAATTTAATTGTAATTCAGTTGTTGTGAGATTTGTGTTATGCTTGTGACGAAGAATTTGTATTATGTTTTGGTTATTTTGCTTATTGGAAATGTCTTCATGATGATAACCAATATTACTGGTTTCGCAAAAAAAAATGATACTGAAGTTAAGGTATCTCATCAATCTTCTATCCAAGAAAATTTGCTTCCTTTGACTGTTACGGGGCGTAGAGAGCTTAATGGTTTTAAAGGGTATCGTCATTATCGTCGTGGTTATCGTAGATATAGTGATGATTGGTGGTATCCTGAAGTGGCATTTGTTACATCTCCACATTCAGATGCAAAGCATGTGTCGCGAAAAGCGGCAGCAATTTCTAAAAAAAGAATATTTTCAGAGGAAAGAAAGCCATGGATGCTTAAACAACATATTAAATCTTGTATGGCACGTTATCGGTCTTACAATAAAAATGACAATAGCTATCAGCCTTTTCATGGTCCTCGCAAACAGTGTTTTTCTAGTGTTTTTAAAGGGTAAAAAATTTTGAAGATAAAAATCTTTCAGGCACTTTATGTGATATAAGTTTTTCCTCATACAATGGTTGTGGTATGAGAATTTTACATATTTTTAAGTTTTATTAAATCTTATTATGGTACATAAAAGACTGGGAAAATGGTAATGGTGAGAGTATAGGATTTTTATTTTGTTGATGGCAAAATACTAAGACAGGGCGGAGTTTAAAGAATGGCAACATGGGAAGCAATGTTGATATTGCTGGTTTTGCTTCCCTTTTGTGGAAGTATTGTTGTTGGTTTTTTTCGTTCGACAGCAAAAAATAATGAAGCGTGGTTTGCGGGGATTGTTGCCCTTGTCAGTTTTCTTTTCACAATAATGCTTTACCCAGCAGTTCGCGGAAATCGTGTGCTGCGTTTGGATATTGCTTGGCTTCCAGAGTGGGGAAGTAATTTGATCCTCCGTATGGATGGTTTGTCGTGGCTTTTTTGTCTTTTAATTACAGGGATTGGATTGCTTGTTGTTGTCTATGCACGTTACTATATGGATCCAGCGGATTCTGTCCCGCGTTTTTTTTCCTTTTTTCTTGCCTTTATGGGATCGATGACAGGAATAGTCTTGTCAGGTAATCTTGTCTTTTTAGTTATTTTCTGGGAACTCACCAGTATTTTTTCTTTTTTGTTGATTGGCTATTGGTATCATAATGCAAGTGCGCGTGAGGGTGCACGTATGGCGTTAACGATTACAGGCTTTGGCGGTTTTGCTCTTTTTATTGGGGTTTTGTTGATTGGCCATATTGTTGGTAGTTTTGATTTAGACAAGGTATTGCAGTCTGGGGATCTGATCCGATCAAGTTCTCTTTATAATCCTGTTCTTATTTGTATTTTGTTGGGGGGATTAACAAAAAGCGCCCAATTCCCTTTCCATTTTTGGTTACCCAACGCAATGGCTGCTCCAACACCTGTATCATCTTATTTACATTCGGCAACAATGGTGAAAGCAGGATTGTTCTTACTTGTTCGCTTATGGCCAGTTTTATCTGGGACAGAATCTTGGTTTTGGTTGGTTGGTTTTTCTGGTCTCTCGACACTCCTTCTTGGCGCTTATTTTTCCATGTTTCAGCAAGACTTGAAAGGGTTGCTTGCGTATTCAACCATTAGTCATCTTGGGTTAGTTACGACGCTTTTGAGTCTTGGTAGCCCATCTGCGTGTGTTGCGGCAATTTTTCATATGGCTAATCACGCTACTTTTAAGGCTTCTTTATTTATGGCTGCTGGTATCATTGACCATGAAACAGGGACACGCGATATGCGTAAGTTAACGGGACTTTTTCGCTTTATGCCTATTACAGGAACTTTAGCCTTAGTGGCAAGTGCAGCAATGGCTGGCGTCCCTTTGCTGAATGGTTTTTTGTCAAAAGAAATGTTTTTTGCTGAAGCGGTTGAAACGCATATGGAGTCGTGGCTAGATTGGGTTGCACCTTACGTGGCAACGCTGGCGAGCTTGTTTAGTGTGACCTATTCTGTACGCTTTATTCATGGTGTCTTTTTAGGTCCAAAACCTGTAAATTTACCTAAAATGCCACATGAGCCACCACATTTTATGCGTCTTCCAATAGAGCTTTTAGTGTTTATTTGTTTGGCAGTTGGTATTTTACCCAATTTAACAATAGGAACCATTTTGGATAATGCAGTTGTGTCTGTTTTAGGACCAATGACGTCTTCTTATAGTTTGGCTGTTTGGCATGGCATTAATACTCCATTAATTATGAGTTTTATTGCTTTATCAGGAGGTGTATTGCTCTATGTTGTAGCGCATCGTTATTTTTTATCATGTGATGATGGAGCCCCCTTTTTTCGTCACTTGAAGGGGTCACGTATTTTTGAACAAATTCTTGTAATTATTTCTTGGAAATGGGCACGTGCGGTGGAATCTTTTCTATCAACACGCCATCTGCAAACACAATTGCATTGTGTTTTTTGGGTATGTTTTGCATTTGTTAGTCTTTTACTTTGGTATGATGGTTTAATTTCAGCAGGTTCATCTCCGCTTTTTCCGCTTGATATTCCTTTTCTTACTTTATGGTTGGTTGGTGGGGTGTGTGCGCTTTTAGTCGCTTGGCAAGCAAAATTTCACCGTTTTGCGTCATTAATGCTGTTGGGGGGGGCTGGTTTGATGACTTGCGCGACCTTCTTATGGCTTTCTGCACCTGATTTGGCTATAACACAATTGGTTGTTGAAGTTGTGACGACAGTCTTATTACTCCTTGGATTGCGGTGGTTGCCTAAGCGTTTGTATGATTCCACTTCAAAGCCTGTCCATTTTTTAGTACGTTTGCGTCGTGCTCGTGATTTCGTTATAGCGCTCGTAGGGGGAACGAGCATAGCATGGCTCTCTTTTGCTGTGATGACACGCCCTCAAGGTAAAACAATTTCTGAATTCTTTCTAACGCATGCTTACTCTGATGCTGGTGGTCGCAATGTTGTAAATGTGCTGTTAGTTGATTTTCGTGGTTTTGATACAATGGGAGAGGTTGTAGTTTTAGGTGGTGTTTCTCTCACTGTTTTTGCTCTTTTGCGGCGGTTTCGTCCTGCTCCAGAGAGTATTGATGCGCCTTTTCAACAACGGATTCAGGCAATCTTTGATACAACAAGACCTGATCGAAATGTAGGGGATACAGTGCTGGATTATTTAGCTGTTCCTGCTGTTATTATGTGTTGGCTTTTTCCAGTTATTATCGCTTTTGCTGTTTATTTATTTATGCGGGGACATGACCTTCCAGGAGGTGGATTTGCTGGTGGTGTGACTTTAGCGATAGGATTCATTTTGCAATATCTTGCACGCGATATTCGGTGGGTGGAGAATCATCTGAGAGTTTTGCCTTTGCGTTGGATAGGCTTTGGTTTATTGTTATCAGTAATAACGGGAGTAGGATCTTGGTTTTTTGAGTATCCTTTTTTAACATCCTTTTTTCAATATATTAACATTCCATTCATTGGAAATATGCCTATAGCATCTGCTTTTCTATTTGATTTTGGTGTGTTTTCTTTAGTTTTGGGAGCAACTGTTCTTATTTTAATAGCACTTGCACACCAATCAATTCGTAGTTATCGAATCGGTAAAAGACCGAATGCAAAAGAGAAGGAAAATTAATGGAGATTATTCTCTCGCTGGGTATCGGTGTTCTTGTTGGATCAGGTATTTGGTTACTTTTGCGTCCACGAACTTTTCAAGTTATTCTCGGTTTGTCTTTGATTTCTTACGGGGTCAATCTTTTTATATTTGCAATGGGTAGACCGCGCAGTAATGCCGCACCGATTGTTAATCCTTCTACTGTGATCAATCCAGCTAATTACGTTGATCCTCTCCCACAAGCATTGGTTTTGACAGCGATTGTGATTAGCTTTGCAACGACAGCTTTGTTTTTGGTCATCCTTTTGGTTTCACGCGGTTTAACTGGCTCAGATCACGTTGATGGACGCGAGGTGCAGTAATGGAAATTGGGGTGCATCATCTCCTCGTTTTGCCTATTCTTGTGCCATTAATTACTGGAGCAATCCTTCTTTTTTATGATGAACGTCGTTCAAAATTAAAATCATTGATAAGTCTTTTTTCGGCAGGATTGTCGGTTGTTATTGCTATTTTATTGATTATGCGCGCGCTTGAAGTCGCGCCATCTTCCGATGTTTATCGGCTTGGCAATTGGTTTCCTCCCTTTGGAATTGTTTTGGTTCTTGATCGCTTAAGCGCTATGATGCTTTTACTTTCTAGCTTGTTGATTACTGCTGCGCTGGTTTTTTCGCGGGCGCATTGGTACAAAGCTGGTTCACATTTTCAATCATTAATGCAATTTTTCATGGTGGGAATAAATGGCGCTTTTTTAACAGGTGATTTATTCAATTTATTTGTGTTTTTTGAAGTGATGTTAACAGCTTCTTATGGGCTTGCTTTGCATGGTTTAGGTCAATTACGTGTGCGTGCAGGGTTGCACTATGTAGCGGTTAATCTTGTTGCTTCACTATTTTTTTTAATCGGTACGGCTCTTATTTACGGAATTGTTGGCACCCTTAATATGGCTGATTTAGCGATTAAAATAAAACACATAGCTTCTGCAGATATTGTCTTATTTGAAATAGGTATTGCACTTTTAGGTGTTGCTTTCTTACTCAAAGCAGGTATGTGGCCGCTTAATTTTTGGTTGATGCCGACTTATAGCGCAGCTGTCGCACCCGTTGGAGCTGTGTTTGCGCTTTTGAGCAAGGTGGGCATTTATATTATTTTACGTTTAACATTGTTATGGTTTGGTTCTGAAAGCGGGTCTTTTAACAATTTTGGTCATACAATTTTATTTTATGGTGGACTTGCCACTATGACCTTTGGTTTCATTGGAGTCTTAGCTAGTCAAGTTTTGGTGCGCCTAGCAGCTTATAGCGTTCTTGTATCTTCTGGCACATTGTTAACAGCGATTGGAATGGGTAATGCAACATTGATAGCAGGTGTACTCTTTTATATTGTTTCTTCAACTTTAGCATTAGGTGCTTTTTTTCTTTTAGTAGAGTTGGTTGAACGCAGTCAAGATGTGGCTGCAAATGTTTTGGCTGTCACAATGGAAGTGTATGGTGATGATGAAGAGGAGGAGGAAGATGAAGTTGGTACCTATTTTCCCGTGACTTTAGCGATTCTTGGAGCCTGTTTTTGTATGTGTGCCATTTTAATTATTGGATTGCCTCCTTTTTCTGGTTTTGTTGCTAAATTTATGATGTTCATGGCAGTTTTTAATCACAGTAAAGGGGAGCTCTCTGCTTCTATACCTATGTTCCGTGATTGGCTTTTTGTGATTTTTGTTACCATATCTGGTTTTGCAGCTCTGATTGCTATGACACGAACTGGTATTCGAACTTTTTGGATTTCACTTGAAGAGAAGGTTCCGCGTGTGCAAGTGATAGAATTTGTGCCTATTGCTGCTCTTCTTGCTTTATGTTTTTTTATGACAATTATCGCTGATCCTATTAGCCATTATATGTCTGAGACTTCTAGGGCTTTGCATGAGCCTCAGAATTATATTGGGAGTGTTTTAACAGATTTTTCTCCAGAAAATATGGAGATGGATCGATGAGTCATTTTTTTCCTTATCCTTTTTTAAGTGGTGCAATTGTCTTTATGTGGCTAATTTTAAACGGCTTTAGTTTAGGGCAATTGCTTTTAGGGGTTATAATTGCTTCATTTGGTGGTTTGATGATGCGGCTTCTTGAGCCAGAAACGGTTACTATTAAAAACTGGAGTGCAGTTTTTCGTCTCATTTTTCGGGTGTTTATAGATTCTATAGTCTCAAATATTTCAGTAGCTTGGCTTGTGTTAACAAAGGGGTCTCGAGGGCAGCAGTCTGGTTTTATTGTGGTGCCGCTTTTGCTTAAGAGTCGCACTGCTTTGGCTGTTTTAGCGTGTATTCTCTCGGTAACTCCAGGAACTGTTTGGGTTGCTTATAGTCGCAAAAATGGTGAACTTTTGATTCATGTACTAAATTTTAAAAATGGATATGATTATCAACGGCTGATTAAACAGCGATACGAGCAATTACTTTTGGAGATTTTTTAATGAGTATGGTGATTCTTTATTGGGGGCTTTTTTTCTCACAGGTTTTTTTAAGCTTGGCAATGTTTCTCGCTTTGTTTCGGTTGATTCGTGGTCCACGGGCGCAAGATCGGATTATTGGTTTGGATGCTCTTTATATTATTACGATTCTTCTGTTTCTTACGTTCGATATTCGTTCAGGAACAACTATTTATTTTGTAGCAGCTCTCATTATCGGGCTTTTGGGTTCTGTTTCAAGTATCGCTTTAGCAAAATTTTTAATGCGTGGGGAAATTATTGAATGAAGGATGATGTATCGCTTGCGGCTGCTATTATTGTTACTGTTTTTTTAATATTGGGTTCAGGTCTCACATTGATTGGAACAATAGGATTGGTGCGCCTTTCCAATTTTTATGAGCGTTTGCATATGCCTTCAGTGAGTACAAGTTGGGGCACTGGCAGTATCCTCATTGCGTCATTTCTTTATTCAATGTTCGTGGATCAACGTTTTGTTTTTCATGAAATATTGTTGATGATTTTTTTATTTGTAACAGCACCGGTAGCTTCTATGCTTTTGTCACAGGCGGCAGCTTATCGACATCATACAGAAGAACACTCAGAAAAACCGCTGGCTCTTTTATTACATAAGAAGGAAGAAAAGTTGTCCATTTCAGAAGAAACGTCATGCAATGAAAGCCAGAACGGTTTTTGATGTACAATAACCTTTTTTATTTTGTGTTTTCTTCTTCTACACAGTGGATTGGCTTTTCCTCTTTTGGATCATTAATGAGATCATAAATGAGAACTTCATTTTTTGTTGTCCACCAAATATACTGGGCTCCCACATATTTTGCTCCCGAAGCAGCAATTACATTAGAACCAATGATTCGCTGACCGTTCCATTTAAAATCAACTAACGCAACATTGCCAGCATTGAGGTAGATTGCCTCAACACGCTGTGTACTTTTTCCAGTGTTGCACTCATAGGCAACAGTTTGAGTCGTTGGCTCTAAGTCGTCTGGTACCTCGATGACTAAAGTGCTAGCAAAGGCACTGATTGAACCAAAGAGTGATAGACTTAAAGCAGCAAAAAATTGTAAAATACGAGAAGTCTTTTTCATAATATTTCCTTGAGTTATTTAGAATAATAACGTTGATTCTTCTTTACAGAGGAGTGGGTTCTTTTCTTCTGGATCATGCATAAGATCATAAAGTATTGCTTCTGTGTTGGTTTTCCACAAAATATATTGTGCTCCTGCATATTTTATTCCTGTGGGGGTGGTTACATGGGCAGCTATGATGCGATCACCTTTCCATTTGAAATCGGCTAATGAGATATCACCCGCATTGAAATAGATGATTTCAATGCGCTCTTTGTTTGTTTTTGCATCGCATTGATAAGCAAGAGTTTGTGTTATTGGTTCTGGATTATCTGGTACCTCAAGGATTAAAGAGCCAGCAAAGGTACTGGTTAAGTTGAAGAATAATAGATTTAAAGTGGCAAAAAATCCTAAAATATGTAGAGCTTTTTTCATAATGCTTCCCTATTAAGCAAATTAAGCAAAAGAATGACGTGACCGATATGATGGTGTCTACGGCAGGATTCGAACCTGCGACCCCAGGATTCATACCACTTCGATTTTCACCGCCAGCTTTATAGACTGTTTGTGGTCTGGACTGTCTCTTCACCTTGAAGCTTGTACTTTTTAGGCGCTGCCCGTTCAGTCTCTACACCTTCCTCTCGTTTGAAGAGAGGCTTGGCTCGGGATTGGCATATAGTTTCCCATGAAGCTTTCCCCGAATTTGAGCAGATTCACTTTGAGGATTTCTCCTTAAGGCGCCCAATTTCTTTAGGAATCCTGTGCTCTATCCTACTGAGCTACGCAGACACAATCGCACCTACCTTTAGCGGAAGTATAGGAACGAATCAATTATATTCAATATGAATTAACCAATTTTCGCTTATTTTTGTTTTAGAAAAGTCAAAACTGCATCTGATGAGACATTTTTTGCGATAAATGATTGACCAAGTCCATGTGTTAAGATGAAAGTCAAACTGTTTTGCGAAACTTTCTTATCTTGAGCAATAAAGGCCATTAATGTTTCAGCATCTGGTAGAGTGCCGGGAATATCTTGAAGTTGTGTAGGCAATCCCACAGCTTTGAGGTGTGTTTCGACACGTTCTGAGAGTGTGGAACTTGTTAAGTTCAATTGCGCAGAGAATTGATGTGCTAAAACCATTCCGATTGCTACAGCTTCACCATGGATTAAACGGTTTGAATCATAAGCAGTTGCTGCTTCAAGCATATGTCCAAATGTGTGTCCAAGGTTTAATAATGCACGTTCGCCTTTTTCATATTCATCGCGTGCGACAATATCGGCTTTAAATTGGCATGAGCGGACAATGGCTTCGGTTCGTATTGCGCTACTAGAAAAGACTTCTTGCCAATTTTTTTCAAGCCATTCAAAAAAATCAGGTTGGTTAATGAGACCGTATTTGACTATTTCTGCATAGCCAGCGCGAAATTCACGTAATGGTAATGTATCAAGGATGCAAGTATCAGAAATAACGCATTGTGGCTGATGAAAAGTGCCAATAAGATTTTTACCATATTGACTATTGATTCCAGTTTTTCCACCAACAGAAGAGTCAATTTGCGCAAGAAGCGTTGTGGGTATCTGAATGAAGTTCATGCCTCTGCGTATGATACTTGCGGCAAATCCTCCGAGATCTCCAACGACACCACCACCAAAAGCAATAACACAGTCACTTCTCTCTAAACGTGCAGCTAAAATTTTATCAATAACAGTTTGCAGGGTTGAAAATGATTTTGATTGTTCCCCTGCTTCTACCACAATTGTAACAGTTTGGATTTCATTTTTTGTTAATTCTTCTTGTAGTGTATCCAGATGGAGAGACGCAACATTTGTATCTGTAACAATAGCCACACGCATTTGATGAAGAGCTTTTTGGTTAAGAGAGCACTTTATTTGTGAAGCAACTTGTGTAATCAGACCTGAGCCAATGATGATATCGTAACAGTGTTTGTCTAGTTTAACAGTGACGGTTTTGGCTTGCATACTTGTTGTTCCTATCGTTTTTTTCTGTGTACAAATATTGTTGTACAGACCGTATGACATTTTGAGCTACGGTATGACGGTTTTTTTTATGACTGTTAATTGTTAAGTTTGCTTTTGCATAGATAGGATAGCGCTGTTCCATAAGTTTTTGCATGGTTTCTTTAGGGTTTTCTGTTTGAAGGAGTGGGCGCGTTTGGTTCCGTGAAACACGTTTCATGAGGGTGTTAAGATCTACTTTGAGCCATATGGATATACCATTTTCATGAATAGTTTTTCGAATCTCTTCGTTTATGTAGGCACCGCCACCTGTGGCTAAAACAAGGGGACTTTTTTGTATGAGATTTAGAATAATACGCTGTTCAAAAGCACGGAACTCTGATTCACCGTGAATTTTAAATAATTCAGAAATTGTCATTTGTGCAGCTTTTTCAATTTCCTGATCAGAATCATAAAAGGGCAAATTGAGCATGGTAGAGACACGTTTTCCGATCACTGATTTGCCAGCTCCCATAAGACCAACAAATACAAGTGCTCGTTTTTCAAGGGACGATAAGATTTGATTTTTTATTTGCGTCATTGGGATATGTTGAAGTGGTTTGCTTTTCATCATTTTATTTCGGTATTTATCTGCGTTAAAGTCAATTCCTGTTAATCTTTATAAGGCATGATAGGAGAGTATATTTAGAGGATAGTGTATTGTTTTATGCCAACATTGACCAGATTTTTGATGATTTTTTTCATTTTGCTTGTTGTTCTTTTCAGTATAATGGTTTCTCTCGTGGTTTGGGTTGAGCCAACAGTAGTGGATATGTATATCGACATTCCCTTGGATTCATTGAGTTTTTCTTCGGAAGTCAATCAATGAAAAGTGATATGGTGATAGATCGTTTTCTTGAAATGATGAGTGCTGAACGAGGGGCTGCTGCCCATACGCTTGCAGCTTATCAGCGTGATTTGCAGTGGGCGCAAGATAATTTGTCTTCGCATTCTGTTTCGCTTTTTTCAGCACAAAAAGAAGATTTAATTGATCTTTTGTCGCTCATGCATACTCTTGGTTTTACTGCGTCTTCGCAGGCACGCCGTCTATCGACTTTGCGTCAATTTTATCAATTTTTGTATGCAGAAGGGTTGAGAGTAGATGATCCCTCTCATGGTGTTGATGCACCTCGTCAAGGGCGCCCTTTACCGAAAATCATAAGTGAGAATGCAGTAGCAAAATTGCTTGATTTGGCGCAGTTGGAAGTCAATCAAGCAGATTATGGGTCTAAGGACTATTTCCATGCATTGCGTCTTCAGCTGTTGATTGAAATGCTTTATGCAACAGGATTACGCATTAGTGAGCTGGTGAGTCTCCCAGTGCAGGCTGTTCGAGGAAAGGAGTCTTGTATTTTGGTTCGCGGTAAGGGTAAAAAAGAACGGATGGTGCTTTTATCAAAAAAGGCACGCCAAGTCCTTTCGCAGTGGTTAATATTGCGCGATCAGGGCAAAGATGCGGAAAGCCTTTATCTTTTTCCTGCTCGTTCTCAGACAGGATATGTTGCGCGTCAGGTTGTTGCGCAAGCGTTGAAAAGTCTTGCTAGAAGAGCTGGGATAAACAGTGATAGCTTTTCTCCCCATGTATTGCGTCATGCTTTTGCTAGCCACCTTTTGCAAAATGGTGCTGATTTGCGTGCAGTTCAGCATTTGTTAGGGCATTCTGATATTTCTACTACTCAAATTTACACGCATGTGTTGGAATCAGGACTTTATCGTTTGGTTAATGAGCATCATCCACTTGCTGATGAGCGAGAGGCTGAGTAAAAGAGGGTGATATTTTGGAAAATGTTTTATAAAGCAAATTAATTATTGAGTATGTAAGTTATACCAAATAAGTTGGGTGCAATGTATAATTATCTTGATTTTGAAAAACCAGTTGCTGACCTTGAGGGGCAGATTCTTGAATTAAAAAAGATTTCTCAAGAAGAAAACAGTCTTGATATGAGTGATGAGATCGCGCGTCTTGAAATGCGTGCTCAAACGGCGTTACGTGATCTTTATAAAAAATTATCACCGTGGCAAAAAACACAAGTGGCTCGCCATCCTGATCGTCCCCATTTTATGGACTATTCTGCGCAATTATTGAGTGATGTTACACCTTTGGCAGGTGATCGTAAATTTGCTGAAGATGAAGCTATTCAAGCAGGCTTTGCACGCTTTAAAGGTGAAGCAGTTGCGTATATAGGTCAAGAAAAGGGTCATGATACGCAAACACGTTTACGCTATAATTTTGGTTCTGCACGTCCAGAAGGGTATCGTAAAGCAGCACGTATCATGGAAATGGCTGACCGTTTTGGTTTGCCATTACTGACTTTTGTGGATACAGCAGGTGCTTATCCTGGTGTGAGTGCTGAAGAGCGTGGGCAAGCAGAAGCAATTGCTCAATCAACGGCAGCGACTTTGCGATTAAAAGTTCCTGTTGTTTCAGTTATTATCGGAGAAGGTGGTTCAGGGGGGGCGATAGCAATTGCTGCAGCCAACAAAGTGTATATGTTAGAACACTCAATTTACTCTGTTATTTCACCAGAAGGGGCAGCTTCTATTTTATGGCACGATTCAACTCGTGCCAAAGATGCGGCAATGAGTATGCATATTACTGCCCAAAATTTGTACCAATTAAAGATTATTGACGGCATTATTCCAGAGCCTTTAGGAGGAGCACATCGAGGAAAAGAGGCTACGGTTGATGCAGCGGGCAATATTATCTCAGCTGCTTTAAAGTCTATGGCTGGGAAAAGTGGTGAAATTATCAGACAAGAACGTTGGGAAAAATATCTTCAAATTGGCCGATCCCTAGCATAATACATTTTTTGCAAGGAATAAGAGATTGGAGTTTTATTTGATGATATTAAACAGATTTTTCGCAGTATGTATTTTGTTTGCGATTGGAACGTTGACAGCGTGTGAGGTAAGATTACCAGTTTCTGTTCAGGATAAAATTGAGCAGCCACTCCCGCAAGATGTTCAAGATAGGATGATTCTGTATAATGTTGATCAATATGCTCCGATTATGATGCGGTTTTTTAAGGAAGAAAATTTTGCAGAAATTTGGAAGCAGAATCGTAGAGGAATCTTTGTGCTTATTGCGCGCTATGGTATTTGCAAGTGGTCAGGTCAGCTTGGACCTAAATATAGGGAGGGAGATCGTCAAACACCAGAAGGTTTTTATACTATTAGTGCAGACCAAATGAATCCCTATTCAAAATATTACCTTTCCTTTAATATAGGGTTTCCTAATCTTTATGATCAAGCGCATGGTCGTACAGGAAGTCATCTTATGGTTCATGGTTCTTGCAGTTCTGTGGGGTGTTATGCCATGAGTGATAAAAATATGGCACAGATTTATGCTTTTGCGCGGGACGCTTTTAGAGGAGGACAGAGAGAATTTCAGTTCCACGCTTTCCCTTTCCGCATGACTGCTGCCAATATGGAACGTCATCGTGCTAGCCCACATTATCAGTTTTGGGTAATGTTAAAAGAGGGTTACGATTTTTTTGAATTGAAGCGTACCCCTCCAAAAGTTTCTGTTGATGATAAAAAACGTTATATTTTTAGTCATGATGCTCAGCAAGTTTCAGCCCCTGTAGTGCCGTGAGTGTAATTTTATCGTAAAGATAGAGGTTTCTTTATTGCTTTCAGAATGTTTTCTTCTTCTTCTTATAAAGGGGATGGGTGCGTTGATGTTTATGCTATCATCATAGGGGAGCGTGTTTAAAAATTTACCATAACATATATGTTTGTCAAAAATTTTTACTCATTAAGAATTGGAGAAAAAATTAAAATTTCATCCCTAGAATAGTTAAGGGATTCTCCAATAAAGCGGTTCTATCTGCAGTATCTATTGCTGGTCTGTTTAAAAAAGCATCAAAGAGCTTTTGTATTGCTTCTTTCTCAACCCCGTCAGCAATGATGACAAAGCGGGTTTGTGTGATTCCTTTTGGCCATGCTGAAAGCCTTATTGGTGGATGAAAAAATGTTTGTACGCCGTGCAAGACAAATGGTCGATGTGGGTCATCGCGCAATGCAATAATTGCTTTGATACGTAGTAATTTTGCACCATAGAGGTTTTTTAGGGTGTCTAAAAAAGCTTCTATCGTGGCATAATCAATAGGCTCATCACAGTCTAGTGAAAAGGTACGAATGGTTCTATGGTGAATGTGATCGTGTGGAGCAGCAGTGGTAAGCCATCGTTTAAGTGCAGCACTTTCTCCTTTTTTATCTGATAATGTTTTATTGGTTAATACGCTTGATAAGCATTGATCAGAATGCACATCGATGATTTGCGCTGTAGGATTAATCGCTTTGAGTGCACTGATGAGTGTACCAGAGAGCGTTTTTTGGTCAGTGAGATCTGTTTTTGTGAGGATAATTTTGTCAGCGAATACTAATTGTTTTTGTATTTCAGGATAACGTTCGAGTATGGAAAGTGTGCTTAATGTGTCAAATGTTGCAATAACAACATCAATGGACAGTGCTTGAATTAAGGTAGGATGGCTCAAAATAGCTTGTAAAATAGGAGCAGGATCAGCCAAGCCTGTTGTTTCAATAATAATGCGATTGAGTTGTTTTAGATGTCCTTTATGAATGCGATCAATCAAATCAATCAATGTATCAATGAGATCACTACGCAAATTGCAACATAAGCAACCATTGGCAAGCTCGATGATCCCTTCAGTCGTTTTTTTTACAAGAAGATGATCAATACTTACCTCACCAAACTCATTGATGATGACAGCACTATCTGCCAAAAGGGGATCTTGCAGCATTCGGTTGAGAAAAGTTGTTTTGCCAGAACCTAAAAATCCCGTAATAAGAGTAATAGGAATGCGTATTGTTTTCATATTCATCATTAATTATGGTTTGCTATCTTCGTGAAAGAGGAGGGGGGATTGGTTTGGGACGTGGTAGCGGTTTTGCTTTGATTTTATGTGTCTGTGGCGTGCTAATAAGTCGCACTGGTAAAGGAAGAATAGAAGAGGGTGAATCGGTGATTAAAGGTGAAGTAAGTATAATATTCCCTTTATTGTCATAAGAATCCACATTTACCTTCATAGCTTCAGGAGTACACGTGTGTTGCCTCATATCGGTTGCTTGTGCCATTTTTGTCCCATAGGGCTCTAATGTTGCTAATGTTAACTGGAGCGATCCTTGGTGTGAAAAGCCTGTGTCAAGAAGTTGTGCAGCTTTTTTTTCTCTTGAGCTAATGTTATGAGACCCTAAAACAACAGCAATAATTGTGCGTTGATTGCGGGTTGCTGAAGCAACAAGATTGAAGCCAGAGGCACAAATAAATCCTGTTTTCATGCCGTCTATTCCATCAAAACGACCAATGAGATTGTTTGAATTAGGCTGAATCTTTTGTTTATTACCAAAATCAATGGCTGGAATGGAAAAATAATGAGCATACTGAGGAAATTCTCGACGAATCTGAACTGCTAAAAGAGCAATATCACGTGCTGTGGAATAATTGTGTGGATTAAATAATCCACTCGCATTAGCAAAATGGGTTCCAAACATGCCTAAGCGTTGAGCTTCAGCGTTCATTTGTTGTACAAAAGCTTCTTGTGAACCAGCAACAGCTTCACTCATGGCAATGGCCAAATCATTGGTAGATTTAACCATAGTAATAGTTAAAGCGGTATCAAGTGTCAAAATGGAGCCCGCTTTATAACCTGAACGGTAAGCGGGAGCCTTTGCTGCATATTCGCTGATGATAACGTGTTTATTGGGTGAGATTTCCCCTGTGCTCATAGCGCGGAAAATGACATATGCAGTCATTAATTTTGTTAAAGAGGCAGGATACCAACGTTCAAAGGCTTGATTGTGTTCTAAGATACGTCCAGTTGCAACGTCAACAGAGATAAAGGGATGAGCGAGAGCAAGGGTGCTCATCAAACTTAACATGAAAGACAAAAACAAGTTATAGAATAGTTGCCGCATTAAGAAAATCCAATGACTTTTTACTAGATATTTAGAACTGTTTTAATGTATCATACAACGATTTTAAGTCTACACAATAAAGGACAAGTGGTTAATTAAGGACTCGTTTATTTTCAATGATAATCGAGTGTTTGTAATTTTTTCATTGCAGAGGGAGGTAGAGGGGGAGGAGTGGGGTCTTGAGCTGCGAGTAAAAGCAGTTCATCACAAGCTTTTTCCGTTTTTTGTATCAATTGATCTAGGAAATCACGTTTATTTAGTCCAGCTTCTATGGGAGGAAGAATACGAACACGAATTGTTCCTGGGTAGCGGCGAAAATTATTGCGTGGCCAATATAAACCAGCATTGTGGGCAATAGGAACAACAGGAAGTTTCAATTCATTATAGAGAGCAACAATCCCTGGTTTATAGTCTGGTTGTTGACCAGGGAGGCGACGTGTCCCTTCGGGAAAGATTAAAATTTGACGTCCTTGTTTTACTTTTTGTTTTGCCTTTTGTATTATGGTTTTAAGGGATTTAACAGGGGTTGTGCGATTGATTGGGATAATTTGTGTTTTCGCCATGTACCAGCCAAAAAGGGGAATCCAAGTAAGTTCACGTTTTAGAATGAGAACGGGATCATCTAAGTGGGGTACAAGGCTAAAGGT
Organism: Bartonella rhinolophi; assembly: GCF_036576165.1. NCBI lineage: Bacteria > Pseudomonadati > Pseudomonadota > Alphaproteobacteria > Hyphomicrobiales > Bartonellaceae > Bartonella > Bartonella rhinolophi. The sequence continues at coordinate 350,609 of NZ_JBAFWY010000001.1, forward strand.
TTCCCATGCAGATTGATGTTTTGGAGCGATGATGTAAGCTCCATTTGGCAAATTTTCTATGCCTTCAATTTCATAATTGGTACCAGCAATATATTTTTGCAAAAATAATGTAACGCGTGCCCATGTTTTAGGTACAATCCATGCTTTTTTGCGTGGCATGAGAAAATAAAAGGGTGCATAAAGTATCATTTGAAAAAGGGTTGTTGTATAAAAAGCGAATGTAAAAAGAAGAGAACGAAAAACAAGCACTGTATTTTCCCATTTCGTATCTGAAAAAAGAAACCAATGTATAATGCAATTTACATGAAAAACATACTTCAATTACATATTTTTCTTTTAGATCTTCAAAAGAGACAGGGTTCATGACATCACAGATTGGTAAAGACACATTTTTTATTCCACGGATTTTATCTATTGCTGGAACTGATCCTTCTGGTGGAGCTGGAATGCAGGCGGATTTGAAGGTCTTTTCAGCAATGAAAACCTATGGCATGAGTGTGGTTACAGCTGTGGTTGCACAAAATACACAAGGTGTACGAGCTTTTCACGCATTGGATGCATCTTTTGTTGCTGATCAAATTGATTCGGTTTTTGAAGATATCCATGTTGATGCAGTTAAAATTGGGATGGTAGCGAATGCTCAAATTGCTCAGGTTATTGCAGAACGTTTAGCTTATTATAAGGTGCGTTTTATCGTTTTTGATCCTGTGATGGTGGCAAAAAGTGGTGATGTTCTTTTAAAACCTGATGCAATTGAAATGATTCGCGACGCTCTTGTTCCTATGTCAACTCTGATCACGCCAAATTTGCCTGAAGCTGCTATATTATTGGGAAATGAAGTGCAATGGTCGTTAAATACTATGCACCAGTATGGCGCACAGTTATTAGCACTTGGCTGTGGTGCAGTTTTATTGAAAGGTGGGCACTTAAACACTCTTGATCGCACGAAAGGGATCAATCACGACAGTTCTAGCCCAGATATTTATTGTGATTGTGAGGGTATTGTAACGCTTGAATCCCCCCGTTTCATAACCACCAATGATCATGGTACAGGTTGTACCCTTGCAGCTGCAATCGCAGCACTTTTACCGAAAGAATCTTTAGTTTGTGCAGTAAAGAGAGCGAAAAAGTATCTCAATAATACTTTAATAACTTCAAATGCTTTGAAAGTAGGAAAAGGGCGTGGTCCAGTTCACCATTTTTGTGAATTGTGGGATGAAAAATGAAGATGAAAAGGGGTCAAAAAAACATATTGTTCAAGGAACTCAAGTCAGGTAACATGCTAAAATGATTGTAATTTGACAGGAAATTTTGTACTAAGCGGGTAAAAGTAAGATTAGAAAGAAAATTATGATAAGCCATTGTTTTTACGAATAATTTCTTTCATTGAGTAAGTGTATTTTAATATCAAAAAATTGAAATTTAGTAGCAAAAAAGAGAGAGGGCTTTTAAAAAACTTTTTGAAAAAAATCAAACAAAGAGTGAAGTTAGCTTAAAAATCAACAAAACATCACTAACAAAAAGATTTTCACATTCATTTTTTATTTTAAATGGCTATTAAGCATGCGTTTTGTATCTTTTTAAATGTGCTTTTTCAGCTTCAATTTTATGCTTTAAATATAGTTTGAAAAGCGGTAAAGGCAGTTTTCGACTTCTTCTCTATCATGAATGTTTTAAACAAGCTCTTGCAGCTTTCCATAAGGTTCTGCCACTAACTCTGTTATACCTTTAGGGAGCTTTATTTTGAATCACGATAGGGGTCGTATAAGGGCTGCACGTTCATAAAATTAGAGAGAGTAGCTGGTACTTTAAAACTTGATGCTTTTGCTTTTGTTATGTCCATAAATATTTCATCTTCGCCAGTTATAAGCCAGTCTCATGCAACATCGCAAATATTTTTTAAGTTAAATCAGTTGCATAATTACAGATAGTGCTTTCGATGAATATTGGGAAAGATGCTTGGCAAATTGTTGCGCTCTGTGAACCCAAGTATATGTCGTATTTTACGAAACCGTTTTGCTAGTTCGATTTTAAGTTTTTTTCAGTTTGTGCCAAAAAAGTGCTCCAAATTCATATTTAGAGTTGAATAAGTCATAAATACGAATCACATTATTACTACCCATTATTATAGGTAGTTACTGTACGCATGATCCCACGACGGGTATATAGCGTCCGTTTCAGTAGGAGAAAAAGTTATGATAATCACAAAAATAGGATCATCATAGTATTTTAATCGAGCGATAATGCGTTGGAATATGGTCTTGGCAAAGCAAGAAAGTTTACCACATACCGTTTTCCAGTATTCAACACATTTGTGAAAATAGCCAAACGAAAAAACAAAACTGCACATTGCCGACTTCAATCGATGTTGATAGCATGGTTCACTGGAACAGAAAGTCCAGCTTGATGACCAGCTCATTAAAGACGATATTCCTTACAAAGATTACTCCAAATATGGTGTATTGCGCTATTATTCAGCAAAGAGTATCCATTATATGGTGATATTTGGGAAGACTAACTCAAAATTGCTACCACACAAATTACTGATTTCCACATGACGGAAATTGATATTTTCAAGTGCTCCAATTTTCTGAGGTGTGATCTACACGATGATGGTCGTTATTTCATTGTAACTGATTTTTGAAATTTGGAGTGGTGTTTTTTCCCGCAATGATAAATGGACGGGCGGTGCGCCGTTGGTGGTTGCAAAAACCACTCAGTGCAGCTTTTGATCGTTTGCAAGCGCATTTATATGTTTTGCTGCTGCGAATGATTGAATTAATCTATTTGAGACTGCAAATACGGCATACAAAACAAAAAACTAATTGTATCAGTTTAGCAACAGAAAATTAACTGCGCAAGCTCTTGCTCAAATATTGTAATGATTACAGTTTGGTCCGTTACAAAGTATCGGCGCTGATAATCATGTGTTTCAACAATGACTATTCATAAAATCATTGAAAATGGGCGATTCACTGCATGATTGATTCCATCAATTTTGGACGTAATTGCATGGTTAAGATACGGCATTTGCTAGGAGCACATATAGTTGAGATTGGTTCGGATAAAGTTTTCCAAAATTTACATTTACGAGCAAGCCACGATGCCGATTAAAGCCGTTATGGCGGTTTGCAGAGACGGATTTTTGTTGTAAGAAGCAATAAATTGAGAAGCTATGTTATGCTTGTGGCTTTAAAGTGCCAAACGTTTCAAAGATCATCTGATTTTGGATCTGCTGAAGCTGTTCTATAAAGTCGATAGCTTTAGCAATTTAGGTTGCTCCCTTTCATAATAAATGTGAAAGAGGATCTTCTCAAACTGGTTAAGTTTTTTGTGGTTGCGTTGCTTGATGTGCAAATGTCAACACTTTCACTGAGATCATGACGATTACAGCAGGTGAAGTACAGTACAGAATTTGGTGATGATGATGACAATTGCTTCATATTTCGCCCATGATATATAATTTAAACAATTCATAAATTTATGTCTATAGGGACAGATATTAAAAATGCTTTTTTACGTGTTTGCTGAGAAGTGTTTTTATAAATGACTGAAAAAATATTTTTATACTCTTGCCATTCTGCTTATCCGCTTTATTTGAAAGATAAAATTGCTCTTTAAGTAGGGGCGATGTTTGTATCAGGAGATAAATCGTTATGTTTTGGAATGGAGATTATACGATATTTGTATTTTTTAAATTGTATGTTTTCCTTCATTTTTTAGCTTGAATCCCTTCAATTAAAAGGGTTGGGGACTTTTATAGATTCAACATTTTTTCAGAGATTTCGGGATGATGCTGTGATGGATGTCGGTATCAGGGAGGGGTGTTTTGTCTTTATTTATTAATTTTTCTGGTGCGCAAAGCAAGAAAGCGTGAGAGTTTTTGTGCGTTGTGATGATGTTGGGCTTAGGTGGAGAAAGTTCTTATGAAAAAATTATATTCAAACAATTTGGTTAAAGCAGTTGCGTTTGGAAGTACAATGGCTGCACTCTTATCGAGTGTTTCCCCTGTTTTTTCTGCAAATAATGCTATAACAGAACAAACTATTCACAGCACAAGTAATCTTAATGTGGTTTATGCTAAAGGTAGTGATAGCAGCCCCATCTTAAGTGATGATGATAATTATTGTGCCTTGGCTGGTGATGGGCTTACAAGTAGTGATGGTGGTTCTATTGAAGCGTTAATGGGCAGTGGTACTAATATTATGCCCGATGTTTTTAGTATTTATGCTTTTGCAACTGATTGTAAATCTCCAGCAGTAGGAAATGATTTAAAAGCATTTAGTGTAAATAATGCAGCCGTAAAAGTTAGGAAAGCACGAGCCATATCTGTTAGTAGTACAGGCGGTTTTGCTGCGGGTGATGGTGCAAGTGCGCAGGGTAATTATTCTGTGGCTTTAGGTAATACTGCAAGTGCACAGGGTGCTTATTCTGTTGCTTTAGGGAGCGGTGCGCTCGCAAAGGTGGACTATGGGATTGCTATAGGCCGTCTGGCGGAAGCTAAAGAGCGAGGTGCTATTGCAATAGGTAGTATTGACGCTGCAGATAGCGGTACTAACCCAGGAATGACAAGAGCACTTGGTGAAGATGCGATTGCTATAGGTACTAATACTTACACTGATAAATTTCATGCAGTTGCTATTGGTGCTGGTGCACAGGCAACTGTTGTAGATGGTGTTGCTGTGGGTGCGGCGTCTATCTCTAATGTTGCCAAGTACACTTTTGGTTATGATCCTTCTCTGAGTGGTCAAACAACAGACACAGACATTGCATGGAGAAGTACTGCAGGTGCGTTTAGTGTTGGTGATACTGATGCTGATAGTGAAATAACACGGCAAATTATAGGGGTAGCAGCAGGGACTAACGACACTGATGCAGTAAATGTTGCACAGCTAAAAGCTCTGGAGAAATTAATAGCAGGAGAGTGGGAACTTTCTGTTAATGGAGAAACTGCAACAGCTGTTAAAGCGGGCAGTATAGTAAATTTTTCATCTGGAAGTAATAATAATATAAATATTACAAAAAACGAGAATAATCAAATCTTATTGGAGTTGAATGATACTATTACGTTGGCAACAAGTATTACTGTAGGAAATAACTCTTTAACGACCGATGGTTTAAAAATTACAGGTGGTCCGATGGTGCTTGTAGCTGGTATTAATGCTGGCAATAAAAAGATCACAGGATTGGCAAACGGGACTGCGGGTACTGATGCAGTTAATTTTGCACAATTAGAGGCTGTAAAAAATGTTGTTGAAGCGGGTTGGCAGCTTTCTATTAATAATGAAAATCCTATAACTATTGGACCAAACGGACGAGTAAATTTAGAATCATTTTTTAATAAGGATACTCAAACTGAAAATGACAGAAATATTATAATCGCAAAAGACAATAGTAACAATATAACATTTGATTTGGCTGAGCACATTCAAGTTGGTCGTGTTACAACAGGGCTTAGCAGTATAAGTTATGCTGGTTTTATGATTAAAGGTGGTCCAAGGATGACTGTTGGTGGGATTTATGGAGATTTTAAAGCGATTTCAGCAGTAGGAGATGGGGTGCTCGATAATGATGCAGTTAATCTTTCACAGTTGAAAGGGGTAAAACAAGAGTTAAAAGATTTAATAGCTGGCAGTATGGGTGATAGTGGTGGAGGCAATAATATTGTTGAGTATCACGAAGAAGGTGATGAAGGCGAGAGTTATATCTCTATCGGTGCAAAAAAAGACAGTGCTATAATCAATATTGAAAATAAAGATAAAAAATCTCGAAAAATTTCTGGCGTTGCAGATGGTACGCTTTCTAAAACTTCAACAGATGCAGTAAATGGTTCTCAGCTCTTCAAGGTCAATACTGAGATTACTGAACTTGTTGAGGACTTTAATGATCTGCAACAAGGTGTGTTCAAAATTGCTAAGAATACATCAAGCTATCTTGGTGGTGGTGCAAACGTGCTTGATGGTGTTCTACCAACTTATATTATTCAGAATAAAGAATATCATGATATTGGATCCGCTTTTGAGGGTGTTGATACTTCTATAACAGATCTTTATAAGCAAATTAATGGTGTTGCAAGCAATAACCTTGTTCAACAGAAGGGTGATAATGTTATCACTATTGGGGAAGCAACAGGTGGTACTGAAATCAATATTTCAAATAAGGATAAAAACCCTCGAAAAATTTCTGGTGTTATGGGTGGGAAGCTCACTGCAGATTCAACAGATGCAGTAAATGGAGCGCAGCTTTGGGAGACAAACAATCGTATTAATGGTGTTGAAAAGGATGTTCAGCACCTTGGAAATAGGGTTGACAATATTTTAGATACGATTGGAGATATTGGTGATATTGTTGAAGGTGCTGTTAGTTATGACGTAAATGAAGACGGTGAAAAGACAAATAAAATCACTTTAGCAGGAGGCGATGAAAGTGAACCTGTATTAATTGATAACCTTGCTGATGGTAGTATTAAAAAAGGATCAAAAGAAGCAGTAAATGGTGGACAGTTGCATGATTACACTGAACAGCAAATGAAGATAGCTCTTGAAGATGCAAAAAAATATACAGATCAACGGGTAAACAATATTGTTGTTGATGCTATCGATGATGCCGTTGAAAAGTCTAAACAATACACAGATATGAGATTTGATGTTTTAAATTATGGTATAGAAAATGCACGAAAAGAGGCAAGACAAGCCGCAGCTATTGGGTTGGCAGTGTCTAACTTACGTTATAATGACACACCTGGAAAACTGAGTATTGCATTTGGTACCGGTATATGGCGTAGTCAATCTGCATTTGCCTTTGGTGCTGGCTATACGTCTGAAAATGGGGATATCAAGTCTAATTTATCTTTAACAAGCTCTGGTGGTCATTGGGGGATAGGTGCAGGGTTTAATTTTACACTGAACTGACAGTGAATAAAATACATTAGCAAAAAGCTGTTCGCCCTTGTCTTGATTGAAGGCAAGGGCGAAATTTTATTTGCAAAAAATATTTACACTCAACTATGAGTCCCATAATAATGCTAAAGAAACAGTTTTTATAAAAATACACCAATATTTTTCCATTTTAATAAGAAAAATTGTATTATTATTTTATCTCGCATTATATAAAACAAAAAGAAATTTATTATGATTTATTTTAAAATAAATATTCTGATTACTGAAAGAAATAAAATTAAGATAGTTTATTAATAAATTATTATGAAATAATGATTTTTGTGTGCGAAAATTAAAAAATATTCTATTAATTACTGTTAAATTATAAATTATGTTTTTTTTATATTTATTTAATGAGCTTTTTAGTTTAAAGACTCATTACGAAAAAAACTTACTACGCATAAGCGTAAAAATTTAAGATTCTATACACAGTCACAAGAGAGTGAAACTAGCGGCGAAATATATCTTTTATGTTTTTAATATATTTTGATTGGGGGATTTCATGAAAAAATCATATTCAATACAAAGTTTGGTTAAAGCGACTCTTTTGAGAACTACGGGAGTTATACTTTTATCGAGTGCGTCTCCTGTTTTTGCTGCAAACTTTGCGATAACAAAATACCCTATCTTAAATATAGATAGTTCTCATGCACTTTTTACTCAAAGTAGTTACGATAATATTGTTTTCACTAATTATTACGACCACTGTGGTGTAGATAGGGTTATTGGTTGTAAAGGCAATACTTTAAGTTCTGATAAAGCAATAATTACAGGTATGATCACTCAAAAATTAAAGTGGACGGGTGATGATCTTGTGAGCGGGAATGATAATTATTTTGTGATGACTGATGTTGTTTCTGATGCTATGCGTGATGCTTATAAAATAAAGAGGGAACCAGTCTTTTGGGATGAAGATGCACGGGCATTAAGAGGAGCTGCAGTTTCTGTTAAATCAGCTACAGTAACATGGGATGAGAGTAGCGTTTATATTGGTTTAAATGCAACAGCACGAAGTGAGAATAGCGTTGCTTTAGGGATGCAGGCGTCTGCTGTAATGGCGTCATCAATAGCTATTGGGTTTAACGCATTAGCAATTGTTGAAGGTGGTATTGCTCTAGGTGAGATGTCTATCGCTCGTGTTGGGCGTGGTGTACTAGGTTATGATCCTTTAACAGATGTTAGTACAACTGATAACAATATTGTGTGGAGGAGTACTAATGGTGCTTTGAGTATTGGTGATATTGAAAATGGAGTAACACGGCAAATTATAGGGGTAGCAGCGGGAAGTGAAGATACCGATGCAGTAAATGTTGCGCAGCTAAAAGCTCTAAGAGAATTGGCTGTAAAAGGGTGGCAATTGTCTGTTAACGGAGAAGATCCAACACGTGTTACAATAGATGATTTGGTAGATTTTTCGGCTGGAAGTAAAAATTTCATCATTACAAGAGGTGATGGAAATAATAAAATACAGTTTGATTTAGCGAAGGATATTACACTCAATAGCGTAAAGATAGGAGGTAATACCTTAGATGCCACTGGTTTAGTAATGATTGATGGCCCAAAAATGACGATCGATGGTATTAATGCTGGCAATAAAGAGATAGAAGGCATTAAGGCTGGAGAACTTTCTCAAACTTCAAAACAGGCTGTTAATGGTTCCCAGCTTTTCGCTACTGATCAGAATGTTGCTAAGATTGCTGAAAATGTATCAAAATATTTCGGCGGTAGCGCGGATATATTGAATGGTGTCGCACCAACTTATACGGTGATGGGTGAGACATATAAAGATGTTGCTTCTGCGTTTGCTGGGGTTAGTGACTTTCTCACGGATATAGAGAATGGTGGTACTGTTGGCAATAAGCTTCCAAATGCTTTGTTGTGGAGTGATACTGATGAAGCTTTTGTTGCTCTACATGGAAAAGGAGAAGCAAAAAGCAATAGCAAACTTAAGTATCTTCTGGATGGAAGTATCTTTGAAGGTTCAACGGAAGCCATAACGGGTAATCAGCTTTATTTGATGAGTAATAAGCTTGCTGCGTATTTAGGTGGTAGCGCGGATATATTGAATGGTGTTGCACCAACTTATACAGTGATGGGTGAGACATATAGAGATGTTGCTTCTGCGTTTGCTGGGGTTAGTAACTTTCTCTCGGATATAGAGAATGGTGGTACTGTTGGCAATAAGCTTTCGAATGCTTTGTTGTGGAGTGATACTGATGAAGCTTTTGTTGCTCTACATGGAAAAGGAGAAGCAAAAAGCAATAGCAAACTTAAGTATCTCCTAGATGGAAGTATTGCAGCAGGTTCAACAGAGGCTGTAACAGGTAACCAGCTTTATTTGATGAGTAATAAGCTTGCTGCGTATTTAGGCGGTGGCGCTGGATATGTGGATGATCAGTGGATCTCTCCAAAATTTGAGGTTGTACAACTCAGTAATGCGGGTAAATCTGGTGAGAAGAATGTCTATAACACTGTTTCAGATGCTTTTGATGCTGTCAGTGATGGTCTGTTAAGCGTTAATGATCGTATTAATGATCTTGAAAGTAATATTCCATCTAATGGTTTAACTTGGGATAGTGATAAAGGTGCATATGACGCTAGCCATAATGGGACATCTAGTAATATTACCAATGTAGCCAAAGGTGAGGTTAACAAAGGTTCTACGGATGCAGTGAATGGAGAGCAGCTTTGGGAAACTAACCAGAAGGTTGATAGTGTTGCCAAGAAAGTAGACGATATAGATCAAAAAATAAAAGATGTTGAAAATAAGGTCGTTGATGGTGCTGTTACTTATGATAGAAACTCAGATGGTACAAAGACCAATACTATTACCTTAGCTGGCGAGAAGGAAGGTGATCCAGTTGTGATTGACAATGTTGCTAATGGCAGTGTTGAGATAGGCTCGAAGCAGGCAGTAAATGGAGGTCAATTGAAAGAAAAGACAGACTTTGTTCTTAGTAGTGCAAAAGAATACACGGATAATAAAGTAGCGAGTATCGTCAAGGAAACTCAATCCTATACAGATATGAAGTTTGATATTTTAAATTATGGTATAAAAAATGCACGAAAAGAGGCAAGGCAAGCTGCAGCTATTGGTTTAGCCGTATCTAATTTGCGTTATAATGATACACCAGGCAAGTTAAGTATTGCATTTGGTAGCGGCATATGGCGTAGCCAATCTGCATTTGCTTTTGGTACTGGGTATACATCTGAAGACGGAATTATTCAGTCTAATATATCAGTTACGGGATCTGGAGGACACTGGGGTATCGGTGCAGGATTTAATATGATGCTGAACTGATAAAAATACATCCCTAAAAACCTACTTGCCTTTGTTTTTATTGGCAAAGGCAAGAAAGCGATTCTGGTTCTATAAAACAAAATATACTATTTATACAAACTACCTCTATAGCTTTTATAAAAAGCAATCATTGCTTGTTACTATTTTGGTTAATACCCTATATATAGCTAAGCTAGCTGAATTTAATACCTATTATAGTTGCAATAAAATAAGCTGTTAAAAAATAAATCTCTTTTTATTTCTCACAGACACTTAAAAAAATCATTTACTTAGTTTTTCCTAAAGTATAAATGTACATTTATGTGTTTTAAATATGTTTTTATTAGGATATGAAAAAGTTATATTCGAATTAAAATTTAATTAAAGTGGTTTTGTTGGGAATTACGGTATTTATACTTTTATCGAGTGTGTCTCTTATTTTTGTTATGGATTTTACGATAACAGGGGCAGAGAATTTAGGTAACAATGATGTTGATCAGGTAAAGTATAATAAACGTTCTACAAAACAAAATGAGAAGATTTTTAGTTATGGTACTATCATTTTTACGAGTAATGATGATTTTGTGGTACAGATAATGTTATTGGTCGTGAAAAATCTAGTATTGATGAAATTAAGACAGGAATAACTGCAGAAGAGCAATTTAATAAATTTATTGAAAATGCACAATTTGGAATTGGAAACATGCATCTTGTGGCGTACGTGAAGAAGTGATGAATTTTATTGTTAAATCTCTGCTTATAATGAATTTGCTTATTGATCTCAGCTTATTATGAGGCGTCAGAATCTGAGTTCCCAGAACCAATGAAAATGGCTCAATTTTATTAGCAATGCTTTTGATAATTGTATCGCATCAGATTTAAAAGAAACGGTAAATGACAAAAAGTTATAAAATTATAGATTGGAGGTTATCCTCGAAAAGGTAAAAAATATGGATGGGCAAGTCAACAGTATTATAAGTGATGGTATTAATGAGGATAAATTATACTGATATGAAGTTTTAAGTGTTAAATTTTGTCATTGAGCGCTTTCAGAAAGAAGCGATACAAGTTGCGGCTATTAATCAGGTTCATATCTAAATTATATTACAAGTTCCAGAAAGTTCGATATCTCGTTTGGTAGCGGTATATGGCATAGTTAGCCTGCATTTATTTTTACACGGGTTATACATTTGAAGGTGGAAATATTTGTTCTAATTTATCAGTAACCAGTGCAAAGAGCTTAGTGTGGGGGAGGGGTAAAATGCCCTCTAAGATTAAAATGACGATAAAAAAAGTTAGTAAAATTATAAAAGAACAAAATATTTTAGTAGGATTTTTGCTTATATTTTTTTTATTAGGCAATTGTAAAAGCTTTGCTAATGAGAACAATGATGTTTATACGGTGCATCCACCACAATTGTCCGTTCCTAGAGGAGGACCTGGTGAAACGCGCCGAATCATTATGCAGTTTTATAATTGGACTTTGATCTGCGATGAAAAAAAATCACTTCATCAAGGTATATGCAATGTGACGCAGACTGTCCATGATCAAAGAGGTAACACTATTTTTAGTTGGTCTCTTGTTTCTACGAAAAATGGTCAAGCAGCCATGCTTTTTCGAACATTGCCAAAAGCTGATACGAGTGTTCCTATTCAAATGTTTGTAGATGGAGTTAAAAAGCCTATCCTTATTCATTATAAACAGTGCAATCGAATAATTTGTTTAGCGCAATCACCGGTAGGACCAATTTTAAGTAGGCAAATAGAGCAAAACAAGAATGTACGCATTTCCTATAAAATGAAAGAGGGGAACACATTTTCTTTCATTGTACCATTTAAAGGACTTAGTGCAGCACTTTATTCTTTGCAAAAATAGATTGTAAGGGTGGTATATTTAGTTTTCAAATCTGCATGGAGTGCAGTGATTAAACGATTTTATAAAGTATAAAGATCATTTATTTGAATTATGGTGTATTTTATGATCATAAAATCATAGTAGGCTATTTGTATGTAATAGAAAACCATTGTTTTCATAGAGTTTCATAAAGCAGGTCGTGTTAGTTTTTAACAGTAAAAAAAATCACTTAAATAACTTATAAAAATAAATGAGAATAAGCAAAAATATTTATTTTTCTTGAATAAGAAGGAGAAAAAATTTATTTTGTTTTTGTAAAAGTTGATATGGGTTTTTAGAAAAAGTTCAATTCAAAATAAATAGATATAAACTCAATTGCTATAGTATCTTTAGTTGGATCGTATAAGCTTTTGTTTTCCCCACAAATTGCTATTATACTGTAAATGCAAATGAGAGTAGTTACTTGAAGTATAAATTCATTTTTTTAATAAGATCATTTAAATGGGGAAGTTATTCATAGTCTTCTTTTTTGTTATCAAAGCGCAATATGTCTTCAATTTTTTTATAATAGAGTTTCTTAAAAACGCGTTCAGGATGAGTTATGCAAGGCAGGATGAGTTACGCAAAGAGAGTCTGGAAAATTAAAAATAAGTGCCAAAACATAAATGATTAATCTACAATTCTAAGTTTATAAAGAAAAATATGTTGTTGTGGGAAAATTTTTTTAACTGAGGTTTTGATCTCTTTATGTAGCCCTTTATCGAGGGAACTAATAGTTATCATTTTTTTATTGCGCTTTTTAATCGACTGAGGGTTTTTCATGTATTTTACAGTTGGAAGAAAGGTTATTAGGTAATGGCTTTGTTAATATACAAGCTATGGATCGTGCGATTGAAGCATTAAAGGTTTGTTATTTAAAGTTGAAGGATGCGAGTATGTTAAATTCTATTGTTTGATTACACCGGAAGTTTTCCACTCTGTTAAAAATACAAATATTTCATTTAACAAATTTTAGAAAAAATTGGTTTTGAATTAGAATTATTGATCAGGAAATAGAAATGTCTCCTGTCTTTTATGGTGCGATATATGCTGCCCATTGAATCATGTATCAATGTAATTTTTTTGAAGATCCCTTGAAAGCTCTTTTAAAATTCTTTGAAAAGAATAAATTAGCGCAAAATCTAGTGGAAGACTATAAGAAAAACGCAAATTATGGAGCGGGCGATGGGATTCGAACCCACGACCCCAACCTTGGCAAGGTTGTGCTCTACCCCTGAGCTACACCCGCTCATATATTTGGAACGTATTCCACTTTAAGCACTACCTGTATGGCGTAGGCTTATCTGAATTGCAACAAAAAAATAATGTTTCAGTGTAAATTTATTTTTTAATATTAAAAAAATGGAAATAATGATTAATTTTGAGTCCTCTTTAGAAGGACGTGTATTATAAGTTCAGAAAAACACAACCACGTTACGTCCTCTGTGATTATATAGCAAAAATTACAGAGAGGAGGAGTACTATAAGCTTTTACCTACTTTGCATTATGTTTCAAAATGCTTTTTCATCCTTAAAGTTTAATTGCGAATCTATATTGCGTTATGAATACGATAAAAAATGTTTTTAGCTATTTTTTAAGGTTTTTATCTTTTCAGTTTTGGCAATTTTAAGAGTTTTTAAGGTGATCATTTTCGTCATTTTTGAAATATAGAGACAATATACTCCTTACTAAGAAATTTTGTTACACAATTCAAAATAAATAAATCCATCAACTGTTACGTATCATTCTACAGAAGTCTAGATAATACTAGATTACTAACGATAAAATTTCTATTTTCTACAAAATTGAAATGACAAAATACGGCGTTGATATTAATTAATTTTACATCAAAATATAATTATTAATATAAATCTTTAGTGAATATATCTTGATTTTTTATGGTAAGCGTAAAGTGTTTACTTCAATTTAAAATTGATCACTATTTGCGTAGGAATAAATTGCTATACGACCAATAATAAGTTTGGAACAGAGTATAATGTAATGAATCTTAACACAGGAGAAATGGATTATTATACGGTAAATGAATAGGCGCAAGATGTGTGGTTAAGAGCTGCTGAGTTAGCGTGCTCGTTTAAAAAACGCAAAAGCTGTTAATGTTGCGTTTTTTTTTAAGGCACTATAAAATTTATTCCAAGAAAATAGATGAAATTTTTGATACAAATTTAGTGTGTTCCTTCGACTTTAATAAGTGCTTTGATACCCTAGGATAGCGGAAATGCTTGATAAATTAGGTAATTGGAGTGTGTAAAACAACAATGTTATTTGAAAAAAAATTGAGTTTTTATAGCAGGGTGTTTTTATTTTTCTTTGAGTTGCGCTGTCACTACCTGAAAATGTACAAAACGTGGAATAATGATTGCGTATTCATTGGAGTGCCATAAAAGGTTGGATGTGAATGGTTTCATAGATACGTTCCAAAGAAAATTTGTATTGAAGTTCTTGATGATAACAAGCTTTTAGTGGATTAATGTTTTGGCTCAAAAAAAAGCGCATGAAGTTGATCGTTTTCTAACGCGTTTTTCACGTTCTTTTCCCATTGTTCTCATTTATGGACCTGATCGTGGTCTTGTTTGTGAGCGTGTACAGCGTTTTATTAAGCTTGTGCAGGTAGCAGTGGAAGATCCTTTTGCAACTGTGCGCTTGGATGCAGCTGAGATTGATAAAGATCCTGCACGATTGGGAGATGAGGCACGTACTTTATCGCTTTTTGGTGGTGATCGTTTGATATGGATTTCTAACGGTGCTAATCAAAAAAATTTCCTTGCTGCACTTAAGCTTTTAATTAAAGAACCACCAGAAACAAGTTTTGTTTTAATTGAGGCAGGAGATCTAAAAAAAGGAACGGGACTGCGTAATGTTATTGAAACAGCATCCCCAGCAATGGCGTTGCCCTGTTTTGCTGATGATATTCGCTCTCTCGACACGTTAATTGATGAAATCTTAAGTCACTTTAATATGACTCTTTCTTTGGATGCACGCAAGTGGTTGCTTCATAATTTGGGAGGAGATCATCTTGTGTCGCGTGGTGAATTGGAGAAACTCTGTCTTTATGCCTTAGGAAAAACACATATTTCTCTTGAAGATGTGAAGGCTGTAGTAAGCGATGTCAGTGCGCTTTCTTACGACGAAGTAATTGATGCTGTTTTACTGGGGAATGTAGTGGGTTTTGAAGCATATTTTAGCCGACATGCAGCTATGCAAGGCACGCATTTTTTTATTTTGAGTACTGCACAAAGGCATTTTCAGCAATTACAACTTTTGCGTTATCAAGTAGATGTTGAAGGTAAAAGTGCTGCTACAGCGATTTCTCAAGCACGGCCGCCGATTTTTTTTCAGCGGAAAAAAACAATTGAACGTGCCTTGAAATATTGGGGAATGGAACAAATTTCTTACGCAATGGAGCGAATCCAACATGCTGTTTTGGATAGCCGTAAAAATCCGCTTTTGGGTGAAGCTATCATTCGTCAAGCTTTGTTGAGATTGACAATTATTGCGCGGCGCCAAATGAATTCTTAAAATATTTGCCAAATGGATTTTTAAAATATTTGATTGCAATGGTATATCTATTGCTTTTTATCAGAGTATTAAAGATATCACGTTTTTTGTTTGCATTATTGAGAAGAGAAGAGTGACTTTAGAGTTATCAGATCTCTCTGCATGGTTTCACTGAATGTTCAATGTAAGAAAAAGTTATGCGCACTATCGCAGATATAGAGGTATAAAATTATTTTATTTGCAAAGAGTTAAAAATAAAGCATTAAGTTGCAGGGATCTGATTGTGGTGAAAAATCAATGGCTTTTGTATAGATTTATTATCGTTTTTGATTAATAAATTTGTGGTAGAGAGAGCTTTTATTATGTACAATAGAGAATATTAACCAATGCATTAACAGTTTTAAGGTCGAATGTTACGCTCTCTTTTGCAGTTTTCTGATATATTTTCCAGATAAAACAATTTATTGGCGATTTGCGCGGTGGTTATTGGTGGATGCGTAGCTCTACTGCTTAGCCGTGATTGTCAAAATGCTTAACTATTTTATTATCAGTATCAGGTACTTACCGTGGTCTTATTATTATTTTAAAGGTGAAAAATGCCTCCTATTGGGTTTGAAAAAATAGCACTAATTGGAATCGGTTTGATTGGTTCTTCTTTAGCAAGGATTATTAAAAAGAAAGGTCTTGCAAACCAAGTCACTATCGCTACGCGTAGTCAAAAAACATTAGAAAGAGCACGCGAATTAGAGCTTGGAGATTTTTATACAACCGATAATGCAGAAGCTGTTAAAGGAGCAGATTTAGTTATTATTGCTGTGCCTGTTGGAGCTAGTGCGGAGGTAGTAAAAACCATTCGTGACCATTTAAAGTCGGGGACGATTGTGAGTGATGTTGGTTCTACAAAAGCATTGGTGATTGCAGAAATAGCGCATTTATTACCAAAATCTGTTCATTTTATCCCAGGACATCCAATTGCTGGAACTGAATATTCTGGACCAGATGCTGGGTTTTCTGATTTATTTATGAATCGTTGGTGTATTTTAACGCCTTCTGCCGATAATGATGCTGCTGCTGTAGCAAAATTAACTGCCTTTTGGGAAGCTTGTGGTGCACGTGTTGAGACAATGGATCCTAAGCATCATGATCTTGTTTTGGCTGTTGTTTCACATTTGCCGCATTTGATTGCGTACAATATTGTTGGGACAGCGAGTGATTTGGAGAAGGTAACCAATTCAGAAGTGATTGCTTATTCAGCTTCTGGATTTCGTGATTTTACGCGTTTAGCATCTTCTGATCCTGTTATGTGGCGGGATATTTGTTTGCATAATAGGGATGCTATCTTGGAAATGCTGAGCCGCTTTAATGAAGGTCTTGCATATTTAGAGAAAGCAATTCATCAAGGAGATGGGGAAGTGCTGTTTAATTTCTTTACGCGCACGCGAGAAGTACGACGCAGCATTATTGCTGCAGGGCAGGAAATTGATGCACCTGATTTTGGGCGTCAAGTAGTTCTTCAAGAGGGCATAGAAAAGGTGTAAAGTATTCACTTCTGCTTAGCGGAAAGATTTGTTTGTAAGTAATTCGGTATGTTTTAATATCTCAATTTATTTTCAGAGATGATGAAAAGTTTGGTACCAAGAGATGAATATGCTCATATTGTGTATGCAATCAGGATAGATCGTTGCTTATTATGAGTCATAATGATGCTTGCAAGGGTTCGTGTGCAAAATACAGTGAAGTGATTATACTTTCCTTTTATTCGCTGAAGGCCATTGAGAAGATTTGTTCATTCGTTTTTGATGATTTGATATATAGTGATTGCCGCTTGATTATATTTATTCTTGTTTTAAAAATATGCTTGATTTTTGCACGGGGAGACCTTTCTTTATCAAGTATAAATAATTTTTAAAATATAGGCCTTTAAAAGAAAGATTCCTTCAGAAAGTGTTAAATTTTGATAAGAAATGTGTTTGGGTATAGCTATCGTATTCTTGTCAATGCTGTGAGCCATTATGTGCGTGATAATGGGAATGCGTTTGCAAGCCATGTCGCGCTGTCTGGGCTTTTGTCGTTTTTTCCTTTTTTTATTTTTGGAACTTCTTTTGCCCGTTTTCTCGGAGCTTTTACCTATACACCGCAAAAAATAAAAGCACTTGTACAGTTATTGCCAGATGCGATTGCAGAGCCTTTGTCGCAAGAGGTTATCAATGTTTCAACTATTCATCGGGGAGGTTTGTTAACAATTTCTGTTATTGGAGCAGCATATTTTGCTTCTAATGGAGTGGAGGCTTTGCGTACAGCTTTGAATAAAGCTTATCGCGTCGTTGATCGGCGGAGTTTGTTTTTTTGTCGTTTGCAAAGCTTATTTTTTGTGATTATTGGAGCAATCGGTCTTGTGGTGCTTAGCTTTTCATTAATTATAGTGCCTTTGTTAATCAAAATTATGCGAGATCATTCTTCTTTTATTGATGAATATATTGGTGTGTTTCGTCTATGGCGCTACGCAATTGTATTTGTTGTCCTCTTCATAAGCCTTTTAATTATTCATAGATGGTTGCCAGCTGGGCGACGAAAAATTATAGATATTTTGCCAGGAGTTTTTGTAACTATGTTTCTCTGGTTTATAGCTTCTACGGCTTTTGCTCAGTATCTAGCAATGTTTAATTATATTTCTACCTATGCGGGATTAGCGTCCATCATGGTTGCTATTATTTTTCTTTATATGTTAAGTGCGATTTTTATTTTGGGAGGTGAAATAAACGCGGCAATTATGTTTTATCGCAATCATTTGCAACATTTAGATAAATGAAAGAGTCTGTTGTTGAGTGAGAGCCAACAGATGAATACACAGACAAAGCCTGCCATCACTTTGTTGGTTGATGCTGATGCTTGTCCTGTAAAGTCTGAAATTTATCGTGTTATGAATCGTTATCAGCTTAAAACATTTATTGTTGCAAATCGTTTTTTAGTCCTTCCAGATGAAGTGCTTCTTGAAAGAGTTATCGTTGCTAGAGAGCCTGATTGTGCAGATGACTGGATTGTTGAGCATGTGCATGAGGCTAGTATTGTAATCACGAGTGATATTCTTTTAGCTGCGCGCGTTGTGCGAGCTGGGGGTGTTTGCCTTTCACCGACAGGGCGCATTTTTGATGTCAATTCGATTGGTCAAGCTTTAGCAATGCGCAATCTGATGGAAGATTTACGCGGGCAGGGTAACGCGACAGGTGGTCCCCGCCCTTTTGGTCACAAAGACCGCTCTGTTTTTTTGTCGGCACTGGATTTAGCGGTACAACGTTTAAAAAGGCGCGGTTATTAAATTATTGTGTTTCTTTAATGGCAGCTTCTATGAACGCTTTGGCATCATCATTAGCCCATGGAGCCATACCGTTGAATGAAGCAATGAGATGACCATTTTTATCAATTAAAAATGTGACGGGCAATCCTAACGCTAGTCCTTGTTTCCTAATATTTGTAAAAATATCCATCGTTGGATCACGGTAGTAGATTAAATTATCAGCATCAATATTCTGTAAAAATTGCTGAATTTTTTCAGGAGAAGCTGCTTGCTCAACATTAATAGCTATTACATCGAAATTTTCTCCACCTATTTCACGCTTTAATTTTGCCAATTCTGGCATTTCAATGCGACATGGTAGGCACCAAATTGCCCACAGATTAACGAGCACCAGTTTTCCATGAAATTCAGCAAGTTTATGGTCTTTTCCTTGAATATCTTTAAAAGAAAGCTGACTCATATCATGAAGAGTATCAGCAAAGCGCATATGGGTAAAAAGGCCTTTAGTTGCCTTTTTTATTGCTATTATTTTTTCTTTTTGTTCTGGTGAAAGAGAGTTGGGAGTGAAAGATGTTTTTTGATCAGTGTGATTTATTGCTGCGTATATCCATATACTTAAGACGATAATCAAAAATGTGATGAAGAATTGCATTTTTCTATTCTTCTTGAAGTTGCTAAAAAATTGAGAAATCATAATTTTGCCCTTATTTATGGATGCTTTTAAAGTGTGACGGATGAGAAATGAAGAAATCAAATATAAAATTGGTTGAATGTAGTAAGGGTTGATGCAATTGCGAAAAAAATTAACATTTTAGTTAATTTTGATCAAAGATTTTATCGATAAGATACTGAAGATCCACTTTCTCATGTAGCAATGTTAACGTAGGTGAGGGTCATTCCACAATTCAATTATAAAAAAAATTGCTCATAGTTTAAAGTTTCTTCATCAAAACAAAGTTAATATATTTATTCTGTCACAAAAATTTGAAAATATTCGTAGGAATATTGGAATAGAATGAAAAAAATTGGTTGATTTTGTAGTAGAGTATTTGCCTATGGTGTATTCAAAAGCCTTTTGCCAAGTTACTTGTTGGAAAAAATGTCTTGTAATCACTTAGGTGATTTTATTTTTAACACAAAAAAATGCAGAAAGAGATCAATATGGGGAAAGAGGGCATATGAAAATTATTTTTAAGCGTTTGATGATTGTCCTTTTTTTGGGTATCGCTTGTGTGGGATGTGGGCGTAAAGGTGCATTAGAATTGCCTTCTTCAACTGTAGCGCAAGCGACGCAGGAGACACTTTCTTCCAAAAATACAGCAGATAAACCTTTTATTCTTGATCGATTGATACAATAGAGATTTCTATGCACTTTTTTTCTTATCATCAGGGTGTGCTCCACGCTGAAGGTCTTTCGCTTTCTGCATTGGCGCGGGATGTGGGAACACCTTTTTATTGTTATTCAGCGCGTGCGGTGGTTGCACGTTTTAAAGAGTATCAAAATGCATTTCAAGATATACCAAGTTTGATTGCTTACGCCGTTAAGGCTAATTCCAATCAGGCAATTTTACGGCTTTTAGCAATAAACGGAGCGGGGGCTGATGTGGTTTCAGAAGGTGAGTTGCGGCGTGCACTTTCTGCGGGTATTCCTCCTCATCGCATTGTTTATTCTGGCGTTGGTAAAACAGTGAGAGAAATAGATTTTGCGCTTGCGCATGATATTTGTTGTTTTAACGTCGAATCAGAGCCTGAACTTGAACAACTTTCAGCACGTGCTGTTGCGCTTTCAAAAACAGCGCGTATTTCATTGCGCATTAATCCAGATATAGATGCCAAGACTCATAAAAAAATTACAACGGGTAAATCTGAAAATAAATTTGGTATTCCTCTATCCTTGGCGTGGGATGCGTATAAAAAAGCCGCGCAATTGCCTAGTCTTCATGTGTGTGGTGCAGATATTCATATCGGTAGTCAGATCTGTGATTTGAAGCCGTTTGAAGATGCATTTCTTATCGTTGCAGATTTTGTGCGTCAGTTGTGGGATAATGGATATGCGATCACTCATATCGATATTGGGGGCGGGCTTGGTATTGCATATGGTAATGAACAACATTTAGTGCCGTCTCTTGCTGATTATGCAGCACTTGTAAGGAAGCATATTGCACCTTTGGGAATTAATATTATCATGGAGCCTGGGCGCAGTATTGTCGGAGAGGCTGGTGTATTGGTGACGTCTGTTGTATATTTAAAAAGAGGAGAAGGGAGAAATTTTGTTATTGTTGATGCTGCGATGAATGATTTTATGCGCCCAACGCTTTATGATGCTTGGCAAAATGTGGTACTTGTAAAACAAGCACCGATGGATGCCTCACTTATGAAAGCAGATATTGTGGGTTCAATTTGTGAAACTGGTGATTATTTAGGGTTAGATCGCTCTATTCCCGTTTTAGCGGCAGGTGATCTCTTGGCGATTACTGGAGCAGGTGCTTATGGTGCAGTGATGGCAAGCACCTATAATAGTCGGCTTTTGGTGCCAGAAGTTCTTGTTCAAGATACCCGCTACGCGATTATTCGTCCGCGTCTTGATTATACGCAACTCATAAACAGTGATCATGTTCCAGACTGGATCGAACATTGCTAAATATCTTCTGTCTTATTTTTACTAAACTTTGATGAAACAATTTATTTTCTGGAACTTGTCTTGCATGGAGTCTATGATCCCGATTTATTACTGTGAAAAAGAGCAAATATTTGTCTATGAAAAATGAAAACATCAAAAGTTCTGCGGTAATGAAGCTTTTATCTGTACGTGTTTTGGTGTGGTGTATCCTATTTTTTGAACGGATATGGCTGCGGTTGTTGCCGTTTTTTCTAATTCTGAGCTTCTTTTGTTCACTAAGTTGGTTTGGCATTTTTGGCATTTTGAGTTATTGGCTACATTTATTCTTACTGTGGTTGATGCTTTTTTTGGGTGTGGGGAGTCTGTGTTTTCTTGTCCGCTTTCGGTTGCCAACCATTAAGGATGTTCATCACCGTATTGAGCAAGTCAATGGTCTCAAAAATCAGCCTTTAAGTGTTCAAACAGATCATTTATGTCCAGAAAATGATGAAGGTTTGAATGTAATTATCTGGCGCGAACATCAGCGTCGCATGGCAGAACAATTGTCTCATTTAAAAACGGGATTTGCTTATCCCAATAGTGCAGCTTATGATCCCTTGGCTCTTAGGACTTTATGTATTTTACTTTGTGTGTGCGCTTTTAGTTTTTCTTTTGGCTCTCTAGGAGGGCGTTTGGCAGATGCATTTGATTTACGCCCTGTGGTGGATGAGGCGTCAATACGGATTGATGCTTGGATCACACCACCTGTTTATACGGGTGTTGCACCCATTTATTTAACACAAGGTGAGACAACACGATTTACAGTTCCTGAAGGCAGCAATATGGTTATACGTGTTGTCAATGGTGCTGGCGTTACAGTAAAAGCCATATCTGAAGAGGATGCGCGTGAAGTTTTTCTTTCGCAAAAAAGTGAAAAAACAGCTTTGAATGATCCAATTATTCATTTTGAAACACTTTTGGAACGTTCAATCGATTTGGTGGTGTCATCACGTCATAAGCAACAACAGTGGCATTTGCATGTGATTAAAGATCAGGTACCGGCAATTCATTGGCTGAGAAAACCAGAGCGGGTTTTGGCTGGCTCATTAGAGCTGCAGTATGAGATGGATGATGATTATGGAGTGACAAAGGCTTTTGTTGAAATCGAGTCTCTTCTTGGACAGCAAAAAAATGCTACTTCCCTTTATAAAGCACCTGAAATAAAACTTCTTTTAGCGCGTGGTGGAAAGGGTAAAATGCGGACGGTACAAGATGTATCAAACCATCCGTGGGCTGGCTCAGAAGTCAAAATTACTTTGGTGGCAGAAGATGGAGCGGGACAACAAGGTCGCAGTAAAACTTTTGGTATGATATTACCACAGCGTATTTTTTCGAACCCTGTTGCTCGCGCAGTGAGTGAATTGCGTCGCTTATTGGCTCTTAATGCTTCTGCCCAAGAGCATGTACTCGATATGCTTTCTGCTTTGCTTGTGCGTCCAGAAGATGGTCTTCAAAATGTGACGCATTTCCTTGTCTTACAGAGCGCATGGACAAGGCTTTCACTGGCAAAAACAGAGGATGAGCTGCGCGATGTGGTGGATTATTTATGGCAAATTGCTTTGGGTATTGAAGGCAATCAAAATGAATCCGTTCAGAAAAATTTAAAACAAGCGCAGGCTGCTTTGCGTGATGCGCTTCGCAATGGCGCTTCAACAACAGAAATTGAACGGCTTATGGCAAATTTACGCCAAGCTATGGATGATTATATTCGCGCTTTGGCTGAAACAGCGCAAGATAAAAGCAGTCCTCATAGCTCCAATCTTTCTGAGGATACATTACAAAAAAAGCTGAATTTAATTGAAGAAATGGCTAAGGTGGGTTCTTCCTTTGCGGCTGAACAATTATTGGCTGAAGTTGAAAAGATTCTTGATCATTTGCAGGTTCACAAAGGCAATCAGGATAAGGGAGAAAATAATAGCCAAACTGCGCAGATGAAAAAAAAGATTGATCAGCTTAGTGATTTGATGCGTCGTCAGCAAGAAATTCTTAATGAGACATATCAGTTAGAAATGGAACAACGACGTGGGGAAAGTGTACCAAAAAAGCGAAGCGAATCTTTGCAAAAACGTCAGGCGGAGTTGCATTCTAGGTTATCAGAATTGGGAAAGGGGTTATCAGAGCAGGGGATTGAGCAGGGCGATGCATTGAAAAAAGCAGAAGAAAACATGAACTCTGCAGAGATCGCTCTTGATTACGGAAACTATGGAATGTCTAAACAAAACCAATTAGATGCTTTAGAAGCTTTGAGGCAAGGCGCACAAAATGTTTTAAAAAAGATGCGTGAAGTACTCGAAAAAGCTGGAAATAATCAAAATTCTACTTCTGGTCCTAAAGATCCATTAGGGCGTTCACTTTCTTCAAAAACTGATCAAGGACAAGAAGACGTTGTTGTGCCACAGGAAAGTGATCAAATGCGTGCGCGGCAGATTTTGGAAGAAATTCGCAAACGCCTTGGTAAAGAGCATATTCCAGAGACAGAGAAAAATTATCTTGAAAGATTGCTTCATTTTAATTAACCATTTGCTTTTTTTTCGCTAACGTCAAAAATAGCGTAGTGAAAGCTTGTATGGAGCGCAGAATCAAAGATAAAGAACACGTCAAAACATTTGCTGTGAAGCGATTATAAAGATTGCTGTGCCGCTTTTGGGATTATAAGGGCTAAAAATATGAAATATTAGAGTTTTTGCCATTGTGGAGAAAAGGCAGAAGTCCATATAAATTGGGTAAAAGCCTGTGATGTTTGAATTTTGTTTCTGCATGGTATATTGAATTGGATATAATCACACTTAAAGATTTTTACGCTTCTGCACTTGGTATGCGTGTGCAAGAGACTTTGTGTGACCAATTAAATTTATATTGGTCAGATCTTACAGATAAACGAGTCATGGGTCTTGGTTATGCACTTCCTTATCTTTCTGTGTTGCGGAAACGTGCACAACAATGTTTTGCTTTTATGCCCGCTGGTCAGGGGGCTTCGCCTTGGCCTTGTGCCAATAAAGTTGCCACGGCGCTTGTTTTTGAAGAAGACTTGCCACTTCCTGATGCTTCCATTGATTGTGTTTTATTGGTACATGCACTTGAATATACAGAAAATTCTTTTGAAACGCTGAATGAAATATGGCGCATTTTAGCCCCTAATGGTCATTTGATCGTTATTGTTCCTAATCGCTCTGGTTTTTGGGCACGTAACGGTTGTACACCCTTTGGTTATGGTGAACCTTATAGTCGACAACAAATCACGCGTTTGTTTGAAAAAACAAATTTTATTTCTGGACCCGTGCAGGAAATTATACATTACATGCCTTCTTCAGGTTATATTTCGCGATTGTTTTCATTTTTTTATGAGCCATTTGCACGCCATCTTTTGCCTTATTTTGGCGGTCTCTTAATATGTCAGGCTCAGAAATGTGTTTATCAAGGCTTGCTTGCACAGCGCCGCCAGTCGCGGCGTGTTTTTATTCCTGCATTGTCACCACAAGCACGTGAAAGCTCTCTTTAATCTTCGCTTATTTTGCTTCTTGCTTCAGAAAAGAGAAATTAATGGTGCCAAAATCAATTTTGAAGCAATAATTACGATAATTATAAGC
Organism: Bartonella rhinolophi; assembly: GCF_036576165.1. Classification (NCBI taxonomy): domain Bacteria; kingdom Pseudomonadati; phylum Pseudomonadota; class Alphaproteobacteria; order Hyphomicrobiales; family Bartonellaceae; genus Bartonella; species Bartonella rhinolophi. The sequence goes on from NZ_JBAFWY010000001.1 coordinate 375,779, forward strand.
AATACTTAAAGATTAAGACGATATCCATTATTGTCTGTAATGAGAATTTGTGCGTTGGAGGGGTCTTTTTCTATTTTTTGTCGCAAACGGTATATATGGGTTTCTAGCGTATGGGTAACAATTTTCTCATTATAGCCCCAAATTTGTTCTAAAAGTGTTTCACGATTTACGATTTTATCGCTGGTGCAATAAAGATATTTAAGAATCGCTGCCTCTTTTTCTGTAAGACGAATTTCATTGTTGTGTTGATCAATGAGGAGTTTTTGCCTAGGTTTAAACGTATAAGGACCAATGTAAAATGTTGCATCTTCATTTTGCTCATATTGGCGTAGTTGGGCACGGATTCGCGCCAATAGCACCGCAAAGCGAAAGGGTTTTGTTACATAATCATTGGCACCTGTTTCAATATCTAAAATGGTATCACAATCTGTATCATAATTTGTAATCATGATAATGGGAGCACGAAAACCTTGAGTGCGTAGTTTTTGAATAGCTGTACGACCATCAAGATCGGGCAGTTCAATACCAAAAATGGCTAGATCAATATTCTCTTCTTGGGCTATTGTGATTCCTGCTTCAGCTGTTTTTGCTTGCAAAACTTTAAATTCTTTATGAATTTGTAATTGTTTTACCAAAATAGGGCGCAGATCATCGTCTTCTTCAACGATTAAAAGGGTATAGCGGTTCATTTGTTTTCCTTATAAGGTATGTTGATATGACGATTTGTGAAAAATAGTTTCATGAAAAATAGGATCTCATGCAAGGAAAATTAAAAAAGAAACCCTATAAAAAACAAACTTTTGTTTCTTTTATGACCGTTCGTCGACAAGCAGGGAAATGTACACGGGGTATTTTGTGCGCTGGTAAAAATCATTTTTTTTGCGCCTTAGGACGGGCTGGCATTTCTGCTTTTAAGCGTGAAGGTGATGGTGCAACACCTTTAGCACGTATGCGTTGCTTAAGAGGATTTCGAGGCAATTTTTCTCGCTCCTTCCCACGTTCTATTTTGCCTTTTCATCGTATTCGTGTCCAAGATGGCTGGTGTGATGCAAGTGGCGATGCCAATTACAATCGCTTGGTACGTCTTCCTTATGGTAACAGTGCTGAAAAGATGTATCGTGAAGACGGTCTTTATGCAATTGTCTTAAGTCTGGATTGGAATATTACAGAACGGAAAATGGCAAGAGGAAGTGCCATTTTTATGCATTTAGCGCGAGAAAATTATACGCCAACAGAAGGATGTATTGCACTTTCTCGTCGTGATATGGAGCGTCTTTTGCCGCACATTAGTCGAAAGACAAAGATTGTTGTTTTAGGTTAAAAATATTTCCATCTTAAGGTTGCCCATTAAGCAGACTTCTCTCCATTCATCTTCTGTGACAGGTTGCACTGATAAGCGACTGGCATTAACCAGTACCATATTGTTCAGTTTTGGATTCGCTTTAATCTGTTTTAATGAAACAGGGGTTGGCATATCACAAAGAGCACGGATATCCACACATTCCCAACGTGGATCAGGGGTTGTAGAATCAGGGTGTGCTTCAGCACAGACCTCTACAATTCCTACGATTTCTAACCCCTTATTTGAGTGATAAAAAAAACCTTTATCGCCATATTTCATGGCACGCATATTGTTGCGGGCTTGATAATTGCGTACACCGTCCCACTGTTCACCCTCAGCACCTTTTTGTTTCTGCATATTCCATGACCATTTATGGGGTTCAGATTTAAAAAGCCAATAAGCCATGAGCTCTCCTTTTCATAGGTTGTGCTATATTTCATAAGTCACGAGCGTCTGTTTATAAATATTTGTATCATACCATCAAGAATGATTGTGGAATTTAAAGTGGTATAAAGAGTGTTCATTACCGATTTGTTTCTTTCCTTTTCGAAACAAGAGAGTTGTAGGGGTAGAAATGTGCCATGTTTCCGATATATTTTCATGTGTTGTATAAAAGTGCTTTGATTTGGTTTATTGCTAAAACAAGGTATTGCGGGTGTGTGGAAGAGCAATGGAAAACTCAGTCATTCTTTCAATTTCATAAAGATCACAAAGGATATCATAATTGGGGTATTGTTAACTATATTCCAATTGTGATCTGAAAAAATATAGCATCATTGAATTTGAGAAAACGTGGTAAGAAAATCAATCTTCAAAAAATCAAATATCATAGAGATAATGCAAAAAGGTAAGAGGTTGCGATAAGAGTAATAGATAAAGTGCCAAATGGTGGTGATTCATCCCGTGTTGTGTAGGGGATATAAATCTTAATTTATCTTTATGCTTTTGTTCCACGGCGTCCCATTCCGATTAAAGGTGCAGCTTTTTCATCTAATGGCCAGCGTGAGCGAGGAGCAATATCAAGGGAGCTTGTTTCCCCCCGTGCGAGCCGTTCTGCACCAGCAAAAGCAATCATGGCAGCATTGTCGGTACACAAGGAAAGGGGCGGAGCTATGAATTCAAAACCATGTTGATGCGCAAGTTCTTGCAGCGTGGATCGAATAGCTTGGTTGGCAGCTACTCCACCTGCGACAACTAAAGCAGGAGGGCGGTGTCCTTGATAATGAGAGAGGGGATACAGGTTGGTAAAATGTTGCAAGGCTAAGCAAACGCGATCATGCACTGTATCGGTTACTGCTGCTTGAAAGCTTGCTGCGATGTCAGCAACGTCGCTTTCTGTGAGAGGAGCCATGGCTGTTGCAGCTTTTCGCACAGCGGTTTTAAGACCAGAAAAGGAAAAATCTAGCCGCTTTTCACCTTTTAAAGGTCGTGGAAGAGGAAGCCGATTTTTATCACCCAGTAAAGCCGCTTTTTCAAGTGCTGGACCACCAGGATAAGAAAGACCTAAAAGTTTTGCAGTTTTATCAAAAGCTTCTCCTAATGCGTCATCAATAGTAGTTCCTAAACGTTGGTAATTTCCCACTCCGTGAACAAGGATGATTTGCGTATGTCCGCCTGAAACCAACAGCAACAAATAGGGAAACTTGACGTTATGCGTTAAAACAGCTGTTAAAGCATGTCCTTCTAGGTGATTTACGGCAATAAAAGGTTTTCCAGTAGCCAGACAGAGTGCTTTTGCACTCATTACTCCTACTAAAAGACCTCCTATCAACCCTGGGCCACTTGTTGCTGCAATGGCGTCAATATCTTGCAATTTTGTGTTAGCTTCTGTCAGTGCTTTCAGAATCAAACTATCGAGAATTTCAACATGGGCACGAGCAGCAATTTCAGGCACAACACCACCGTAAGGTGCATGATCGTCAATTTGGCTCCAAACAATATTGGAAAGAATTTTGCTGTTTCCTCCATTGTTGTGTTCAATAACGGCGGCAGCAGTTTCATCGCAACTTGTTTCTATTCCCAACAGGCGCATTTTAGATAAAACCTTATGTTGAAGACTCTTTTATGTGTGGGTACCATGAGATAGGTAAAGATGCAAAAAACTTCTCTTAAATTCTGATATATCTGATATAATTGCTATGTTGACTAAAGCTGAATAAGGCGTGTTTTTTAGTATAAAATGCTTATGTATTTTCAAAAACTTGTTTATCAAACTATATCATTATAATGATTTTCAGTGAGGATGCAGTGTTGAAAATTTTGACGAAGAGATATTCTTGATAAGAAAAGTGTAAAACAAGGTATGCTATCTAAAATATTCAAAAAATGCTTCATTTTTAAAACTTTTTTCATCTTGTTATTGTATTATTAAAGAAGGTGCAAAAAAAGTGACTCATATGGTAGATTCTTCAAAATCAAAAGTTAAACCGCATGATACGCATGCTCGTCGTAAAAAATCTGTAATTGAGCATGAAGTTATGAGCCATGATACAGAACAAAAAACACAAAATTCTGTAGAATCAGTTGCAATAGAAAAACAAAGCACACAGAATAAACACACGTCTCATATAAGCTGGATTTTCTTGCTGATTTCAGGCATTTTGGGTGGTCTCATCGCTTTGGGGCTTTGGGTGGGTGGACAATGGGCAGGTGTTCTTCCTTCCTCTTTGGTAAGCAGTCATGCTGGAGAGAAGAGAGCTTTGCAGATTGCTGAAGACGCAAAAAGTCAAGCAGAAGAAACAATGGGGCAATTAGGGCGTGTGCTTCAAGAAATTGATACGTTGAAAGCAGAGTTTGCTTCTTTTTCACCGCAGCACGTTGAAGTTGTTCAAGGTGATGAAATCTCACAAGAGGAAAGCAGAAAAGCTTTTGCAGCTTTAGAGAAAAAAGTAAATGATCTTGAAGAATATGTGCAAGCTTTAGTAGGCGTATCAAAAGATATAAAAACGGTTTTGTTCGTGGGACAGAACAATGCAAATGACCTTGCTGCGTTAAAGCAACAGTTTGAGACTGTGAAAGAAAAGATTGTTGCTAAAAATGACGAGAAAGAATCTATGAATACTGCACTGTTTATTGCAGTCAATTCGCTGAAAAATGCTGTAGAGCGCGGTGGATCTTATGTAGACGAATTAAAACTATTACAGCAATTATCACCTTCGATTGATGGACTTGACTTGCTGCAACAAACAGCCACTATGGGTCTGCCAAATTCAGTTCAATTGTCAGCTGATTTTGCGCATGTTGCAGATGCAATTGTTGGTACGCAAAATATTGCTGCATCAGATGCGCACTTTTTTGAACAGCTTTGGGCATGGATAAAAAGTCTGGTTGTTTTGCGACCTGTCGGAAACGTTGAAGGTATGACACTGGGAGCGATTGCAGCGCGGATGGAAGTTGCAGTTCAAATGGGTGATTATGAAAAAGCTTTGAGTGAATGGAAAACATTACCTCAAAGTGCAAAAGATGTTTCAATAGATTTTGTTCAAAAACTTGAAAGACATATTGCTGTTTGCCATCTTCTCCAGCAGTTGCTTGTGCTTGCACAACAAGAATCTTTTAAGGCGACGAAAATGTAAATAGGCTCAAGATGATACGTGTTTTCATTTATAGTTTTGTTGTATCTATCCTTGGTTTGGCTTTTGGGTGGGTTGCCAATCACAATAGTGTTTTTGTTATAACATTTTTGCACTTTCGCTTTTCTGTTTCGTTGTTGACAGTTTTAAGCGCAATCATTTTATCGTGTGGAATTGTGGCGCTTGTATGGTGGCTTTTGTCTGTTATCTTTTCTGTACCGAGTGTTTTATCCAATTATTTTTATAAACGTCACCAAAAGCGCGGTTATGAAGCTCTTTCACAGGGGATTCTTGCGGTTTTTGCTGGCGATGGTCTTTTAGCACAAAAAATGGAAGCGCGTGCTGTAAAATATCTTGCAGGCAGTTATGAGTCGTTAGTGAAACTCTTACAAGCGCAAACCCTATCTTTGCAGAATAATTCTGCTCGTGCCATTGGCCTTTATGAAGAGATGAGAAGAGACACATCGACTAAACTGGCTGGGCTTTACGGTTTATTTCGTGAAGCTATGAAGACCAAAGCTTACGAAGCAGCGCAGCAATATGCGCAGGAGGCACTAACTTTGTCGCCAGCACTTTCATGGGCTCATCAAGTCGTTCTTGATCGATTGAGTGCTGAAGGAAAGTGGGATAAAGCACTTGATGTTTTTGAGCGTGCGCAAAAAGCTTTACCGTATTCTGCTCGCTCAACAGTCGAGCGTTATCATACACAAGCGCTTTTATTGAGCGGGAAGGCACTTCATCTGTTTGAGACGCATCCTGTGGAAGCACGTACAGCTATTTTGAAAGCACATAAATTAGTACCTAATTTTGTGCCGATAACAGTCATTGCAGCGGATATTCTTTATAAATTAAATGAAACACGTAAAGCTGATAAAATGATTATTGCTGCTTGGCAGAGGGAGCCTCACCCTGATTTAGGGGCGCTTTATCTTGCAAAAGAAGAAGGGGCAGCTGGGCGGTTAAAAAGAGCTAAAACACTAGTTTCTTATAATAAAGATACATTTGAATCAGCTTTCTTGATTGCCAAAGCTGCTTTAGATGCGGGGGAAAGAACATTAGCGAGAGAATACGCACAAAAAGCACTTCAGTATCATCCGCGGGAAAGTGTTTATTTATTGCTGGCAGAGATTGAAGAAGCACAGGGAAATAATCAGGGAGCAGTGCGTCAATGGCTTTCTTTGGCACTGCGTGCTGAGCGTGATCCAGTATGGATGTGTGATGGTACTATTTTTTCTTCTTGGTTAGCAGTTTCTCCAATAAGCGGACGCTTGGGTTGTTTTAAATGGCAAGCGCCTCCCTGCAAGCCCCCTCTAACATTAGAGGCTGATAATGTCGCTCTGAAAAAAGAAATTGTGCTGAAAACACACGATAAAGAAAATATCGTGGGCAAAAATACGGTTGTTGAAGGGAGGTTTCTTGAAGAATTTCCATCTGTAAAGGCTGACTTTTTACATCACGATCAGACAAAAAAACAAGAGACAAAAGTCTTCAGTGCAACCCGTTTAAATGTCGATGATCCAGGGATTAAAACAGAAGAAGAAGAGGTGCCGTTGTCGGAAAGAAAGTTTCGATTATTTTAAACAGAAAACCCATAGTGAATGTTATTCACTAAAACTATTTTCTTGTTTTTAGAAAGCTGAATTTAGTTTGGTTGCAAAGGTGATTGGTTAAAAAATGTTTTTGATACAAAAATGTCTTGGTAAGGAGCAAAAAAGCAGTAAACCAAGAATTGCAGTAGTTATTCATCGTCAATCTACATATATTGGTCGTTTAGGAAAATTTTTGCAGAAAAGTGGTTTTATTCTTGATATTTATCGTCCTATTTTAGGGCAAAAACTTCCCAATACATTGGAACATTATGCAGGTGTTGTTATTTTGGGGGGAATGATGAGTGTGAATGATAAGGATGCGTATATTGGTGAAGAAATTGATTGGATTTCTTTATTGCTGAAAGAGGATAAGCCTTTTTTAGGAATTTGTCTTGGAGCGCAAATGTTAGCACGAAATTTGGGGGGGCGTGTTGGTACAAGAAGCGATGGAACCGTTGAGATCGGCTGGTATCCATTGGAAGCTACTCCACAAGGTAGAGAACTTATGGATTGGCCAGAAATGGTTTATCATTTTCATGATGAAGGAATTTATGATTTACCCAAAGAGGCGGTGCTTTTGGCAACAGGTCACACATATCCTACACAAGCTTTCCGTTACGGAAACAATGCGTGGGGATTGCAATTTCACGCTGAATTTACACATGCTATGATGCAGCGTTTGGTAGTGAGTTCAGCACACAAATTAACCAAAAAAGGTGCCCAACCTGCTTCTGCGCACTTGAAAGGCCGTTTAATATATGATCAAGCTTTGAGCCAATGGTTTGAAAATGCATTGCGACAGATTTTTGGTGTATCGGCTGCATTTGCGTGAATTTTAAGAATTATGATCCTATTGATTGCTATCATGAAAAAAGGAAAATTTTAATTTTGTTTATATTGTCTCAATTAACATCCTTATGGAAAAGTTCATCTTTGCGCTATTTGCTTTGTGGACTATTTTGTCTTTTTTTGATACTCATTTATAGTTCACTCTGGTTTTTTTTTCACGTAAAATAGAGACCCGTGTTTCCGATATATTCGCAAGTGCATCATCTCATGAGATGATGGTTGTGTGCAAAAATATAAAAAAGAATGGTTATCCGTTACGTATCGGTGTTGGTTGTGACAAATTTCAGTTTTCTTGGCCTTTGCATGATTTTTCTCTCTCAACTGAATCTGTGATGATTGGTGCACCAATTTATGCACCACAGCTAATCGAAGTTGATATTCATTCTCCTGCATCAATTGTTGTAGATAAAAGAATGCCTATTGTGTCACGTTGGCGCAATTTGGTTATTGAAACAGAGCCTTCTTGGAGGTTACCTAAGACATTTAAGCTTATAGCTGAAGAGCTTGAAATTTTTCCCTTAGCGTTCTCTCTGGGAGACAAAAAATTTCAGGAAGCATTAGAATCAACAATCACAGATAGAAAGACGACACAGGAGAGTGTTGAAGGTCAGGTCTCTTTGGAAAATGCTGATGATATGACTGTGCTTTCGTTAGATCAAAAGAATCCGCTTCCAAAAATAATGGCAAAGTTTGTACGATTTGATCTTAAAAATGAGAAAAATGATTTATCAGGGCATGCTACTTTTGATAGCATTGATCTTTCAGCTTTTATGGCACATTCCTTTGTTGATTTTCCAAAAATTAATGGAAATTTGACATGGATCCTTAATGATATGTCCAATCTGTTTGATGTAAATGGTAAAAACGGTTGGAAACAGCACTTATATGGAAAAAAAGGTACTTTAAAGCGCGGTGAATTGATGTTTCATACAGGCGGTATGTTGCGCGTAAGTGGGCCTTTTTCTTTTGATGATGAAGGATATTTGACGGCAAAATTTGAACTTGCCTTTGTTCAGCACACAGAGTTTGTTACGACTATGCAGCACTTATTTCCTGAACAAGCCAACAATCTTCAAGTTTTATTTTTTATTTTGAGCTCTATGCCTAAAAATACAGACAACCAACCCGTTCTCCCCTTGCTGGTTACCCATGGATGGGTAAGCTTAGGGTTTTTAAAGCTTGGTCGTCTTGCACCGCTTTAAGTTTAAAAAGCGGTGTTTGTAGTTGAGCATTGTTCAGCACGCAGAGTTTGTTGCTGCCGTGAGGCATTTATTTTCTACGCAAGCTAATATCTTCAAGTTTTATTTTGAGCTCTATGCTTAAAATGCAAACAGCCAAACCATTTCCCCTTTTCTGGTTCTCCATGGATGGGATAAACTTTAGGGTTTTAAAGTTTGGCTGTCTTGCACTGCTTTTAAGTCTAAAAAGCAGTGTTTTGCAGTTGTGCAATCATCCCTGCTACATAGGTAAAGCGAGAAATGCTGAGATCGTTTTCAACAAGGGTGCCAATGCGATTTGTGACATTGTGAATATGATCTTCTTTTGTTTGACTCCAAGCCGTGAATGGGTCGTTTTGCTCTCCATAATTTTTCAAGATTTTCGTAATGATTGCTCGTAAGCTTTCAGCAATGTTTTCTTTAGCTTGGCTTAAAGCTATATTATCATAATAATCAAGCACAGGGATTGTTCGACTTGCTTCATTAACACGGCTGGCACGAATGATTTGAGTAAGTGAGAAATAAATTTCTGCAGTTTTAATCAGATCACTATTATTTTGTTTTGCAATCAGAGAAATATCACAAGTTACTGGGGCAGCTTCCAAAAGAGCCAGTTGTTCTGCTAAATCTTTTGGTGCTCCTTCTTCACTATAATGGATCACTTTCTCTCTAATTTTTTGATTAATATCTTTATCGTTGGAACACAAAAGCTTTTTTTCAATAATGTTACGTGCTTGCTTAATTGTTTTCACAAGTTCTTCTAATGGAACAGAGAGATCCATATTGCGTAAACCCCAATTGGTTGCTTCAAAGAGCATAGAGGTAATTGTTGCATAAAATTTATTTTGAACAAGACCAGGTATCTTATTATCGAGACTATCAATTTTATCAGATAACTGAGGAATTTCAAATCCATCACGAAGTGCGATGAAAACACGAATAATATTTTCAATCTTTTGCTCTGTTGCATCTTGTAGATGATTAACAAAAGTAGGTCCTCCACGATTCACAATATCATTGACAATAAGGGTTGCAATAATATTGCGACGCAATTGGTGATGTATGATTTCTTTCTCAAAGTTTTTCTGAATTTGGGTTGGAAAATAGTGCAGTAAAGTTGTGTCAAAATAATTATCATCAACAATGGAGCTGTGAGCAATTTCTTCCTTAAGGGTTAATTTAGCATAAGCTAAAATAACCGCAAGTTCTGGACGGACAAGACCTTGACCTTTGGTTATTCTTTGACGCAAAGTTTGCTCATCAGGAAGAATTTCAACTCTGCGATCCAGAAGCTTTTTCTGTTCCAGATCTTGCATAAAGCGTATCTGATAAGGCAAATCAGCGATGCTTTGGTTTTCAGCCAAAGATAAAGCAAGTGGTTGCAAATAATTATTGCGCAAGACTAACTGCTCAACTTGTGAGGTCATTTTTTTCAAGAGTTCGTTGCGCGCTTCACGGGTAAGTGTTTTTGCACGAAGTGCTGAGGCAAGAACAATTTTGATATTAACCTCAACATCAGAACAATTAACGCCTGCAGAATTATCAATAGCATCTGTATTGCATCGTCCACCGTTTAAGACATATTCAATCCGACCACGTTGTGTCATGCCCAGATTAGCCCCTTCACCAACAACCTTTGCACGGATTTGTTCACCCGTAATACGCAGTGCGTCATTTGCACGATCACCTACTTGGGCATCGGTTTCTGTTGCTGCACGTATATAAGTACCAATGCCACCAAACCATAAAAGATCAACAGGTGCTTTAAGAATAGCAGAGATAATTTCAAAAGGTGTGCCTGTTTGTTTGTCATAGCCAATAGCTTGTGCTGCTTCAGGTGAGAGAGTAATGGTTTTTGCTGTGCGTGAAAAGATACCACCGCCCTTTGATAATTTTGTTTGGTCGTAATCTTGCCAACTTGAGCGAGGGAGCTGAAATAAGCGCATACGCTCTGCATAACTTTCCGCTACGTTTGGATCTGGGTCGATAAAGATATCGCGGTGGTCAAAGGCAGCGATAAGCCTTGTTTGTTTGGAAAGTAACATTCCATTTCCAAAAACATCGCCAGACATATCGCCAACCCCAACACAAGTAAAAGGGGTTGTCTGAATATCATGATTAAATGATTCCCGAAAATGTCTTTTAACCGCTTCCCATGCACCTTTAGCTGTAATCCCCATGGCTTTGTGGTCATAGCCTGCTGATCCTCCAGAGGCAAAAGCATCATCGAGCCAAAAGTGATCCGCTTGGCTGATAGCGTTGGCAGTATCAGAAAAGGTTGCAGTGCCTTTATCGGCCGCGACAACGAAATAAGGATCATTTCCATCATGGCAGATGATATTGTGGGGTGTACTTATTTTGCCATTAATCAGATTATCGGTAATGGAAAGTAAAGCCGTGATAAAGTCAACATAAGCTTGTCGCGCGGCTTCTGCTATCATGGCACGGTCGTTTGTTTGGGGAAGGCGATGAGGATAGAAGCCACCTTTTGCGCCTACAGGAACGATAACTGCATTTTTAACTTGTTGTGCTTTGACTAAATCAAGCACTTCAGTGCGATAGTCTAATGCGCGATCAGACCAACGAATCCCACCTCGGGCGATAGGACCAAAACGCAGATGAACCCCTTCAACTTCTGGTCCGTAAACGAAAATTTCTCGATAAGGACGTGGCTCAGGCAAACCTTCAATTTGTCGTGGATCCAACTTAGTTGCTAAAATACGCCGTGGACTACCATCTTGCAGAGGGGCAAAGGCGTTGGTTCGTAAACTTGCGTTGATGAGATTACGGTAGCGGCGTAAAATGAGATCATCATCTAAACTTGGTACTTTTTGTAATTTTTCTTCAATGCGTTGTTGAATGATTTGCTGGTTTTTTTCCCGCTCTTTTTCTGTATGGCTTTGGTGAAACTTCAAATGGAACAAAGCATAAAGATCTTGGGTAATATCAGGATAGGTGTTTAAAGTTTGGGCAACGCGTTTTTGTGAATAAGGAATGCCAGTTTGTTGGAGATAGCGTCCATAATGACGTAAAATAACAATTTCGTGCCAATTAAGTTGCGCCGTCTGGGTTAAGGCATTAAAGGCGTCATTGTCAGCGTCTTGCGACCAAATGGCTTCGAATGTTTCAGCATGCTTTTGCCCCATTTTGTCAAAATCAATACAGAGCTGGAAAGCACTTTCCAGTTGCATATCATGAAGATACACAGGATGTCCGTTGCCATCTGGTAATTCAAGTGTTTGTTCGGTAAGAACCCGAAATCCCATATTTTCAAGAAGTGGGACACGTTTAGAAAGGGCAAGTGCCTCATAACGGTGAAACAATCTAAGTGAAATTGTTTGTTTTTCTTTATTGTGTGCGTGATAAAAAGTAACAAAAAGCGGTTTTTTATCATTGAGATTTAAAATATGTTCTGCATCTTTAATTGCATCTTCAGCTGAAAATAAATCACGATAGCTGTTGGGAAAATGACTTGCTAAACGTGTTTGTTGAGCTGTTGTTTTGCGGGTAAGAGCTATGGCTTTTACACTGTCTTCCCAATTTTGTGCTATGGAACGCACATTTTTTTCAAGTGTGGCACGCTCAATAACAGGAGCGCTCTCACTTCTTTTGCGATGAATAATATAATGGACGCGTGTGAGTGTGCTTTCTAAAAATAGCGGATAGGATTCAAAAAAATCACCTTTGTAAAGTTCAACAAAATACTCGCCAATTTTTTCACGAATATTGCTGCTATATTGGTCACGGGGTATATAGACAAATATAGAAACAAAACGTCCAAAAGAATCCGTATGGGCGAGAACCCGTAAACGTGGGCGCTCGTCTAATTGCATGATAAGCTTGGCATTTTCCGTCAATGTATCAACATCAGAGCGAAACATTTCATCTCTCGGGTAAGTTTCTAAAACACTGATAAGGGCTTTTCCAGAATAATCAGCGCGATCATATCCAAGACGTTGAATAATGGTTTTGGCTTTCTCTTTTAAGAAGGGAATTTGTAAAATAGAGTGTGTGTAAGCTGAGGAGGTAAAGAGCCCGACAATGCGTAATTCTCCACACAAATGGCTTTCTTTATCAAAGATTTTAAGACCAATATAATCGAGCCAAACAGGACGGTGAATTTTTGAGCGACTGTTGGCTTTTGTCACAATAAGTAGCTTATCACTTTCCATAAAGGACAAGATTTCTTGGGGAGGTTCTTCTACGCGTGCATCACCAATAATGCGAATAGAGGCATCAGTGAGAATGCCCAGCTCAATGTCACTAACTGTAAAAGCTTTTGTGGGCTCTTGATCTTTGATAAAATTATAAGCGCGCATGCCAAGAAAGATAAAATTATTGTCCATCAGCCAGTTAAGAAATTCAATGGCTTTTTCACCTTCTTGTTTGTAACTTGATGGGAGGTTTGTTTGATAGGCATGAATATGCTTCTCAACTTGCTTCAGCATAGGTTTCCAGTCTTGTACAGCAGCATTAACCTGCTCAAGAACTAAGGCAAGTTCGTCTTTGAGTTTTTGTATTTGTTGTTCGTTTAATGATTCGATGTGGATTTGCATCAGGCTGATGCGTTGTCCAGAGGAACAATCAAGGACGGGATGCGCGATCAGATAAATGTGATTTTTGTGCTGATTGAAGACATTTAAAATAGAATCAAGAAGGAAGGGTTTGTTATCGTTGACGAGCGTGACAGCGGTTATGGGTTTGTTATTGCGGGTTAGGTTTTTTTCAAAGCAGATAGTACTTTTCCCTGTTTGATGAAGATTAAAGGCTTCAACGGCAGCGGTTGCAGCCTTTTGGAGTTCTTTGTCTTCATAACAGGCAATATCTTCTTTATCGGTATGAGAAAACAGGATTTGTTCTATTTTATCTTGATTACTTCTTGTCTCTGATGCTGTTTGTTTTAACACAATGATTTTCCCTTTTTTCTTTATTGGTGATTTTTCTCTTCATAAGAACAGGTTTTTACACCATTTTCCGCAATGTATCATTTAGCTGCTTCTTTCTGCAAGGAATAGTTATTTTAGTGATGATAATAAACTTATTTCTTTATGTTATAGTAATAATAATAGTAAAGTTATAGTAATAAATTGATATATTAAGAATTAATTTACGATGATGAAAGAATATTTTTAATTGTTTTGTATGTTAATGATTTGTTTTTAAATTATACAAGATGAAAGTAGAGAGAATGGCGTATTTACCAGAAAAACTTTTAAGTGGTTATCAGTCTTTTATAAAAAATCATTTTTCATATAAAACAGTAGAGTATCAGCAATTAGCAGTTAAAGGACAAAAACCTGAGATTTTAGTTATTTCTTGTTGTGATTCGCGTGCAATACCAGAAACAATTTTTAATGCAAAACCGGGTGAAATTTTTGTGCTGCGCAATGTGGCAAATTTGGTTCCCCCTTTTTCTCCTGATCATCAATATCATGCAACATCAGCAGCTATTGAATATGCAGTGCAATTGCTAAAAGTTAAGCATATTGTTGTTTTGGGGCATGCTTATTGTGGAGGTGTAAGTGCTGCTCTTCAAGGAGCGTGCAAATCTTTATCGTCAGATGACTTTATTGGTCAATGGATAAACCTTTTGGCATCAGCAGCACAAATAGTTGTTCGCGATAAGTCGTTGACCGTGCCAGAGCAACAGATGGCGTTAGAGCAACTTTCTATTCGTCATTCGTTGAAAAATTTAGAAACATTTCCATGGATAAAAACACGCAAAGATCAGGGCGTTTTGATGTTGCATGGAGCTTGGTTTGATATCTTAAGTGGTGAATTGTGGAATATGGAGCTAGAAACAGGCAATTTTGTGCGCATTGAGGTTGAGAATCCTAAACAGTCATGAAAATGTTTGCTGTTTTTTTTGCTTTGTATAAAACTGTACGATAAACCTTGACAAAGTGGGGGTTTTGTTGTTTGAAAGAGAGAGCTTTCAGTGACAAGATGAGCTTGGAGCCACCGACTGAGACCCCGTATTATGGGTATGAAGAGATCTCAGAGGTCAACATCCGACGACGCGTTGCGTTCTCGGATGCTCGTTTGGTTTGTTTATTGTGCAGTAATGGGGTAAATGATGTTTGAGTCCTTGCAAGAACGGCTTGGTTCCATTCTGTCTCATTTGACAGGGCGTGGTGCTTTGTCAGATCAAGATGTCGCGGCGGCGCTGCGCGAAATTCGTCGCGCTTTATTGGAAGCTGATGTTGCACTTGATGTCGCTCGTTCTTTTATTGATAGGGTTCGTGAAAAAGCTGTTGGATCTGCAATTGTTAAATCAATTAAACCTGGACAGATGGTTGTTAAGATTGTCCATGATGAACTGGTTAATATACTCGGAAATGAAGGCGTTCTGAGTGATTTAAATGCTCCAGCACCTGTTGTTATTATGATGGTAGGTTTGCAAGGTTCTGGAAAAACGACGACGACAGCAAAACTTGCAAAACGTTTTACTGATAAACACAATAAAAAAGTTTTAATGGCGTCATTGGATACACGCCGTCCTGCGGCACAGGAACAGTTGCGTCAGTTAGGGGAGCAAGCAAAACTTGCAAGCTTGCCAATTATTGCAGGCCAATCTCCTGTTGATATTACAGAACGTGCGGTACAAGCAGCCAAGTTGGGCGGTTATGATGTGCTTCTTCTTGATACGGCAGGTCGTAGTCATATTGACGAGGCCTTGATGCTCGAATTGGCTGAAATTAAAGCTTCTTCCCTCCCTCATGAAATTATGTTGGTTGCTGATAGTCTTACGGGACAGGATGCGGTTCATCTTGCACGTTCTTTTGATGAGCGTGTAGGGATTACAGGCATTATTTTAACACGTATGGATAGTGATGGTCGTGGTGGTGCAGCCCTTTCAATGCGTGCTGTTACGGGGAAGCCAATTAAAGCAATCGGGGTTGGTGAAAAAATAGATGCTCTGGAAGAGTTTTATCCTCGTCGTATTGCAGATCGTATCCTTGGAATGGGTGATATTGTTTCTCTAGTTGAAAAAGCTTCCGAGGCGATGGATCATGAAAAAGCGGCAGCTTTTGCAAAAAAGCTACAGGCTGGAAAATTTGATCTGAATGATCTTGCAGACCAATTGCAAAAAATGAAAAAGCTTGGAGGTATGGGCGGCCTTATGGGAATGTTGCCTGGTTTGGGTAAGGTAAAAGATCAGATTGCAGCAGCAGGTCTTGACGATCGTTTGTTTAATCGTCAATTGGCTATTATTTCATCAATGACGCCTAAAGAGCGTGCCAATCCAGAGATTTTGAAGCATAGCCGCAAACAACGAATCGCTAAGGGATCTGGCACGAGTGCTGCTGATATTAATAAGCTTTTAAAAATGCACCGCCAAATGGCTGATATGATGAAAGCCATGGGAGGAGGGAAAGGAAAAAGTGGTTTAATGGGGAAAATGTTAGGAGGGTTTGGTTCCAAAATGGGGCTTGGTGGTATGGGAGATTTTGGCAAAGCTTCAGGAGCTGTGCCTGATTTATCAGGGTTTGATCCAAAGCAATTATCGGCACTACAAAAGCAGATCGAGAGTGGGAATGGGGGAACAGTGTTGCCTGGTCT
Source organism: Bartonella rhinolophi (assembly GCF_036576165.1). NCBI lineage: Bacteria > Pseudomonadati > Pseudomonadota > Alphaproteobacteria > Hyphomicrobiales > Bartonellaceae > Bartonella > Bartonella rhinolophi. The sequence continues at coordinate 391,911 of NZ_JBAFWY010000001.1, forward strand.
TCCAAAACGTGGATTCACATTTCCTAATTTTTCCAATGAAGCTGCTGGTGGTGAAGAAAAATTTCCTCAGCATCCCAAGAAAAAATAAGATGCAACGAGAAAAGGAAGTATGATGCAGGAAAAAATATTGGACGAATTGGCGCATTTACGAGCATCTATTGATAATTTTGATGCAGCGTTGATTCATATTTTAGCAGAACGCTTCCATTGTACACAGACAATTGGGCATTTAAAAGCCCGTTATGATTTGCCTACAGTAGACCCTTTGCGTGAGCAACATCAGGTAGCGCGTTTGCGTCAATTAGCCCTAGACAGTCATCTTGATCCAGATTTTGCTGAAAGATTTTTAAAATTTATCATTAAAGAAGTAGTGCATCATCATGAGATGATTGCAGAAGAGCAAAAAGCAAAACAAGTAAATTTAAACGAAAGCCAGAGCTGATAATAGGAGATAAATATGGCATTGAAAATTCGTTTGTCCCGTGGAGGTTCAAAAAAACGTCCTTACTATCACATTGTTGTTGCGGATGTTCGTAGTCCGCGCGATGGGCGGTTTCTTGAGCGTGTTGGTGCATGGGATCCAATGTTGCCTAAAGATGGACCGCGTGTAAAACTTAATGAAGAACGTATTCAATATTGGCTTGGTCAAGGTGCTCAGCCAACAGATCGCGTTTTGCGGTTTTTGGATGCTGCTGGTTTAAGAAAGCGTCCAGTTCGCAATAATCCACGCAAAGGTGAACCTGGCAAAAAAGCACAGGAGCGTATAGCTGCTGCAAAACAAGCTGCTGAAGAAGCATTAGCTTCTGCTTCAGAAGAGGCATGATGATTCGCAAATATAATCAACTATGCTTTTAAAGACTTTTATATATAAGATAGCGATCATTATCCGTTTCTTTATAAAAACAGATCTTATTGAAAAGGGTGTTTGATTTTTTAAAAATCAACATGAATCTTTTAAAAGTCGATGGCGCGGCCTTTAATTTCCCAGTCTCCATAGCGTGAAGGGTCTTTGCCGCCGCGTCCACCGTTTTCTAAAGGTTTATTTTCATTGGTTTCATGTTTACGCCTTTCTTCAGCTTCCATGAGGGCGCGTTGCGCTTCGGGAGAAAGAGATTGGGGATTCTCTATTATTGCATTTTTTTCGCGTAGTTTCTCGTTTTTTTTGTCCATTTTACACCTCTATTCCATTGAAGAAGAAGAAAGAAAGCCCCATCATATAGGAATGATTATGTTTTATCATGGAGTTTTTTGAGTAATGAACATAATGCGCACAGTAATGCTTTTGGCTTTTATGACCGCTCTTTTTATGGCAGTTGGTTATCTGGTTGGGGGCAGCAATGGTATGGTTGTGGCATTTTTAATCGCGGGAGGGTTGAATTTTTTTTCTTATTGGAATTCGGATAAAATCGTTTTACGCATGTATGGTGCGCGTGAAATTGATCAGCATTCATCTCCCATTTATTATAAGATTGTGAGCGATTTAGCGCGAAGAGCTTCTCTTCCTCAACCAAAAGTTTACATTATTGATAATATGCAGCCAAATGCGTTTGCTACGGGACGCAATCCTCAAAATGCAGCTGTTGCTGCGAGTACTGGCTTATTAAAGCAGTTGAGTGTGGAAGAAATTTCTGGGGTTATGGCACATGAGTTGGCACATATTGAGCATCGTGACACATTAACAATGACTCTAACCGCAACGATTGCGGGGGCAATTTCAATGCTTGGTAATTTCGCTTTTTTTATGGGGGGGCAGCGTAATTCTTCAGAAAATTCTCATGGTGCTGGAGCGCTCGGGAGCATTATTGCTTTATTTGTTGCGCCTTTTGCAGCTATGCTTGTGCAAATGGCTATTAGCCGTACGCGTGAATATGCTGCAGATCGGCGGGGTGCTGAAATATGTGGGAATCCCTTATGGCTAGCTTCAGCGTTGAGTAAAATTGCAGGTGGTGGACATACGATACTTAATGAAGAAGCGGAACATAATCCAGCAACAGCGCATATGTTTATTATTAATCCGTTGAGTGGTGAAGGAGCTGATAGCCTTTTTTCTACTCATCCAGCAACGGCGAATCGTATTGCGGCTCTTTGTCGGCAAGCTGAAGAAATGAACGAATCAATGGTTAAGAGCATGAAGCGGAATGCAGAAGGTGTTTTTTATGCAGACAACAAGGGTTTAGATTTTGAAAATCTGAATCACAGTGCTCAAATCAGTGTACCAAGCAATCAAGAAAAAAGTGCTTCGCAGCGCGTTAAAAAACGTCCTTCTTGGCTTCGTTATAAAGAGTCAAAGAAGTCTTAATCATAAAGAACGTAAAAAAATACAAAGTATTAAGGCATTATTGTGAAGCATGAGAAAGCGGGTCATGTGGCTGAGAAAAATACTCCAGGATTAAGTGTTAGGAAGCTGTGTGTCCGTTTGTTAGGAGCAGTGCTTGATAAGCAAACGTCTCTTTCTGGTTTGACGGATAATGAGCATGGACATCCGCAGTATTTAGAGTTGACACATCGAGATCGTTTGTTATGTCGAGCTATTTTAAGAACGACGTTGCGTCATCGAGGGCAAATTACAGCTATTTTATCGCGCTTTTTAACGCGGCCTTTGCCTGCACAAGCATTTTCACTTCAGCATCTTGTGCATATTAGTGTGGCACAAATTCTTTATCTTGATATTCCCGATCATGCTACGATTGATTTAGCTGTGCGTGTGGCGAAAACTGATCCTCGTATGCGCCGTTTTTCAGGGGTTGTAAATGCCATTTTACGTAATGTTGCACGTGAAGCGGTGTTTTTACGCCAAAAAGCTCCTGTTCTTGAAGGAGTTCCAGCTTGGTTTGGGCAGCTTTTAGTGTCCACCTATGGTACAGAAGTGGCAAATCAGATTTTGGCAATGCAAAGTACTGAGCCACCAATCGATTTGACTGTGAAGTCTGATAGTATTGGGTGGGCTGAGCGGCTTGGAGGTATTGTTTTGCCCAATGGTTCAGTTCGATTGAACAATTTAAATTGTTCTGTCACTGATTTACCAGGATATGCAGAAGGAGAATGGTGGGTTCAAGATTTTGCGGCAGCATTGCCTGCTCGTCTTCTTGGCAATATTCATGGCAAACAGGTTGCCGATCTTTGTGCCAGCCCTGGGGGGAAAACAGCACAATTGGCTTTGCAAGGGGCTGATGTGACAGCAGTTGATATGTCTGCTAATCGGGTAAAGCGTTTAAAGGCAAATATGGAGCGGCTTCATTTTTTGGTTCACTATTGGAAGGGGGATGTGAAAAATTTTCATCCTAACCAGCTTTTCGATGCTGTTCTTCTTGATGCTCCTTGTTCTTCTACAGGAACAATACGTCGTCATCCAGATGTTTTATGGACAAAATCGATGAGCGATATCGTCAAGCTAGCGGCAGTACAATATGACTTGCTTTTGGCAGCAATTGCTTTGGTGAAGAAGGGAGGACGCATTGTTTTTTCTAATTGTTCGCTGGCAAGAGAAGAAGGTGAAGATCTCGTTGAAAAAATTTTATCGACACGCAATGACATTGTTTTAGAGCCTATTGGCAAAGAAGAAATGAAAAATATGGCACATTTACTTTCTGTTAAGGGAACTGTGCGTACAACGCCTGCTGACTTTTGTCATGAAAATTTTGATGCTGAGAAAAAAGCATTGTCAGGAATGGATGGTTTTTTTGCAGCACGTTTCCAGAAAATAATTTAATTAACGGTTCATTTACTAAAATGGCTGAAATTGTGCTCAATTGAGCATATACGGAGATGGAATTGTGGCGGTTGCGATAAAAGGCCCTCAGATAAAAGTATCAGCTTTTATATATATAATGCACCAATGGATGCGGCGTTTATGGGTGGGGCCGTTGTTTCGTTGGCGTTTTTCAGGGTTTAGTCCTCAAAAAATTTTAGCCCATCCCATTGATTTACAATTAGCTGATCCAGTAGCAGCACATGAATTTTATCATGGTCGTTTTGCTTTTGCTGGTCATATTGTTCATTCTGGTGCTGCTTCACCTTTTTCGCTTATTCCACCAACGCCAAAATGGGAAGCAGATCTTCATAATTTTCATTGGTTGCGTCATATGAGTGCAGCAGACAGTGATTTAGCTGCAGCTCATGCGCGCGCTTTACTAGAAGATTGGCTTGACCATAATGGCAAGAAAATAAAAGGACTTCCTTGGAGTGGAGCAGTGGTAGCACGGCGCCTGATTTCATGGATTTGTCATTCGCAAATGTTGTTGGAAGGGGCAGGTGAACGGTTTAAAAAGCGTTTTTTGCGTGCGATTGGTTTCCAATTTCGTTATTTGCGCATCATCATTTGCAGTATGGAGCACAATGATCAACGTTTACAGGCGGCAATAGCTTTGACATTTGCATCTCTTGCTTTGCCTGTTTCTGTAGCAATGAAAAAAAAGGTGAAGATTCATCTTGCAGAGGAGCTTTCGCGCCAGATTCTTGTTGATGGTGGACATATTTCACGCAGTCCTGCCGTCTTGCTTAACTTGTTATCGGATTTATTATCTTTACGTCATCTTTTTATGCATAGTAATGAAAAGGCACCGCGCATTTTAATTGATTCAGTTGAGCGTATGTTGCCAGCTTTGCGGTTTTTTATCCATGAAGATCAAACATTGGCACACTTTAACGGGGTGGGAGCTGTTTTGCCTGAACGTTTATCGACCATTTTAAAGCTTGATGAAACAGTGGGACATCCTTTTAGTTATGCACGTTATTCAGGGTTTCAACGTTTACATGCTCATCAAACGACAGTACTTGCAGATACAGGAAAATTTCCACCACGTTTTGCGGCAGAGCATGCTTGTTCGGGCTGTTTATCTTTTGAAATGTCTTCACAAGGGAGCCGTTTTATTATCAATACAGGTGTTAATTCTTATGGGTGTGAGGGGTATCGACGTTTCGGGCGTGTTACGGCAGCACATTCAACGGCAACAGTTAATGATTGTTCGGTGGGCGTTTTTCGTAAAAAAAAGAGATCTGATGCTTCCTTTTTACTTGAGGGACCCACAGATATTAAAGTACATCGTATAGAAGATTCAGAAAAGATAGGTTTTATTGCGCGTCATAATGGTTATGTGCGACCTTTTAATCTTGTTTATGAGCGTGGTCTTATCTTAGCAAAAAATGGTGCAATGATTGAAGGTTTTGATCGTTTTTTTACACCGCAAAAAGGACAATCAAATCGATGCAAGGTTATTCAAAGGGAACAAAATAATGTTGCTGTTCGATTTCATCTTCACCCAAAAGTGGAAGTCAATTATGATGGTGATTGCGTACGTTTAGCTGTAGAGAGCGGACAAGTGTGGTATTTTATATCACCTGATACTGATATTTACCTTGAAGATTCGATTGATTTTACTGGGTTAAAAGGTCCGCAACGCACACAACAGATTGTTTTGTATTTTCGTCCTGCAGTTCAAGAAAAAGTTCGTTGGCGCTTAATTCGTCGCCAGTTAAAATAATGAATTTGCTTCCCCATGGTATGCAGACAGAAGAAGCCAAGCCATTCTTTATTGTGTTAAAAAAAGAGACATTATACCCTTGCAATGTATTTTGATAAAGACGTATGCTATAAAACATAAGCTTATTTTACTGATATTTTAACCATTTTATTTTTAGGATTTCTGTTATGGGTGTTGTTGCAAAGAATTTTCCCATACCTGATCTGCATCGGGTTCGTCGTGCTCTTCTCTCTGTGTCTGATAAAACAGGAGTGGTTGCGTTTGCGCAAGCGCTTCACGCTTATGGTGTTGAATTAATTTCAACAGGAGGCACAGCTAAAGCTCTTATGGAGGCTGGTTTACCTGTAAAAGATGTGGCACAAGTTACGGGGTTTCCAGAAATTATGGATGGACGTGTCAAAACACTTCACCCCTTGATTCATGGTGCTTTATTAGGTGTAAGACAAGATCCTAGTCATACAGTTGCTATGGAGAAGCACGGCATTAGTGGGATTGATCTTCTGGTTGTGAATCTTTACCCTTTTGAAGAGACGTCCCGATCTGGAGCTGATGGGCAAACAATTCTTGAAAATATTGATATCGGTGGACCAGCAATGATTCGTGCTGCGGCAAAAAATCATGCTTATACTGGTGTTATCACAACGGTGAGTGATTACGATTTTGTTCTTGATGAATTAAAGCAGCATGATGGGTGTTTAAGTTTTGCTTTGCGACGTCAGTTGGCAATGCGTGCTTATGCGCATACGGCTGCTTATGATTCGGCGATAGCAGCATGGTTTGCGCAGGATTTAAAAATTGAAAATCCGTCTTGGCGGAGTTTTTCTGGTCACCTTGAAAGTGTTATGCGCTATGGGGAAAATCCGCATCAACAGGCAGCTTTTTATCGCAATAGTGATAAGCGTTTTGGTGTTGCAACAGCAGAACTTTTGCAAGGCAAAGCACTCTCTTATAACAATATGAATGATACAGATGCAGCATTTGAACTTGTGGCAGAGTTTGATCCTCAAAAAACTGCTGCTGTTGCCCTTATTAAACATGCCAATCCTTGTGGTGTTGCAGAAGGACACAGTTTGAAAGAGGCTTATTTAAAAGCTCTTATGTGTGATAATGTGTCGGCATTTGGTGGCATTGTCGCTTTAAATCAACCTCTTGATGAAGAATGTGCGAGGGAAATTGTCAAAATTTTTACAGAAGTCATTATTGCTCCTGATGCAACAATGGCTGCGCGCGAAATCATTGCGCAGAAAAAAAATCTTCGTTTACTGATCACAGGTGGGGTGCCTGATCCTCGTTGTGGAGGGCTTACTGTCAGAACACTTGCGGGGGGAATTTTAGTGCAATCACGTGATAATATGGTTGTTGATGATCTTAAATTGCAAGTGGTGACAAAGCGGGTACCAAACCAAGATGAAATGCGTGATCTGCAATTTGCTTTTCGTGTGGTAAAACATGTTAAATCAAATGCCATTGTTTATGCAAAAAATAGTGCAACGGTTGGGATTGGTGCTGGGCAAATGAGCCGCATTGATTCAGCTAAAATTGCTGCACGTAAAGCTGAAGAAAGTGCACAAAGAGCAGGTTTAACAGAAGTTCCCACTAAAGGGTCGGTGGTTGCGTCAGATGCATTTTTCCCTTTTGCAGACGGTTTGTTAGCAGCTGCTGAAGCTGGTGCAACGGCGATTATTCAACCAGGGGGATCAATGCGCGATGAAGAAGTCATTGCTGCAGCTGATGCGCATGGTTTGGCTATGGTTTTTACGGGAGTACGGCATTTCCGTCATTAATAGTTTTCTTCTGAGTGGTTGATCTTTTCGAATAAGGTGAATTTTAAACGCACTTTTCATGTTGTAAATGCATATCAGTTATGCAGTTATAGCACAGTTATTTTTTGTATTTTGCTCTACTTTTATCTTAAAATATGACAGAAGGCTTAAGGAGAGAAGGTATGAATATTTTGCGTTCTTACAGTAATTGGCGCCGTTATCGTCGGACAGTGAATGCGTTAAGTGATCTTTCAACGTATGAACTCAATGATCTTGGCATTAATCGCGGTGATATTGATTCGATTGCACGGCGTTATTCGCGTAAGTCTTGTTGATTTTTAGGTGCTAGGGGGTGAAAGTTTTGTTTTAGGTTATACACTCAGGAGTGATGTTGGGTGATCTATGCGTTTTTTGATAAGGTGCTGTTACTTTTAGAACAGAAAATATCAAATATGTAGTATTTTCTGTGTGATATGTTGATAATAGCTTTGTAATGAAAATACGTTTTTTGAAGTAAAAATTCTCAAGAATCTGTTTAAAGGTACAAAATGTTTTTTATGTACCTTTATTCATGTCTTTCTCGCAGAAGGAAAAGAGAAGCACCTAAAACGCCAGCAGCCAAGATAAACCACGTGATAGCATAGACAAGATGATTATTGCGAAAATGTACAACAGTTAAACCAGCAATGGGAAGGTTTTCCTGTGTTGCTGTTTTTGCTTTTGCATCAATGAAATAAGGAGCAACAGCAGAAAGTTCGAGCTTGTGTGCCATAGCGGGGAGGTCGCGTGTATACCATAGATTGCGATCTGGATTATTTTTGCGGGGAAAAAATCCATTTTTTTCGCTCATGCGTAGCAGGCCTATAATTGTGGTTTGTTCTGTGTTCATGACAGAAGAATGATTAAGGGTATTGTGCGCAGATGATTGCTCTAAGCGTTGAAAGGGATGACGCGCATCCATGGGGACAAAACCACGATTCACAAAAGTTAATGTGTTATCAGCTGTTTGTAAGGGGGTCAAAACCCAATAACCACTTGTATCTTGTGCCATTGCAATAACAAAGATATTTTTGTCTTTCAGAAGTTTTCCTGTGATAGTGACAGGTCGATATTCATCTTTTTCAAAAGTAACATGCGCCCATTGATCTTGGGGTGGTGCTTCGATAGGAGGCAAGTGAATACGCTGATGAGCGCTGGTGATAAGATTTTTCTTCCAATTTAATCGTTGTATTTGCCACACACCTAGTGCACTGAAGAGGAGGAAAAAAAATACACATAAAATACCAAACAGAATAGAAGAAAAACGGGTGCGTTTGTGTTGAGATTCTATCATGGGTGATCTATTTTGTTCGTGTTTAACGATTCTTTTAGCAGGGTAAGCATTAGAAAATTAGCACGGTGCGTATTAAAAAAAAACATTTTTTACAAAAAAAACAGGAAAGTTAGCTGATAAGAGCTATAAAAGAATTCACAAAAGACTTGACCTTTCATTGCGGACATCTTATTAAAAACACGATTTCTCAAGAGTGCCCGCTTAAGGCAGTGTATATTCATTCTGTTTTGCTGGGATTGGGGTTTAAAAGTTTCTTAGAATTTAAAGGTGAAGTCTATGTCTCGTGCTTGCGAATTGACAGGAAAAACGGTTCAGTACGGCAATAATGTTAGCCATGCAAATAATAAGACCCGTCGTCGTTTTTTACCAAATCTTTGCAATGTGACATTGATTTCAGAAGTGTTACAGCAAAGTTATCGTTTACGTGTTGCAGCAAGTGCTTTACGTTCTGTTGAGCACCGCGGTGGTCTTGATAGCTTTTTGGTAAAAGCTGATGATAAGGAATTGTCACAGCGGGCGCGTTTATTAAAGCGCCAGGTCGTTAAAAAAAAGGCTGAACAAGTAGCATAGTCGTTTAGCTTTTTACAAAACTGAATTGCTTTCTCTCATTTTAGGGGAGAAGAGGATTGTTTTTTAGTTTTTGACTGTTTGATCGCTGTATTTGATGCGTTCCATTTCTTGGGTTTAAAAGATGTTTTCAGCACGCGATCTCTCACTAACACAGCAAAAAAAAAGATATATTGTTTTTTCCAGTTTTGCAATGTGTCTTGCTGTGACCCTTTCTAACATTTTGGTTCAGTATCCTGTCTACTGGTTTGATTTGAATGAACTGTTGACTTATGGTGCTTTTACCTATCCAATTGCTTTTCTGATTAATGATTTGACCAATCGTTTTTATGGTCCAGCTGCGGCGCGGTGCGTGGTTTATGCGGGTTTTTTTGCAGGTTTTTTTGTTTCTTGGATGTTGGCTACACCGCGGCTTGCAATTGCCTCTAGTTCAGCATTTTTATTTGGGCAACTGCTCGATATTATCGTTTTTTCTCCTTTGCGGCGTAAAGCATGGTGGAAAGCACCTTTAGCTGCAGCATTGGTTGGTTCAGCTTTGGATACGATTTTGTTTTTCGCTCTTGCCTTTGCTAGTTCTTTTGCCTTTATCGATCAGATGACAGGTTATGCTAATAGTTCTCTCGCCCAGAGCAGTGTTTTCTTTGGGGTTGAGGTTCCAGTTTGGCTCTCACTTGCTTTCGGCGATTTTTCGGTAAAAATTGTTATGAGTCTTCTTATGTTGATTCCCTATGGAACAATCCTGACCAATTTGAAACTTCCTCTTTATCAGAGTCATTCAAAAAGTAATTTTCTTTAATTTGTAATAAATAACAAAATTTGTTTTCTTATTTTTTTACAAAGAGAGAATATTGCATATTCTGTTTCCAGAGGGCAGCACTTTAGAGATATGTTTGCTAAAGATATTTTTGTTGATATGCGTGTTAAAAATATCTACCCATTACTAATTTAGAAGGGATTTTATTAAAATCTTTTATGAGAATGAAGATTCTTATCACTAAAGAGCTCTGCTAATTGTTTTGTTATAGCGTCGGCTAATTCTTCGGCATTCATAATTGTAACAGCGCGTTGATAATAGCGTGTAACATCATGGCCAATTCCAATGGCAATGAGTTCAATGGGCGAATATGTTTGGATTTTTTGAATCACTGCGCGCAAATGTTTTTCAAGATAATTGCTGAGATTAACGGAAAGTGTTGAATCATCGACAGGTGCTCCATCGGAAATAACCATGAGAATACGACGTTGTTCACGCCGTGATAAAAGGCGTTGATGAGCCCAAATAAGTGCTTCACCATCGATATTTTCTTTCAATAATCCTTCCTGCATCATGAGACCTAAATTGCGTCGTGCTCGACGCCATGGTGCATCGGCACTTTTATAGATGATATGGCATAAATCATTAAGACGCCCAGGATTATTGGGCTTATTTTGGCTGAGCCACTGTTCACGCGATTGCCCTCCTTTCCAAGTTTTGGTAGTAAAGCCTAAAATCTCAACTTTGATTCCGCAACGCTCTAAAGTTTGCGCTAAAATATCCGCACAGCTTGCTGCAACAGTAATCGGTCGTCCTCGCATTGATCCTGAATTATCAATGAGTAAAGAAACAACAGTATCTCGAAATTGGGTATTGCTTTCCATTTTGAAAGAAAGTGGTTGCATTGGGTCAATAATAAGACGTGGAAGTCGTGCTGTGTCGAGATACCCTTCCTCAAGATCAAAATTCCAACTGCGATTTTGTTGTGCCATAAGGCGGCGCTGTAGGCGATTTGCTAAGCGCCCAACAATGCTTTGGAGATGATTGGTTTGCTTATCAAGATAATGACGCAAGCGATCCAATTCGCTTTCAGAACAAAAATCAGTCGCTGCCAAAATTTTATCAAATTGGCGAGTGAAAACTTTATAATCAGCAAGTTCTTCCATTTTTTCCAAAACAGCGAGAGGACGTTTGGATTTGCTCGTTTTTTCTTGTCGATGGCTTTTTTGCTCGTCGTCAGCTTTATCTTTATCATTGTCATTTGAGTGAGTTGCTTGCGTTTTCCCTTTGTCTTGCACATCGCTTTCTTGTTCAGTTGTTGTTTGCTCTTTGCTTTTGGCGTGTTTTTCGTTTTCATTTTCTTTTGCTATTTGGTTTTCAGCTTCACATCCGTTTTTTAATTTTTTATTGTTTACATTGTCAGAAGTTTCTTCGAGTTCAACTGCCATTTTTAGTGCAGAAAGCATTTGACGAACGATCTGTGCGAAAGCATGCTGGTTATGAATATGGTGTGTAAGTTCGTTCAACTCTGTTGCTATCTTTTGCTCAATTGAGTGACGCCATAACTCCAACACAGGTCCAGCTTCTTTTGGGGGAGGGCGCTTTGTTATTTTTTCACGCAATAAAAGTGCAATCGCTTCTTGGATCGGGGCTTCACTCTGGGTATTAATTTTTTGATAATGGGCTCTTTGATATTTATCGGCAAGCATACTTTCAAGATTTTTTGCAATTCCTTCCATGGCTAAAGTGCCGATTGCTTCGACACGTGTTTGTTCCAGAGCGTCAAAGATGGCGCGTGCTTCTGATTCTACTGGAGCAAATCGCATGTGAATGGCATTATCATGCCACGCTTTGCGTAGAGCCATGGAATCACCTAATCCACGGGTAACTGCAATGTCTTTATTTGTTGCGTTTTGTGGAAGCTCTGGCAAACGCGCATAATTTTCGCTTAAGGATGGTCTGTGATGGCTAAAAGAAATTATAAGATCGTGCGTGCCAGCAATTGCACGGATACAGGTGGAAATGGCTTTTTTAAAAGCATCAGCATTAAGGGTGCTGTTGGAAGGGGCATTTGTCAGATTTTGGCTATTGTCCCCAGTTTTTGCTGCCATGATTGACGTATCCCTTAAGGCAAGACACTGTGAGTAAATGATTCGGGAAGTTCTTGCCCAAAGGCACGTTGATAAAACTCTGCAACAGTGGCACGTTCAAGTTCATCACATTTATTGAGAAAGGTTAATCGAAAAGCAAACCCAACATTTTGAAAAATCGTAGCGTTTTCTGCCCAAGTAATGACAGTACGTGGGCTCATGACTGTTGAAAGATCCCCATTGATAAAAGATTGGCGCACCATATCAGCAACATGCACCATTTGTGAAATTGTCTTTTTTCCTTCGGCTGTCTGAAAAGATTTAACCTTCGAACAGACGATGTCCACTTCCTTGTCATGGGGTAAATAATTTAATATCGTTACAATGGACCAGCGATCCATTTGTGCTTGATTGATTTGTTGTGTGCCATGATAAAGCCCTGTTGTATCACCAAGACCAATGGTGTTTGCAGTCGCAAAAAGACGAAATGCTGGATGAGGGGCAATAACACGACTTTGATCAAGTAAGCTTAATTGTCCAGAGGCTTCAAGGACACGCTGGATGACAAACATAACATCGGGTCGACCTGCATCATATTCATCAAAAACAAGAGCGATATTGTTTTGATAAGTCCATGGCAAAATACCTTCTTTAAATTCAGTAATTTGTAAACCATCTTTCAAGACAATGGCGTCTTTTCCCACTAAGTCAATACGACTAACATGACTATCGAGATTAATTCGAATACAAGGCCAATTAAGACGTGCTGCAACTTGTTCAATATGCGTTGACTTCCCTGTGCCGTGATAGCCAGAGACCATGACACGGCGGTTAAATGCAAAGCCTGCTAAGATCGCTAAAGTTGTTTGCTGATCAAAAAGATAATTGGGATCTAAATCAGGAACGTGAGGACTCTTTGTGCTAAAAGCAGGCACTTTCATATCTGTATCAATATTAAACAGATCGCGAGCGCACAATGTGATATCGGGCACGTTTTTAACTGGAGAATTTGTCTTTGTCATTGTTTGTCTGGAAAAAAGTACGCTGTTCATTTTTATTCGTTTGAAGACGATACAAAAGTTAGAGCACTTATGCAATGCTCTATAAAAGGCGTTTTAGGTATGCAAGAGGTGCTTTACACCATGTTTTATACTGTCTGTGGAAAATAGTGACCAGCTCAGACTTTAAATTCAGATGAGAGCACGCTCTTTAGCATAGACCAGATTTTTTGAGTAAATTATAAGCGTTTAAAACATCGCGAAATCGTTCTTCTGAAGAACGGTTTCCTCCATTAGTATCAGGATGATGCATTTTAACCAGTTCTTTATATTTCGTTTTAATATCTTCAGCTGAAGCATTTGCTTTTAATCCTAATGTATCAAAAGCTTTGACTTCTAAGGGTTTTAATTTTCGTGAAAGAGTACTGGCAGAATGTCGCTGTGTAAACAAAGTGAATGGATCGTGCATACGGTTTTGATAGGCAGCTGTACCAGAGCGGATTTTTGAATAGTTGGCAGATGTTTTTTTCGATGCACTGTTGTTAAGGTTAGTGGGCCAAGTTGGGCGATGCCCTGTGAGAGCATCCTTTTGAAATTTTGCGATATCTTTATCACTAAGGTTAGAGAAGTAATTAAAATTTTTATTATAAGCACGCACATGATCGAGACAAAAATATAAATATTGCCCTTCGTGATTTCGACCTGCTGGTGCTCTGTGTGTTCCTGTTTTTTCGCAACCTTCCCACTGGCACTGTTGTGCTTGTGCTTCAGGTTTTTCTTTCTTATTAGAGCTAATGCGAATTGAATCGAATAATTTAGATGTTATTGTCATATCTTTGATGTATGCAAAATCAATTGGTTTGACAAGAATTGACTTTTGAAAAATTTATTTTCACACGTATTTTATAATAAAAAGCACATTGCACTGTTTATTCGTGAAGGAGTGGAAATGTCTACTACGATTCAAACAAAAATTACAATGAAACTTAAGGATGCATTTTGTCCACAAAAGCTTGAAGTTATTAATGAGAGTCATCTGCATGCTGGACATCCCCATGACGAGCATGCTTTTGATGGAAAAGGAGAGACGCATTTTCGAGTAAAAATTCTGTCTTCTGCTTTTTCAGGTATGACGCGTGTGGAGAGACATCGAGCAGTTTATAAAGTTTTGCAAAAAGAGTTAGCAACACGTGTTCACGCTTTAGCGCTTGAGATTGAATCTGTTTAAAATACTTTTTTGTTTGTTAAAAATTTTTTAAGCACGAGGGTGCGCTTTTTGATAAATTTCCAACAGGCGGTCTGTATCAACATGAGTATAAGCTTGTGTGGTAGATAAGCAAGCATGTCCAAGAAGTTCTTGAATGGTGCGTAAATCTCCTCCTCGTGCCAAAAGGTGTGTGGCAAAAGAATGACGAAGCGTATGGGGTGTGGCTGTTTCTGGCAAACCAAGGTGTGCGCGTAAATTTCGAACGGCTCGTTGAACAATGGCTGGCTGCAAGATGCCCCCTCGGGCACCACGGAACATTGGTTGGTTATCTATTAAAGGATAGGGACAGCATTTGAGATAATTTTGTACGGATTCGTCAACAATTTTGATGAGGGGGACAAGGCGTGTTTTGCTACCTTTTCCAGTTACAAATAAACTTTTTTTCTCAGGATCAAAAAACTGTTTTGGCGTGAGCGCGAGAGCTTCTGATATTCGCATTCCACAGCCATAAAGAAGCATGAGGATAGCAGCATTACGGGCAATGATCCACGATTCATTTGCCTGCTGATTTTCTTGTTTAACCACATGAAGTGCTGATTTTATAGCCAAAGGTTTTGGAAGTGATTTTGGGTATTTGGGAGTTCGAACAAGTTTAGAAGCAGGGACGTTAACAATACCTTTACGGGATAAATAGTTGAAAAAAGAGCGTAAGCCCGCCATACTTCTGCTTAAAGAGCGCGCACTTACATTGTGTGTACGTCGATAAGCCAAATAAGCGCGCAAGTCCATTACGCGCAAATTAGCAAGGTCATTAAGGGTTGGTTCATGCCCGAGATGTTGACAGAGAAAAGACAAAAATTGTCGGGTATCACGTTCATAGGCTTGAGCTGTTTGTGTCGCCATGCGACGCACTTGCACAAGACTATCCAGCCAGCTTTTTCTTACATTTAAAACGGCATGATCTGCTGGAATTAGAAAAACATTTTTGTCTTTTTTACTGTCATCTTTCTGGAGCATTTCTAATTGAGAGTCTCTTCTTCTTTTGGAGTTTCTTCTTCTTTTGGAGTTTTGTCTTCGGAGTGATTATTTTCCATTTGAGGCTGTTCTTTATTGTTGGCGATTTGCTTTTCACCTTTTAAAGAGAGTATTTTAAAAAGATTATTTATTGACATCAGATGCGCAAAAATCCACCCTAAAAAACCATTTTTATGGAGTTTTCCCAGTTGGTGAGCAGATAATTTATTCAATTTTTCTTCATCAACAATCCAGAAATCTTCCAATTGTACTGAAAGACCTTTGTCGTTTTTCGCATTAATTGATTTTTGGCTTAAAAGATCCATCTCTACAAGAGTTTCAATAAATTCAGTGGTTTTTTCCATAGCCACTTTAAAGCTTTCAAGAAAATGAATACGCTCTTCCATAAAGGGCGAAATCGATCCATCTGAATTAAAGAGCTCTGTTCCTGTAACTTCATTAAACATCCCTGATTGTTGATCAAAACAAACAGATAATTCTTTTTCATTTGAAATTTGTGCAAAAACGAAAGGATAACGACGAACAAAAGCAGGAACATAAGTATTTTTTTTCCAACCTTTATCGGAAACGATATAATCATTTTCGTTGTTTGAAAGACCGACAAGAGCAATAGATGTATAATGTCGTTTTTTCTGTTCATCTTGTGCACACATAAACAAAATTGGATAGTCTAGAGCAGCTTGGAAATATTCACTACTTGCTAAAGGTACCCAGTGCGTGTCCTTGGCAAAGGACATGTCACTCGGGGGGGAAAATTTTAACTTTTTATGGGTAATTTTGTTAACAGGGGTAATGTCTTTATAAAAGAGCATAATATTTGCCATAAGGCTTCTCCTTTGTATTCATTTGTTTTGTTACCAAATCACGTCTTTGGGGAAGATTTTTGATATGGTAACACAATATTAATAGAAAATTATGGGATCTAGGAACTGATTTTTGAAAGATGATATTTCTGTATGCAACATAATAGAAAAAAGCTTAAAAATAAAGTCTATCTTGCTACTATTGGTTCAGCACATGGTATAAAGGGAAATGTTTTTGTTAAAGTGTTGAGTACTGAACCGCAGCGTTTAAAAACCTATGGTACTCTTTATGACGATAGAGGGCACTCTTATGAAATTGTTACTCTTCGCGTACAAAAAAATAACGCGATTGTGCATTTTAAAGGGGTTGAAGAACGCAGCGCTGCTGAAGCCTTAAGGGGGATTCGCCTTTATGTTGCGCGCAATCAATTGGCTGATGATTTAGCTGAGGATGAATTTTATCAAATAGATTTAATAGGGCTTCGTGTTCAAAATTGTCTAGGACAAACTTTAGGCGAGGTGAGCGGTTTTTTTAATTTCGGAGCTGGTGATTTGCTTGAAGTGCGTTTGGATACGTGTAAAACTGTGCTTATTCCATTTAGCAAAGTGGCGGTACCAAAAATTTGCATTGCTTCTGGCTTTCTTATTGTCGATCCAGTGGCAGCTGGTTTGAGCGAAGAGGAAGAAAATTATAAAGGGGAACAAGGGTTTGAACCAAAATGAAGGCGTCAAAAAATATGAAAGAATGCAAAAATGAGGTTTCAAGCGCGTGTGTTAACACTTTATCCTGAAATGTTTCCTGGATTTTTAGGATATTCTTTAGCAGGGCAAGCTTTAAAGCAGGGAATATGGTCGCTGGAAACAGTGCAAATCAGGGACTTTTCTTATGATAAACACCGCAGTGTTGATGACACACCAGCTGGTGGTGGTGCTGGTATGGTGATGCGGGCAGATGTCTTAGCAGCTGCACTTGATAGTTTTCCAAATGATTCGCCAAGATTGTTGATGAGTCCGCGTGGTCGATCTTTTACTCAAGCTTATGCGCGTTCTCTAGCACTTGGCTCAGGAGTGACATTGGTTTGTGGACGTTTTGAAGGCGTAGATGAGCGGGTTATAGAAGCGCGGAAATTGGAAGAAGTATCCATTGGTGATTATATTCTTTCAGGTGGAGAAACGGCTGCTTTGGTTCTCTTGGATGCCATTGTACGCCTTTTACCAGGGGTTATGGGCAATAAAGCTTCTGGGGAGTGTGAAAGCTTTGAGAATGGGCTGCTTGAGCATCCGCAATATACACGCCCTTCTGTTTTTGAAGGGCGTGGTATTCCACCAGTACTAGTGTCGGGTCATCACCAAGCTATTGCAGATTGGAGGCAACAACAAGCCGAGCTGTTAACACGGCAACGTCGTCCTGATCTTTATGCTCTTTTTGACAAAAATCGTCAGAAAACTTGATTCATTTTGCAAGATGGTGTATTGCACGGCACATTTTCTAGAGAGTTTTTTGTAAAGAACTTTCTGCCGATTCAAAATTAAGAGATGGTGTATCCGCTCCTGTGTAAAGCATAGCCTAAAGAACTTTCTTTCTTACGTGAAAGAGCTTTTTCGGCAAGAGTTGAGCGCTCTGACTGTTTGATAAAGAACCATGAAGGATGAGGAAAATGAATATTATCGCGCAGCTAGAAGCTGAACAATGTGCAAAAATTGAGGCAAAACGCAAATTACCAGCATTTCAGGCAGGAGATACAGTGCGTGTTCTTGTGCGCGTAACCGAGGGGACACGTACGCGTGTTCAGGCTTATGAAGGCGTTTGTATCGCACGTTCAGGGGGTGGCTTGAATGAAACCTTTACAGTGCGCAAAATTTCTTATGGTGAGGGGGTTGAACGTGTATTTCCAGTATATTCTCCCTTAATTGAAGGTGTTGAACTTGTGCGCCGAGGGAAAGTGCGTCGTGCAAAGCTTTATTATCTTCGTGCTTTGAGAGGCAAGGCTGCACGTATTGCTGAAAAGAGAGATCATCGGAAAAAAGATGCAAAGCTTGTCGAGGGAGTGGAAAAAGCAGCGGTTACAGTGAATGAGGATGCTGAAAAACAGACCGCTGAATAAATATTTCTACTGCTAAAATTCATGAAAAGCGGCTGTTATGTCGCTTTTTTGTGTCATTAATGATTGTGTATTTTCGCTTAAAGAAGCGGATTTAATGTTGAAAAATGTTATAGTTATCAAAGATTTATGGATCTTACTTTTTCGCTTAAGCTGAAGCTGAAGATGTTGTCGGGCTCTGTTATTAATATTTGCAAGCAGAGTGAAATATGCTTGAAAAAATACGTGTTTATACTTGATAAACGATGTTAGACCTTTGACGTGAAGATAAAATTGTACTAAATAAGGCAAGTTTTATGGCTTTTGTCTGTAAAACGATCGGTTTTTTTCTGCGCGACCTTTAATCCGTTTTTGAGACAACCGACCTGTAATATTGGCTCTTTAGATGCCAAACAAGTGGAAATGACAATGCACATAGTCGCTTTGTGTGAGTCTTCTCACTCATGAGGCGGTTGCAGTGAAGATCAGGTCAGGATATTTTATGACAGAGACAACTAGGACAAAAGAGCGCCCTCGTTCTCCCCATGTAACTATTTATCGTTGGTCCATCACTATGGCAATGTCAATTGCGCACCGTATTACTGGTGTGGCGCTTTATTTCGGAATGGTATTCCTTGCCATTTGGTTAGTTGCAATTGCTTGTGGAGAAGAGGCATTTAGAACAGTTAACGAGATTTATAGTTCTTTGCCTGGGCTTTGTATTTTGTTTCTTTATACGCTTGCTGGAGTTCATCATATGGTGGGGAGTGTTCGCCACATTGTTTGGGACATGAAACCTTGTCTGTTGGTTAAGAAAAAGGCAACGCTAACAGCTTGGGCAACAGTTTTTATTTCTCTTATTATCACTCTTATGATTTGGATTACCGGAATAACATTGTCTAGCTGGGGGTAGGACGAGGTATGGAAAAAGATTTTCGAACAGAACTTGGAAAAGTCCGCGGACTTGGGAGTGCACGTGCAGGGACGGAGCATTTTTGGTTAGAGCGTTTGGTGAGTTTCATTAATCTGCCACTTTTAATATTTTTTATTGTTCTTGTTCTTTCACTCGTGGGACAAGATTACAGTATTGTGCGTGCACGGCTTGCGCATCCTGTTGTTACTGTTTTGATGGGGTTGCTGACTGTTTCAGTTCTCTATTATATGAAACTTGGAATGCAGGTTGTTATTGAAGATTACATTCCGCGTGAAAGCGTGAAAATATTATTTTTGGTTTTGAATGTTTTATTTTGTTTTGTTTTGGGCGGTATAATCATTTTTGCTCTTTTAAACATTGCATTAGGGGGTTAATAATATGATGAGCATGGGATCACCTCTGAGCACTAAAGCAGGTAACGCCTCTTATCACTATGTAGATCATAAATTTGATGTTGTTGTTGTTGGCGCAGGGGGTGCGGGTTTGCGTGCAACGCTTGGTATGGCTGAGCAGGGGTTAAAAACAGCATGTATTACAAAGGTTTTTCCAACACGCTCACACACAGTTGCTGCTCAAGGTGGTATTGCAGCATCACTTTCGAATATGGGACCCGACAATTGGCAGTGGCATTTGTATGATACGGTGAAAGGATCCGATTGGCTAGGTGATACCGATGCAATGGAGTATTTGGTACGTAATGCACCTGCGGCTGTATACGAATTAGAGCATTATGGGGTTCCTTTTTCACGTACACAAGAAGGAAAAATTTACCAACGACCTTTTGGGGGACATACGACAGAGTTTGGAGAAGGACCGCCAGTCCAACGCACTTGTGCAGCAGCAGATCGTACTGGGCATGCGATTTTGCATACGCTTTATGGACAGAGCTTAAAACATAATGCGCAGTTTTTTATTGAATATTTTGCGCTTGATTTGATCATGACTGATGGTGTGTGTACCGGTGTTGTGGCTTGGAATCTCGATGATGGTACAATACATCGTTTTTCTGCTAAGATGGTTGTTCTCGCAACAGGTGGGTATGGGCGTGCTTATTTTTCAGCAACTTCAGCGCATACTTGTACGGGTGATGGTGGTGGAATGATCGCACGTGCAGGATTGCCACTTCAAGATATGGAGTTTGTTCAATTTCATCCTACAGGTATTTATGGTTCTGGTTGCCTCATCACAGAAGGAGCACGTGGGGAAGGCGGCTATTTGGTTAATTCTGAAGGTGAACGCTTTATGGAGCGTTATGCACCTTCCTTTAAAGATTTGGCTTCACGTGATTTGGTTTCGCGTTGTATTACGCTTGAAATTCGTGAAGGGCGTGGCGTTGGTCCGAGAAAAGATCATATCCATTTGGTTCTTAACCATATTGATCCTGCTATATTGCATGAACGTTTGCCAGGTATTTCTGAATCAGCACGAATTTTTGCAGGTGTTGATGTGACAAAAGATCCTATCCCTGTTTTGCCAACGGTTCATTACAATATGGGTGGTATTCCCACCAATTATTATGGGGAAGTTCTAAACCCAACGGCTGATTCACCTGATCGTGTTCAACCAGGTTTAATGGCAGTGGGTGAGGCAGGATGTGCTTCTGTTCACGGTGCTAACCGTTTGGGTTCAAATTCATTGATTGATCTTGTTGTATTTGGGCGTGCAGCTGCAATTCGTGCAGGGGAAGTGGTTGATCGTGATGCAGAAATTCCACCTATTAATGAGACTGCTGTAGACGAAATTATAGCACGTTTTGATCGTTTACGCTTTGCTCAAGGAGGGACGCCAACAGCTGTATTGCGCGAAAAAATGCAACGCACTATGCAGGAAGATGCTGCTGTGTTCCGTACTGCAGATTCTTTGCGACAAGGATGTCAACGGATAAGTAAAGTTTGGGACGAATTGTCTGATCTCAAAGTAACCGATCGTTCCTTGATATGGAATTCTGATTTGGTCGAAACATTAGAGCTTGAAAATTTGATGATTAATGCAATTAATACTGTTTATTCTGCAGAAGCACGTTTGGAGAGCCGAGGTGCTCACGCACGTGAAGACTATCCAGAACGTGACGATAAAAATTGGCGTCATCATACGCTTTCACGTTTATCAAAAGATGGTAAAGTGACATTGTCATATCGACCTGTTCATGTTGATCCATTAACATCTGAAGAAGATGGTGGGATCGATTTAAAGCGCATTGCGCCTAAAAAACGTGTTTACTAAGGGGAGAATAAATTATGGTACAAATTAAACTTCCCAAAAATTCTCAAGTTAAAGCTGGAAAAGTTTGGCCTAAGCCTGAAGGCGCTACAAAGCTGACGGAATTTCATGTGTATCGTTGGTCTCCCGATGATGAAGAAAATCCTCATCTTGATACCTATTATGTAGATCGTTCAGCTTGCGGTCCGATGATTCTTGATGGTCTTTTATTTATCAAAAATCATATTGATCCAACTTTGACACTTCGCCGATCGTGCCGTGAAGGTATTTGTGGTTCTTGTGCAATGAATATTGATGGAACAAATACCTTGGCTTGTACAAAAGGTATGGATGATGTGAAGCATCCAATTAAGGTGTATCCTCTTCCTTCTATGCCGATTGTTAAAGATTTGGTTCCTGATTTAAAGCATTTTTATGCGCAGCACCGTGTAATTGAGCCTTGGTTGCAAACCGTTTCACCTGAACCTGCAAAAGAATGGTTGCAAAGTTATTCCGACCGCCAAAAAATCGATGGTCTTTATGAGTGTATTTTATGTGCATGCTGCCAGACATCATGTCCGAGCTATTGGTGGAATGGTGATCGTTATTTAGGACCAGCTATTTTGCTCCAAGCTTATCGTTGGATTGCTGATTCACGTGATGAAATGTGTGGTGAGCGTCTTGATAATTTAGAGGATCCTTTTCGACTCTATCGATGCCATACAATTATGAATTGTGCGCAAACTTGTCCAAAGGGTTTAAATCCAGCGAAAGCAATTGCTGAGATTAAAAAGCTTATGGTTGAACGCCGTCTTTAAAATTTTATTGGCTAATGTGAGGAGCAGATGGAAAGCTGTAAGTTGTTTTATATGCTTTTTGTACTCTTTTTAGCTGTGATACAGATTAAATTTCCATAAAAATTTTAGTTGATTTTTATGGGGATTAAAAAGTGGCTTTCATTGAATTAAAGACGTGCTTTTTACTCTGTGAGATAATAGATGGTTGATGAGAGAAATATGCATTTTTCATGTAGATAAAAAGTTGCATTGGTATCTACTTAAACAAGTTTGGATGTCGTAAAGATTTTGAGTCATCTTGATAAAATTGTGTGGATGAAGATTCTGCAGGAAATAGAAATTTTTGCTATGCTAAGCCTATAATTTTCATTCTTTCGTTTTGAAAAATGTCTTTATCTCATTTTTTCCGTTAGCACTTCTCGTATTGCTATACTGCATAAATGCTAAAAATTTATCAGAGAGGCAAGAGAGATAAGGAAATTATTTTAAAATTTAATTTAAATAAAAGTCCGTGAACATTTATCACGGCTTTTATTGGTATCGAAAAGCAACGCTCGTTTTAAGCTATTTTCGATTTAGAAAAAATCGGGTCGTAAAAAACTTCAGAAAGTTTTCGGTCTTTGAAGAACAACACCACATCAATTGTAGTATAAAGTACTTGCTTTATCATTTGTAAGTCAAGTTGACGTCCAACTTCTGATCTTTTGATAAGTGTGGCACATCGTTCAAATGTTTGTAACGCATTATTTGCGTGCGTTGTTGTAATTGATCCAGGGTGCCCAGTGTTGAGCGAGTTAAGATACTCCCATGTTTCGTTGCCACGCAGCTCAGCGAGAAAGATGCGGTCAGGCGATTGACGCATACACGCATCTAAGCATTCATCAGCTGAAACGCGACCTGCACCGCTACCATAAATCATATGCACATGATTGGGATGATTCGGAAGAAAAAGCTCGTGGACATCTTCAATCGTGATAATACGTTCTTTTACGGGAACTTTTTCGATCAAAGAGCGTGCAAATGTAGTTTTACCTGATCCTGTTTTGCCTGCAATGATGATGTTACGTTTATGAAGTATGCATTTTTCTAAAAAATTGAGAATTTTGCCATCGCGTTTGAGTTGCAGTAGTTGAACTTCAAATGGCTCTAATCGCGTAAAATCCTGCTTCAATAACAGATTATTTGCTTCTTTTTCTGAAGGCTTATTGAAACTTACATCGGTAAAATTATCGAATGCGCCTTCAATATTAAGCTCCTCTAATGTTTTGACTATAAGGGAATGTTTACGAATCATAAAGGATAGTGCACCATTAAGGACAGCTGGTGTTTGTACAATTGTACCACGCTGTCCTCCAGGCAACAATACATAATTAATGCTTTTTGGAGCCATACCATTATAAACAATAATGGCTGTAATCAGTGTCTGTAAAAAAGAGATTGTTAGCTCTGGGGCACTATGCATCTGCCAGCCTTCAAAGCTTTTTGTCCATATTTCACAAGGGCGACAGATTGATAATTCAGTAATTTTCGGATCTTCTAAAAAGTGATCAAGCGGCTGCAGAAGTTGTGCAACTGCTTGATCTTTCTGTATATAACTAGCGTGTGGTAAGGCTGTAGACATCACTGAAATCCAGATCACGAGCAACAAGAATATTCACTCTTTCGCCTTGATTTTTGTAAAGTGTTGGTGGAATGTTTATTGAATTTTGAAGAACATCTGTAACCATCGATTCAGCATTCTGAAAATCGTGAGATTGCGGCCTATCTTGAGGCTTGTCCTTATTAACTTTGTTCTTTACCCATTCTCCAAAATTACCGATTATGCTAATCATGATTGCACCACTAAAGCGCTCCCAAAAATGTCCATCAACCCAACCGCCGACACCAGATTCTCCAAGTGAGCCAGTGCCAGGTGAATCAAGATTTACGATAACACCAGAAGGTGTTTCAACACGCAACCATTGCACGAAAATACGTGCTTGACCTTGTTGTAGTCCACCTTGATAAAGCCCGACAACTTTGGAACCACGATCTAGCAGCACAACCCGACCGCTTGTAGAATAAACATCACGTGTTAAATAACATGTGGTCATTCCTGGCTGTGTTGTGATGATTCTTGTTTCCAGTGTGCAATCTATCTGCGTTCCTTGCGTGATCAATAGATCGCGGTTACGCAATTGAGCTGCATATGATCGATTCAGTCGTATAGGCTGTAATTTGTCTGATAATGTGCTGGTATCCCTGTCATTCGATGCATTATTTTTTGAGTTATCTGAAGAGCTTTCACTACTGTCACCGCTAGTAAGAGCCGAGCTTAACATGCGTTTATGTGCAAACTCTTCAGAATCTTGTAGCAATTGTGGTGGAAGAGTTGTTTGAAGAAGTTGTGCCAAAGACGATGGAAGAGTGCGTGTTTCCTCTTCTTCTTCTGTCTGTGTTAACCGTTCTGGCTCTTCTATAACTTTTGGTTTTTCTTCGATTGGTGGGGTATAGCTGGGTATAACTTGTTGCACCGTTTGTTGCGGTTTTTCTTCCTCAACCTTTACGGTGTTGCGCATTTTAAACGCTCTCCAAGAGAGTGCAGCTGATATTATTATTATGGCAATAAATCCCACTATTAATAATACACGCATACCAGGAATCATTGGACGACGTTCCAATCTAAGTTCGGAGCTACCATAAGCGCCTTCAATCTGTTTTTGCTCGACATCATCCAGCGTTGCGCCTGTGTTAATTTCATCTCCTTTCTTATTGTCGAACATCATTTTCCTCCTTTATTGATACGATGAACCATCGAAGACACTGTTCCAGTTGTGTTTGGTATACCATTGGGGTCATAAGCTTCATTGAAGACGGCTAAAACGCGTTTGCCAAGCCGTATGAACCATGTAGGATTTACCTTGTGAACAGCAATGATATCATTGGCATTGCCTACGATAGTACGTGGTATTAAGCTTTCATTTCCTTCAGAATCCACCACGTAAATTGATGGCATGTCCATATTAGTGGGAAATTTAAAGTAGGTAATACGTCCGTTGTCCCAAACGTTTATTGGTGCAATATCTTGATGACCACTCATGGTATAGCTAAGATTATATCCCTTTACTCCTTGATGAAAACCGCGCTCAATGGCAGAATTTTTGGTGTCTCCCTGTAATTTTTGGGTATCGGTATCGGGATAATGGAAAGCCAATTCATAAGTAGCTCCGGCACGATCATTGCGAAACTGTAATCGGAATTTGTAACTGCGTTTATCAGTCACAATGATGAGGTTAGTATTAGCAAAATCTGCTTTGGGTTTAATAAAGATATGCCGTCCCTTATGCGCAAAGGCATAAGCTTCAGAATCACCGAAAGCGTGGGTGATATATTGCTCACCTTCTTCAAGGATGATGTGTGTTGCTACACCGAGAACGGTTTCAATTTGAACAACATCATCTAAGTTGTAAGTCACGTAGCGAACACGGTGATCATATTGCGAATGATATGGAGTTTTAAGCGCCTGCACAGGTATTGTATAAAGTGAGGATAGTAAAACAACAAACACAAGTTTCTTCATAATAATCAATTCCTCAATTTAAAAGTATTTCCGATTCAGTGCGGTAGCTTGTAATTTGAAAACCAAGAGGGTTAAGTAATCGATCAGATGAGTTCATTGGTGCACCAACATAAGTATAACCAATCGTTGCAATTTGGTGCTGCTGTTCTCCAGCAGGTGTGCCGTCATTATTGTACTGTTGGGTTGTGAAACGCACAGTTGCGTGTCCCTGACCATCTGGCTGGATTGAGCGTACTTTAACTGTTATACGTATTTTGTTAGAAAGTATTTTGTCGCGCGCATTCTCACCATCATAGATTTTATAAAATTCTTGTTGAACTGTTGGCGCACTTAAAAGCGCTGTAGTATCATAATTTAACTGGATGGTGTTATAATCATAGTTTTCACGGTTTAGCACATATTGATTAAGCCAATATCTATCTACAACTTCACCGTAGCTCGTTTCATGCTCGCGCATTACTGAGACAACATCAACAGCGCCAGTAGCATTATCAACGCGTAACACTAAAGGAATGGGAGCTGGTTGAGAAAAGCCAACTACTCCACACGCCATACCCAAAAGTCCTAGAATGCCAAAAAAGCCTGCCACTCGCCATGCTATCTTGCGCGATCTTATAAATTCATTGATGAGTTCCCGTTCCAAACCTCGACTTTCTTCATAATAACTTTTCAGTTGTTCGGCCTTCACGGGCTTAGCTTCTTTTTTTTTCATATTGCTCCTCGCTGAATTTCGACAGGAATTGTTTTATTCACGTGTACTCGATTCTGATTATTGGGTTGTTTTGGTTTTGGAGCCACTAGACAAGCCGATAAAAGACTTGCAATCAAAATTGTAGAAATGATTGATTTCATTTTCACATTCCTCTTTTTCGACTATAGAATATCAGCTTATCACTTTTTTATTATAATTTCAATTTTGATTATAAAATATATAACTTGTAATTATTTCTATTTTTTAATTTATTTTATAGTCATAAATTCAACTATAACGCAAATATAATTTATTATTTTTCGCATTACGAGACATTTTTGTCATTTAATGACACGATTGTTATAGGATATTATTTTTTACTGTTTTGGTTTCCATAAGTGTCCAAATGTGATGCCTTTTGCCAAGGCGCTTGCGATGCTTGATAGTTTTATCAACAATACGATGAAAATAATGGATAAGGTGATGGCACCACCGAGTGCGTAACTGACATTTTGTTCGCCGTCAAATTTCAGATCTTCCATATAATTTGCAAAAATACCCATTATAAGACCAAGTATGGAGGTTAGGAGTATCGTAAGAATTGTATAGCTTAGTAATTGGGCTGCCCATTGTTGGAAGAAACGATAAGTTGGTTGCCAGAGCAAAGCAAGAATGAAAAAAGGTCCAAGTCCGAGGAGCAGTATGAGAGCGATTTTTATTAAAAGAAGAAATGCGCCACTAATTGCCACGAGGAAACTTGTTGCAAGTAGGATAAGGATACCGAAGATCCCGTAAAGGAGCCCATCGGCATTCAAGAAAGCAGCTTCTTCAAAAGCGTCACTTGCAAATTTAAGTCCTTTATCAGCTACTTTATCAATTAATGCTTTTGTTTCTATTTTTGAGTTATTTGTAAATGTACTTGACAATGCATCAGGTAGTTCTTTTAAAATATTAGCAATATCACTTTGGTACAATCCTGCAGTGAGTGCAATGGAAGTAATAATGCTCACCCGTAGACAGCGGTTCATGAATCCAGCGAGCGGCATATCTATTGCACCGCACATAATGAGCCATCCATATATGATAAAAGAGATGGTGAGACCGATTGATACGAAGGGCGTAATTGTAGCAATTGTGTTTGATGAAAAATCCGTAATATATGTTTTTGTTATATCATCAATTGTATCGAAAAGTTGTGTAAACATTTGGAAAGTCATGATATTTCTCTTTAACAAATTTTCATTATTTTAGAACACCGATGTATTTCGTGTTTAATATACAATTTACTACACATTCTTTTCCATCAAAGGTGTTTAGGGCAAATTACACTTTCAGTATCATTTCTTTAAATTATTGAGATAGCACTGAATATTGTGCATCGATCTTTTGCTTATGCGAGCAAAGAAAATTGCTTGCATAAGCAATATTGGTCATAAAAAACTTTATTGTGAATACCGTATTCTAGGCATTTTTGTATTTTTACGGTTCAGAATTTCCGCATTACGATTGAATTTCAGCTGCTTGATAAGTGTCTTTTCTGCATTGCGTAGATGCGCTACCATTTGCAATTTCGTAGCTTCATTCTGTATCATGGCTAATTCACCATTGAGTTGTATTTGCATCTTGGCAAGATCTGTATCTTTTATATCTTTTTTTGCAATAGTGTTTAATGCTCCTGTAATCTCGTTATAACGAGCCATTATACCCTCAAAAACATGTAAGCTTAAAGCTTTATCACTAATCACCATGTCGTGGTTACGTTCATTAATAATTTCGCGTACAGTATGGACAGATCGTTTTGTTTTCTGTTTATTATTTTTGTTAAAATAATCTTCCTTATTTTCAATTTCTTTGAATTTCAATGAGACATCAAAATTCATCCGCTTATCTCGTTTGTTTTTATCATAAATATGTTGTGGATTTTTTAAAAAAAAACCGTTATCTCCCACGTCATATGAATTTAATTCCGTGTACCGCTTGTTCAGCCGATCAGTATATTGAGTTTTGAGAGTAGAGTCAGATTCTCCGGAAATCGCTTTTTCAAGAAGCTCTATCTCTTGTTCTGCAGTCAGAGTTACAGGATAGTTTTCAATTATCTCTAAGTCATTTTTAAATACTTTTAGGGATGAGCTCTGTTGATGTGCATTTTGTGTGGACAAACTACGGCTATCGCCTGCAGTAGCTGCATTGCTTACTATTAAATTTGACGCTCCAAAAGCTGCAATCATTACTGTTGTAACAATCAATTTTCTCATCTTTTTACCTCTCATATTTTACTTATGATAGAAAAATTGGTAATTATAATTAAATTGCCGTTGACTTTATAAATTCATTGATGAGTTTCCGTTCCAAACTAAACCTCAGCTTTTACGGGCTTAGCTTCTTTTTTTTTCATATTGCTCCTCGCTGAATTTCGACAGGAATTGTTTTATTCACGGGTACTCGATTCTGATTATTGGGTTGTTTTGGTTTTGGAGCCACTAGACAAGCCGATAAAAGACTTGCAATCAAAATTGTAGAAATGATTGATTTCATTTTCACATTCCTCTTTTTCGACTATAGAAT